>NZ_JAMSHL010000006.1:0-315555 GCF_026521175.1 Aminobacter sp. MET-1 | reverse complement strand
GCTCCATGCCAGGCAAAAGCAGCCCTGGCTGAAGGATCAAGCTCGGTTGCGGTGGACCCGAGCGTACGGCGGGGTAGGTGTCACCTGTCATGGCCGTCACTGCCTCCTCGCAGCTTCCGCAAAATCCTCAGCATCAGGCTAGCGGCCGGCTGTGAACCAGTCCGCCGAGATACGTGAAATTAGCCATGCTTGTTGTGAAAAAATGTGACCGGCTACTGCACGTCGAAGGTAGGCTTGAACCATGCGGGGGCGAGGCTGCGTTCCAGGTCGAGCGACTGCACATTCGTCCGGTCGATCACCTGGACCGGCGGACCGACATGGCGATAACGCAAAGTGCCTTCGATCGCACGGATGGCCTGGTCGATGGCGATGCGGCCTTGCAGGGGCGGAGAGTCCGTCGGTGCGGCAACCACCTTGCCCCGGTTGATTTCGCGGAACGTGCCGTGGGTGAAATAGTCGGCAAGGATCTGGACGTGGTTCGCCCGGCCTTGGGCTCTCAAGATACTGACGGCGGCATCGGCCGTTGGGGCGCTGCCGACGATGTAGTCGATGTCGGGCTGGGCCTCGAGCACTTCCTCGATCAGCAACAGTTGGATCTCGACGCCGGTGTCGCCCCATTTGACGGCGGCGATGTTTGCCGAGCTCTGCTTCAGCGCGCGCTGGAAGCCGGCTTCGACGAACTTGACCCATCCCGCTCCCTTCGGTCCAGGAAACCAGGCGACGCTGACCGGCATGGAGCCGGCGGGATGCAGCCGGGCCAGATAGGCGCCGATGGACTGCCCCATTTCCTCCCAGGAGACGCCCGATTTCGCTGAAATCCCGGTATCGTCGATATCGTTGACCGCGGCGATGACAGGGATGCGCTTGGCGATCTCCTTGATCGTCGGCGTCAGCCCTTCATAGGATACTGTGCCAACGATGAGTGCATCGGCATTGGCGCTGCAATTGCGGATCTGCTCGATCTGGCGATCGAGATTGGGATAGCCGCCGGCCTCGACGACGGTCAGCTTGACGCCCGACGAACGCGCCTGCTCGACCATGCCATAGTTGACGCTGACCCAGTAGGAATCCTTGAGGTGAGGGTAGGAGGCGCAGATGCGCCATGGCTTTGCCGCCTTGGCGACCGGTTGGTAGTCGATGGTTGCCGGTTGTCTCGAATAGTCGAATGGCGGCTCCCAGGCATTGAGCGTCCAGCTCGTCTCCGCCGCTCCGGCAGAATGGGCAATACCGCATGCCAGGAGGGCGGTCGCGAACAGGCTCAGACGCTGGCAGCCAGGAGATGCGTACATCGCCTTACGCTAGACACCTTCCGCAGGCAGCGCAAACCATGGTTATATGAGCCATGCTTCATAGGTTCGGCATCGGCGGGAGGCTGTTTCTCGCCTTCCTGTGCATCACTGGCCTGTCCCTGACCTCCGGCATCGTCAGCTGGCTGATCCTGCGCAACATTGCCGATGCGCAGGCCGTGGTGAACGCCCAGGCGCTGCCGGCGGTGGCGGCGACCCAGCGCACCGCCGAACTCAGCGCCAAACTGATCGCCACAGCACCCGCCCTTGCCGCGGTGCGCTCGCGCGACGAGCTTTTGGCCGAGCAGGCCAAGCTTGCGACGCTGTCACAGGAGATCGTCAAGTCGCTCGCCGAGGTCAGGCAGCTTGCTATCGACCCTGACCTTGTCGAGACCTTCGCCGGTTCGGTCGAGAAGATGCTGGCGAACCTGAAGCAGAACAACGAGCTGGTGCGCCAGCGTCTCGACGAAGACAAGGCCTATCGCGACGGCGCCGAGGCGGCCGCGGCTGCGGCGCAGTCGATTTTGCTTTTGTCGGAGACGCTGATTTCCAACGCTTCTGCCGGCGCATCGGCGGTGACGGCAAATCTCTACGGGCTGATCGGCGACCCGACGCGCCGCGAGGATGCCTACACCGCCCTCGACCGGCTGATCGAGCACGACATCTACCTGATGGAGCGCATGTACGAATTGCGCCACCGTAGCGCCCAGGTCAGCCTTTTAATCAACCGGCTGAGCCGGGCTGAATCGAGGGCCGAAATCAATGAGATCAGCGGCATTTTCCAGGACCATGTAAAGGTCATCCGGCGACGCATCCTCAGCATCGACGACCCGGTGCGGCGCAAGCAGGGCGTAGAACTGTTTGGCGCAATCGAGGCGGCAGCGGGCGATGTGCCCGTTTCAGGCTCGATCTTCGGTCGTCGCCAGCGGGTCGTCGATCTCGCCGGCAGCCTCGACGCCATGGCTCAGGCCAACCGCGATCTTGCGGTGACGCAGAACCAGGTTGCCAGGAACATTCTCGACCGTTCCGACGAGTTTGCCAGGACGACGGCCGAACGCGCCGATAATGCGGTCCGTATCGGCGTTGTCGTGCTCGTTGTCACGTTGCTCGTCGCGATCCTGGCTTCGGGTGCAATCGTATGGTTCTATGTCGAGCGCAATCTCGTCCGCCGTCTCAGCGGGCTGTCACGCGCAATGCAGCGGCTGACAGCGGGCGATCTCGACGTCACGGTCACCGATACGGGCGACGATGAGCTGCGCACCATGGCGGTCGCCGTCAACCAGTTCCGCGACGAGTCGCGACGGCGCCTCGAGCTTGAGCAGGATCGCGAGCGAATTACCGACGAACTCAGGCGCCACCGCGAAGAGCTGCAACAACTGGTCGAAGAACAGACCGAGCAGATCCGGCTGGCCAACAAGCGCCTGCGCCAGGAAGCAGTCGACCATGGCGAGGCAAGAGCCCGCGCCGAGCAGGCGAGCAGCGCCAAGTCGGCCTTCCTGGCCACCATGAGCCATGAAATCCGCACGCCGATGACCGGCATGCTCGGCATGATGCGCCTGCTGGCCGACGGCAAGCTCGGCCCCAAGCAGCGCGAGCATCTGTCGGTGGCGGCCAGCTCCGGCGAAGCACTGCTCGGCATTTTGAACGCCATTCTCGATTACTCGAAGGTCGAGTCGGGCAATGTCGAGATCGAGAAGGTCGATTTCGACCTGTCGAAGCTTGTCACGGGGGTGGTCGCCTTCATGCGGCCGATGGCGATCGAAAAAGGCCTCGAGCTGAGGCTGGAAATCGATCCCAAGCTCGGCGCAGCCTTCACGGCTGATGCCGGCAAGATACGTCAGATCCTGTTCAACCTGGTGAGCAACGCGATCAAGTTCACCGAGCGTGGCCACGTCCTTGTCGGGGTCGAGGTGGCGGCCAATCGCAAGGAAGCGCAGACCGTGCGCCTCGCCGTCTCGGATACGGGGATCGGCATTTCCCGCGAGCGACAGGAAGACGTCTTCCAGCCCTTCACCCAGATGGACGCCTCGATCACAAGGCGCTTCGGCGGGACGGGGCTTGGGCTTGCTATCAGCCGCGAATTTGCCCGTCTGATGGGGGCGGAGCTCGCGGTCGCCTCGCAGCGCAGATCGGGCAGCACGTTCACGCTCGACATGCCTCTGCGCAAGGCCAAGGCCGCCACCCTGTCAGCGGAAAAGCATCGCCGTGCCCGCAAGACGTTGCCGTCGGCGTGCAACATCCTCGTCGTCGAGGACGACGATGCGACGCGGCTGGTTTCGACGACGTTGCTGTCGCGGGCCGGTCACCATGTGAAGGCGGTGAGTTCGGGCTATCTCGCTCTCGAAGCGATCGGCGAGTTCAGGCCGGATGTCGTGGTCATGGATGTCAGCCTTCCCGGCATCGACGGCATCGAGACCATGGGCCGCATCCGGACCGAACTGTCGTCGCCGGAATTGCCCGTCATTGCCATGTCAGCGCATGTGTTCAAGACCGACATCGAGCGTTATCTGGACGCCGGTGTCGATGCTTTTGTTGCCAAGCCCATCGTGCATGAACATCTGCTCGATGCGGTGGCGTCTCTGGCCGGTCGCACGGTTCCGCCCGCGGGTCCCGATGTGGCCGCCATCGATGTCGCTGCCTGCAAGGCCGACGTGAAGGCGCTTGGTTCGGAGGCCGTATGGCGGCTTCACCGCATTGCCCATGACAGCCTGCCGCGCCGTTTCCAGTCGATGCATGATGCGCTTGCCTTAGGCCATCGCGAAGCTTTGCGCGATCTTGCTCATGCCACGCGCAGCACCGCCGGTTCACTCGGCTTTCCGCGCCTCATGAAGGCGGCGGAAGGGCTGGAGGCCGCTGCCGCGCAATCGCCCGTTGGCGATCTGGGCGGCATGGTTGCAGCCTGCGAAGCCGCCTTTGTCGAGGGCTCGCGGCAATGGGAAGCGATGCTGGAGACTGTTGCTGATCCGGCGCATCAGGCCTGAGGACCTGGGATCAGTTCATTCCCAGGGCGTGCTGAGCGGCGTCCGGGGCGAAGAAGTAGCCCTCGCCATGGGACGTGACGATGATGCGCGGCGTGCGCGGATTGTCCTTGAGCTTCTGCCGCAGACGCCTGACGAGCACGTCGACGGTGCGGTCGCTCGCATCCCATTCGCGCCTGGAAATCTCGTGCAGCAGGCGCTCGCGCGACAGAACTTGCCCCGGATTGGCCGTCAGCACCGCCAGGAGCTTGAACTCGGCACCTGTCAGTTCGACGAAGGTGCCGTCGGATGCCTGCAGTGTGCGGCGCGCCACCTCCAGCGTCCAGCCGTAGAAATGGCGCGTGCCTGATGCCATCGGCGGCAGCCGTCCCTTGCCGACGCGGCGCAGCAGCCCCTTCACCCGGGCCAGCAATTCACGGTGCTCGACCGGCTTGGTGACGTAATCGTCAGCCCCGATCTCCAGCCCGACGATGCGGTCGACGGTATCTGTTCTTCCGGTGACCAGGATGATGCCGACATCGGAGCGTTCGCGCTGTTCGCGGGTGAGCTTGAGACCGTCCTCGCCGGGCAGGTTGATGTCGATCATCAAAAGGTCGGCCGGGTGCCTGCCCATGATGGCGCGCATCTGCTCGCCGTCGCCCGCCTCGCTGACCTTGTAGCCTTCGGCCAGGAAGTAGCCGGCAAGCTTCGCCCGCGTGACCGGGTCGTCTTCGACGATCACGATGTGATGCTGAACCCGCATGCCATCTTATCCTCCCGACTTTTGTTGACATCATTTCACAAGTCGGGCCACGCGGGCAACGGCGGAAGGAGCCAGCGCCGCACTTGTCATAGCGTCGCCGGCTTCTGCCATCACGGCCTGTGATTTGTCACGTCAGCCCTTCTTTGCCGAGAAGCAGGGCAGGACGTCCTCTTCGAAGTAGGGCTCCTGGTTGACCCAGAACATATAGCCGACCTTGAGGAAATCCTGCGCAAAGGCATGGAGGCTTGGCACCAGGTTCAAGCGCTTTGCCACGATGTTGGTCGAGCCTGTTTCGCCGACATAGTTGCCGTCCTGCACGGCAATGCCGAGCGGCACGGTGAACTTGCCTTCATGCATCATCGCCAAAGCATGGTTGAGTTGGCCCTTCTTCTTGTACATGAGATCAGGAGCCCCCATGCCGACGCCGATCTTGTCGCCAAACTCGTAGATCCCGCGCAGATATCCCTTGTCCTCCCACGGTAGCCATTCGCCGGGCATGAAGTTCGCGTAGAGCATGGTCGTCGACGTTGGGAAGGCGGCTTTCATGGCTTGCATGTTGGTTTTGAGCGCTGCCACATATTTGTCCGGGGTAAAGGACGAATCCGTCTCCGGTGTAACGCCGATTGCCGTTTCCTGGAGGTTGATGCCCTCGACAACACCGTCGAACTGCTTGCCGAGCGCTGCAAGCAATGCCGCGAAACGCGCCTGGACCTTGGCGTTCCAGCGCTTGGCAACCCAGCCTTCGACGGCTCCATCGTCGCTACGTTGCGCGGTGACGCCGCCGCCATATTCGTCCTTCACCAGATAGTCGGGCACCGGCTTGTACTCGGGAGAGAACGACGCATCCTGCAGCTGGATGAAAAGCCGCTTGCCGTGTTTGGTGAGGTAGTCGATGTCGGACTGGATCAGCGAGAAATCGTATTGTCCCTCAGTCGGCTCAAGCTGGCGCCACACATACATGATCTGCGCACCAGTGAAGCGATTGTTGCTCAGGAAGGCATGGTCGCGGATCGCCTCGCGATCCCGGCTGAAGTAGACGAAATGCTCGATCTTGTCCGCCGGCAGCGGACATGCCGCATCAGTGTATTGCTTGTAGGCGTTCTCGTATCGATTGGCGGGATTGTCCCAGGCCATCGAGGATGTGGTGGCAATCGCGGCGCCAAGCGTTACGACAGCGCCAAGAAGACGTTTCAACTTCATAGGTCTACCCTTGAGTGGATCGGGGCCTGAAGGCCCGCTTGCCCTCAAATGTCTAGTTTGTGGATGAGGCGCTTTCGCCGTCCAAGTGGTGCAACCCGCGTGCAGATACTGTGCAGAGCCTCCGACGGGAGCTAGCCGAACGCGATCTCGAAAACGGCACCGCCCGGAGCAGAAACCGGCGTCAGCCGCGCGCCATAAAGGTCCAGGATGGCCACCACGATGGCCAGGCCAAGGCCCGTCCCGCCGTCTTCCCGGCGCGTGGTGAAGAACGGTTCAGTCAACCGGCCAAGATCGATGTCGGCAAATCCCTCGCCATTGTCTGAAAGTCGAAGTGCCCGGCCATCCCAATTCAGCTCGAGCCTGGTCGCCCCATGATGGCGGGCATTCCCCGCCATGTGCGCCAGTATTGTCTGTCCATGCGCAACCGACAGCGGCAGGATGGCATCCGGGGGAGCCAGGTTGATGTCGAGCCCGGCAATCTCTGGCAACATGTCCTTCGCCCGGCCGGGCTCGCCGCGCGCGCTTTCGCGAGTCCTCGTCATGTCGCGGAGCTGGTGGAGCAGCAGATCCATCCGCTGCCCCTGGGTCTTGATGCTGCTTACGAGGCTTTGTTGTGCTTCATCGGACAGGTGGCCGTCCTCGAGCAACTCGGCAGCACCCATGATCGAGGTCACCGGTGATTTCAGCTCGTGGGTGACGTGGTTGGTGTAGATGCCGATTTCTTTGCTGCGCCGCGACAGCGTGCCAGCCATGGTGATGACAGCCTCGCCAAGTTCGGCAATCTCCCGCATGCCGTAGTGGCCGAGCGGAGCAAGCTCGGAATGGCCGCCATCGGCGACCATTCTTGACTGGTCGCGCAGGGCGCGGATCGGCCGGAGCATCGTCCGCACCAGCAACGTTCCGACGACAGCGGCGCTCAACAGCGTCACGGCCGCCAGGACAATCAAGGCGATGCGCTCTCCGGCGAAATACTCCGACAACCTGGGAGCGGTCCTGGACAAATAGACCGCGCCGATGACCCTGTTGTGGCTGATGACGGGATAGGCAACCATCACCCTGAAGCCTGTCCCGCCGCCAAGCACAGCCAGGCGAAACCGCGAGCCCGCGTCGCTCCGCCAGCGCAGGGCAGCGCCGACATCGCCTTGCAGCGCCTGTCGAACTTCCGGCACCGTGGCAAAGCTCGCAGGCGCGGGCGCGAGCATGTCAATGCCTTGATGGTCCAGGAAAACGACCGTCGAAAGCGTCGTCCGGCTGGCGTTGTCGGCCAAGGCACCCAGCTCCTGCGCAATCCTGAGATATCGCGGGTCGAGTTGCTCCGTGGTGGGCACGGCATCTGGACGGACAGGCTCGACCACATCCTGACGAAGGTTCAGGAGCGGTTGAAAGGTTCGTGACCTGGCGCTCCAGAATATGCGCTTGGGCGGCGGCAGATAGTATCCTGGTATGAGCGCTTCGCCTTCAGGCGAAGCGGCCTCGAAAGCGACGACATAGGCGCCGGCATAGATGGCCGCTTGCTTGATGAGCGACGCCTCCGTCTCATTGACCAGCCGGTTTGTTCCGATCTGCAACGCCAGCGTCGTCGCGATCGGCACCGCAAGCAGGCTTGCACAGACGATCGACACGACCTGTGGCATGGATGGCCGCCATTTGCGTGCTATCCTGCTCACGCTGCGCCGGGCCCGGCAACGCAATTGCCAAGCCGCAGGCCCACGCCTCTTACGGTCTCGATCACATCGGAATAACCAAGGAGCTCGGCCTTGGCGCGGATGTTGCGCACATGGCTGTCCACCGTGCGTCCTGACAAGGTGTTGTTCCCGCCATAGGCCTTGTCGATCATGGTTCCACGGCCGACGACGATCCCGGGTTGCGCCGACAGGATTTCCAGAACCGAAAACTCCGTTGCCGTCAGCGGCAGATCCTTGCCGGCAAGAGAGCAGATGTGGCGTCCGCTATCGAGGCTTAGGTCGCCGTGCCTCACGATGCCGCCTGCCTGCTTGCCTCTTGCCAGTATGGCCTTGATCCGCAGCAGCAATTCTCGCGGCGAAAACGGCTTGCTGACATAGTCGTCCGCCCCAAGCTCGAATCCGACGATCCGGTCGACTTCGTCGTCATGCGCTGTCAGGAAGACGATTGGAACATGTGAGTTTGCGCGGATGGCCTTGCAGCATTCGATGCCTCCCATGACAGGCATTCCAATATCGAGCACCACCAGGTCGGCGTGGTGTCGTTGTAACTGCTCCAGGGCCAGGCGCCCATTGGCGGCCTGCTGGACGTGCATGCCCGCTCTTTCCAGCGCAATGCCGATCACGTTGCGGATGTCCGGGTCGTCATCAACAACGAGAATGTTGGGGTTCATAGAGCGATCACCAAGAAGACATGCCTGTAGATGGCCGAGACCAGCTTCTTGTATCGAAGCGTGCGGTTGCAAGCCAAGGACTGTCCGGCAATCTCGAATATAAAAATGCGAAGATGATGGCGCTTCCGCGCTGGTCCTAGCCCTCGGCTGGAAAAATGGTCCGGGGGCTTCGTCGCATGACCTGACCCGGCTCTTTATTAACATTATTTCACAAGTCGGCTCACGACTTTTACACCCCGGGCGACACCGGTTCACTTCTCGCCGCTATCTTGCGGGAATGGAGCGGAAACGACCCGGCACGAAGAGGCCAGCACCCCGCCTTCCATGGGAACAATCGCAACACACAGGAACGGGAGGTTCAATGACGAATTTCACCAAGTCCGCAACTATGGCCACGATGATGGCTTTTGCGGCAGGCACAGCATTCGCCCAGGATTCCACCGACGTCATCAAGATCCCGACCCACAACTGGTCGAGCCAGATCGTCGGTGCCCATATCGTCGGCAAGCTGCTCGAGAAGGGTGGCGCCAAGGTCGAATACGTCTCCGCCGACAGCCAGGTCGTCTACACCGCGCTCTGCGAAGGCGATGTCAGCCTCGTGCACGAAGTCTGGGAAGGCGCCTTCGGCGTCGCGTTCCAGAAGGTCGTCAAGGAAGGCTGCGTCATCGATGCCGCCACCCATGACGCCAAGACGCGCGAGGAATGGTGGTACCCGACCTATGTCGAGGAAGTGTGCCCCGGCCTGCCAGCATGGGAGGCGCTGAACGCCTGTGCCGACAAGTTCGCGACCGCCGAAACCGCGCCCAAGGGCCGGTTCCTCGGTGGCCCCGTCGACTGGCTCAAGCATGACGCCGAACGTGTCGAGGCACTCGGCATGAACTTCGAGGTCGTCAATGCAGGGTCGTCGGCGGCGCTGTGGGCTGAACTCGACTCGGCGGTCAAGCGCAAGGAGCCGATCGTCCTGTTCAACTGGACGCCGAACTTCGTCGAAGCGCTCTACGACGGCAAGTTCGTCGAGTTCCCGGCCTATGATCCCAAGTGCAAGGACGATCCGTCCTGGGGTTCCAACAAGGAGCTGAGCTACGATTGCGGCAACCCGAAGGACGGCTACCTGAAGATCGCCGCCTGGAAGGAATTCCCGACCAAGTGGCCCAAGGCCTACGCCATCCTGCAGAAGATCAACTTCTCCAACATGGACATCGCCGTGCAGGCGAAGCTCGCCGACATCGACAACATGGAGCCCGAGGCGGCGGCCGACAAATGGCTGGCCGACAACGAGGCACGCTGGAAGGCCTGGCTGGGTTCGGCCAGCTGATCCCGCATCCATCCGTTCTGTCATGGCGTCGTGACGCCCGCGCAAATGCGGGCGCCACCTTGCCGCGCATACCCATCGGCCCCTGGCGAGAGGCAGCACCGACATGTCCGAAGCGAAAATCGCATGCCGCAACCTGTGGAAGCTCTATGGCTCCGACCCCGCCGGGTTCCTGCGCCGCCAGGCTGGCACGCCGTCGGTGGAAACCATCCGCGGCGAAGGTTACATCCCTGCAGTCCGCGACGTCTCATTCGAGGTGATGCCTGGCGAGATTCTTGTCGTCATGGGCCTTTCGGGCTCCGGTAAGTCGACGCTGCTGCGCTGCCTTGCCCGCCTGATCGAGCCAACTTCAGGCGAAGTCATGTTCGAAGGCCAGGACATCCTGGCCGCGTCCGAGCGTGAGTTGATTGACCTCAGGCGCCACAAGATGGGTATGGTCTTCCAGCATTTCGCCCTGCTGCCGCATCGCACCGTGCTCGACAATGTCGCCTTTCCCCTGCAGGTCCGCGGCACCGACCGGCAGAAGCGCGAGGCCCGCGCCCGCGAGGTCATCGAGCTGGTCGGGCTGAAGGGTCGCGAGGGCTACTATCCGCGCGAACTATCCGGCGGCCAGCAGCAGCGTGTCGGCATCGCCCGCTCGCTTGCCGTCGGCCCCGACGTCTGGTTCCTCGACGAGCCGTTCTCGGCGCTCGACCCGCTCATCCGCCGCGAGATGCAGGACGAGTTCCTGCGCCTGCAGAAGGTGCTCAACAAGACCATCGTCTTCATCACCCATGATTTCGACGAGGCGATCCGCGTCGCCGACCGCATCGCCATCATGAAGGATGGTGTCGTCGAACAGCTTGGCACCGCGGAAGAGCTGGTCACCTGCCCGGCCACGCCTTACGTCGCCGAATTCACGCGCAACGTTCCCCACGACCGCCTGTTGTCGGTGCGGTCGGTCATGGCACCTGCGTCGTCCCGCACGCCCGATGGGGCGGCAGTTCAAGCCCAGGCGCTTCTGGCCGACGTCGCCCGCCAGGTGCTGTGCTCCGAGCGCCCGGTCGACGTCATCGACGATGAAGGTGCGCTGGTAGGTTCGCTCAGCCGGGACAGCCTGATCGACGCTCTCTACGGCAAGGAGCAGTGCGCATGAGCGCGGCGGCTTTGTCCCGACCGGTGGAGGTCGAGCCGCGCAAGCCGTTGGCCACTCTAACCAAGCCGCTGCTCGTGGTTCTGCCCTTCGTCGTGCTGCTGCTGGTCGCCTCGCTGCTGCCTGGTTGGGCTGTGCAGGTGCCCAAAGACTGGACGATCCCCTTTGTCGACTGGGCCAATACGCTGATCGGGCATCTCCGCGACGACGCCATCTTTGGGCTGTTCTCGTTCAGGGACCTGACGCGCGGCGTAGCCGAACTGATCACCTGGCCGCTGGCCTTCGTCGAAGGCATCTTCGTCTCGGGCTTTCCGAAGATCGGCGTCGCGGCCTTGCCATGGGTCATGATCTCAGGCTTGGCCGGCGTGTTGGGCTGCTACCTCAGGGACTGGCGGCTTGGCGCACTGGCGGCGATCTGCGTCGCTTATATGGCGATCTTCGGCAAGTGGGAGCTGTCGATGATCACCTTGTCGGTGGTGCTGGTCGCGGCCCCCATAGCCGGTCTCATCGGTTTCGGCATCGGCATTCTCGCAGTGAAGAAACAGTGGTTCGAAGCGCTCATCGTGCCGCTGCTCAACGTGCTGCAGTCGTTGCCGCATTTTTCCTACCTGATCCCCATCGCCGTGTTCATCGGCGTCGGCCACAAGGCCGGTGCGATCGCCACCGTCATCTTCGCAATCCCGCCTATGGCCCGGCTTACCATCCTTGGGCTGAAAGGCGTCGCCGAAGAGGTGCGTGAGGCGGGCAAGATGGCCGGCTGCACCCGCTTCCAGACCTTGTGGCTGGTCGAGATACCGTCAGCCCGCCAGTCGCTGCTGGTCGGCGTCAACCAGGTCATCATGCAGTGCCTTGCCATGGTGGTCATCGCCTCCTTCGTCGGTGCGCGCGGCCTTGGCCACGATCTCCTGTTCAGGCTGCAGGCATTGAAGATAGGGCAGGCGCTGGAAAGCGGCGTGGCGATCGTCCTGATGGCAATCACGCTCGACCAGCTGAGCCGTGCGGCCGCCTACAAACAACCCTCGCATGTGGCGCCTGACACCACCTTCCTGCAACGCTTTCCATTTCTCAGCGCCACGGCGCTGGTCGTTGTCGGTTCGCTCGTGCTGGCGCAGCTGACGCCCTATGCACAGGCCTGGCCGTCAAACCTCGCTCTCAGCACAGCACCCTTCTGGGACGCGCTGGTCGACTGGGTCACGGTCACGCTCTACGACCCGCTGCAATATCTGCGCAACGCCATGCTGCTCTATGTATTGATCCCCGTGCGCGACCTGTTCCAGAGCATTCCCTGGACGGCGATGGTCGCCCTGGTCGCGGCTACCGGCTGGTCGCTGGGGGGGCTGCGCCTGGCGCTCGTCGTCGCAGGCTTCGTTCTGTTCATCGCCTTCGCCGGCTACTGGGAGCGGTCGCTGATAACAGCCTACATGGTGACGGTCGCCGTGCTGATCTGCATCCTGATCGGCCTGCCGATCGGCATCTGGGCGTCGCACAGCGAGCGCCGCACCGGCATTGCCAAGCTTTTGTGCGACACCTTCCAGACCTTCCCGTCCTTCATCTACCTGATCCCTGTGATCATGCTGTTCAAGGTCGGCGACGTCGCCGCGATCTCGGCGATCATCATCTACGCGATGATCCCGATTGTGCGTTACACCATCTTCGGCCTGCGCAACGTGCCCGAGGAGATCGTCGAAGCCGGCATCACGTCGGGCTGCACCCGGCGCCAACTGCTGTGGAACATCCGCATGCCGCTCGCCTTCCCGGAGATCATGCTCGGCATCAACCAGACGATCATGTTCGCTCTGTTCATGGTCATCATCGCGGCCTTCATCGGCACCAAGGACATCGGCCAGGAAATTTTCCGGGCGCTGACCTTCAATGATGCCGGCAAGGGCCTTGTGCTCGGCCTCTGCGTGGCCTTCATGGGACTCACCGCAGACCAGCTAATCACGGCCTGGGCAGCCAGGCGGAAAAGTCGGCTCGGTCTGGCTTAGCGCAAGGTTCTTTTGGCTAGCCGGTAGGCAGAGCTGGCTGCCTGCCGTTCAGCTCTTCCAGAACGTGCGTAGCGTTTCCGGCGTGTGCATGTTGGCGTAGAGGTAGTGCCAGAATTCGGGACGGCGCTCGCGCTCAACTGGCTTCCAGACGTCATACACTGCGGTTTCGCCGCACCAATAGGCGTAGACGAACGGCGCCCGCAGGCCGTGGTTGAGGAAGGAGAGCCGCCCTCGGACGGTGGCCTCGGTCTGGAACCCGGCCTCCGCAATGACAGGCACGATCTCGTCGAGCGTCTTGTTCATGTGGTGCAGCATCCAGGCAGCATTGCAGCGCAGGGCGCTTCGCAGTCGTTGCAGCGTTACGGCCAGCTCGTCATCAGGCGTGTCGACCCAGTCGAGGAAAAACAGGCCATTGTCGGCAATGCCCTCGAACAGGGCGCTGCTGGCCGAACTGGTCACCACCTGGGCGCCGTCGAGCGGCATCCGCCCTTCGGCGACGTATCGCTGGCGCAGGGCAAGATGGACGAGGTGTCCGGGGAAGGCTTCGTGGCAGGCCAGATGCTTGAGGGCGTATCGCGTGTATGGAAAGTCCAGGTTGAGCAGCAGCCGACGCGCCGGGTAGTCGCAATAGGCCGAGAACGGGACTGATTGGACCGCGACCGGTTCGAGCCATTCCTGCTGCATGTCATACATCAGGGCGCTGGTTCGGCTGCGCGCCTCTTCGCCATAGCCGCGCAAGACCTGCAGGACGCCGTCGGGAGAAACCCTGTTGTCTTCTTCCCAGCGCCCCAGATCTTCCGCCAGCGACGAGCCGACGTAACCAAGTTCGTCCAGCTTTTCCCGGATCGTTCGAACGTAGCCGTCGAGCACCGACTGCGGCACCATCTGCGTGTCGACGCGAAGCTGGCGCCGCAGGCGTTCGGCGAAGGAAATCTCCTTCTCCTCAAAGGTGGTCACCAGCGCCAACAGCGAGTCGATCATCTCCGCGAGGTAGGCCCGGCGCAGTTCGCTTTCAGCTTCACCGGGCAGGCGAAGGGCGAGGTCATGGAGTGCCTGGGCAGCCTCTGCGTAGCTGCGCAACGACAAGGGCTCGACGTTTGCCACGGCGACAGGAATGAGGCCTTCCTTGTTCAGGAAACCGTCGCCGCGCGGCGTTGTCCTGTACAGCCGGTCGACCCCGGCGGTAATCGCGGCAAGTTCATGTCCCAACAGCATCACATTCCTCACAAATCCGAAGCCCTGCGGGCTCGCAGCGGTGGCAGCTCGATCAGAGCCGGTTCTTGACCAGGCGTCCGTTGGCCATGATGGCGCTCATATGCGCGCCGTCGCCCTGGAGCAGCCCGATATCGGCCAGCGGGTCGCCATCGATGACAAGCAGGTCGGCATAAGAGCCTGGAGCGATCACGCCGGCCTTGCCGGTCAGGCGGCACAATTCCGCACCGACGACGGTCGCCGAACGGATGATCTCCGCAGGCGAGAGAACCTTGGCGAGAAGCTCGAACTCCATGCAGTGATACTTGCGCAACTGGCCGAGCAGGTCGGAACCGAAGGCCATCGGCAGTCCTGCATCGCGCATGATTTCGAGCGAACGCAGCCCGCCTTGGCGCACGATCTCGATCTTGGCGAATTCGTCGGCACCCAGGCCCAACTCTTCGCCATCGAGGGCGAGCGCGTCATAGGCAACCAGCGTGGGCACGGCGATGCAGCCTTTTTCGGCAGCCAGTCGGGCGGTATCCGCGGTGATCAGGTTGCAGTGCTCGAGCGAATGGACGCCGAGCTCGACGACGCGGCGGATGGCGGCGTCGGTGTAGACATGGGCCGATACGTAGAGCCCGGCATTGTCGGCTTCTTCGACGATTGCCTCCAGTTCGGCACGCGAGAACTGCAGCGAGTGGATCGGGTCGTTGGGTGAGGAAACCCCGCCATTGGCCATAACCTTGATGAAGCGGGCGCCGCTCTTGATCATCTCCCTTGAGACGCGGC
Source organism: Aminobacter sp. MET-1 (assembly GCF_026521175.1). Lineage (NCBI taxonomy): Bacteria > Pseudomonadati > Pseudomonadota > Alphaproteobacteria > Hyphomicrobiales > Phyllobacteriaceae > Aminobacter > Aminobacter sp. MET-1. Next base: position 300,578 of record NZ_JAMSHL010000006.1, on the reverse strand, counting down.
GCACATCGTCCACGCCGTCGACGATGATGCCCATCGAGCCCAGGCGGTCGGACATGATGCCGGGACGGTCGTCGGTGCGTTGGCGCAGGTCGCAATGGCCGCCTGTCGTCGACAGCCCCTTGCCGCAGATGACAAGCCGCGGCCCGTCGATCAATCCTTCTTCCACGGCGCGCACCAGTCCGTGATCGGCGCCGCCGAGATCGCGGATCGTGGTGAACCCGCGCATGAGTGTTTCGGTCATCACCCGTGCCGAACGCAATGCCGCGAGCGATGACGGCGCGATGGCGTTTGACCAGAGATCAAGAGATTCCGCCACGACATGCATGTGGCAGTCGATCATTCCCGGCATCAGCGTGCGGCCGCCGAGTTCTATCTCCTGCGCGTCGGAAGGGGCGGCGATTGAGGGCGCGACCTCAAGGATATTGCCGCCGCCCACCAGCACCGCAAGTCCGTCGAGAAGTTTGCCGTCGACGGCGTCGAGAACCTTGCCGCCGGTGAAGAGATAGGTCTGGGTCATGGATATCGTTCCGGCAGTTTGGATCAGCGGTGGTGGCAAGCCAGCATGCGACCGTCATCGCGCATGCCGAGCTGTGGTTCGGTCGTGCGGCAAACCTCCGATGCCAGCGGGCAGCGCGTATGGAAGGCGCAGCCGGAAGGTTTGTTGGTGGCACTGGGAATGTCGTCGTTCGACGCCTTGAACTGATGGCGCTTGCGCGGGTCGAGCGACGGTGCCGAGCGAATGAGAAGCTCGGTGTAGGGGTGCGTCGGATTGGCAAAGATCGCGGCCTTGTCGGCGATCTCGACGATCTTGCCGAGATACATCACCGCGACGCGATGGGAGAGGTATTCGACGACGCCGAGATCGTGGGAGATGAACAGGAAGGAGATGCCGAGGTCGCGTTGCAGATCGGACAACAGGTTGAGGATCTGCGCCTGGACCGACACGTCGAGCGCCGAAACCGGCTCGTCACAGACGATGACGTCGGGGTTGAGAGCAAGTGCACGGGCGATGCCGATGCGCTGGCGCTGACCACCGGAGAACTGATGCGCGAAGTTGCCGGCCTGATCGGGACGCAGGCCAACCCGTTCCATGAGTTCGACAACCCGGGCTGCACGCTCCGATGGCGTTCCGACCTGGTGGATGTCGAGCGGTGCGCGGATGATGTCGCGCACGCGATGGCGTGGATTGAGCGACGAGAACGGGTCCTGGAAGATGATCTGTACCCGCTTGCGGTAGGATTTCAGCGCCGCGCCGCGGAAATCGCTGACCGTCTGGCCATCGAATTCGACCTTGCCGCCGGTTGACTTTTGCAGCCCCATCAAGGCAAGGCCGGTGGTGGACTTGCCGCAGCCTGACTCGCCGACAAGGCTCAGCGTCTCGCCACGGCGAAGTGAAAAACTGACGCCATCGACCGCGCGGACAGCGCCGACGACGCGGCTGAACACACCGCCACGGATGGGGAAATGCACCTTCAGATCACTGACTGCCAGCAGCGGTGCGGATGTTTCAGCCATTGGCATGAGCGACCTCCCAGCAGGCGGCAAAGTGGCCTGGCTGCTTTTCTTCGAATTCCGGCCGCTGCTTATGACAGCGCTCTGTGGCCTTGGGGCATCGTGGAGAGAAGGCGCAGCCGGAAGGCAGATCCCAGAGCGGCGGCACGGTGCCTGTTATGTCGACAAGGCGATCGCCGACGGCAGCGCCGGCGTGCGACCGCGGAATGGCGCCAAGTAGGCCGAGCGTGTAGGGATGCATGGGGTTGTCGAAGAGGTCGGTGGCCGACGCCTCCTCGATCCGGCGGCCGGCATACATGACGACGACGCGATCGGCGACTTCGGCAACGACGCCGAGATCATGGGTGATCATCACCAGAGCCGTGCCCAGCCGCTTCTGAAGGTCCGAGATGAGCCCCAGGATCTGGGCCTGGATGGTCACGTCGAGGGCCGTGGTCGGCTCGTCAGCCACGAGAATGCGTGGCTCGCAGACCAGCGCAAGTGCAATCATGGCGCGCTGGCGCATGCCGCCGGACAATTCGTGCGGATACTGACGGGCACGGCGTTCCGGATCGGGCATCTGCACGAGGCGGAGCGCTTCGATGGCGCGCTCGAAAGCCGCGCGCCGTCCGAGATTGCGGTGCTGGCGAACCGCTTCGGCAATCTGCTCGCCGACAGTCAGCACAGGATTGAGCGCCGTCAACGGCTCCTGGAAAATCATCGCGATCTTTTCGCCGCGATAGTCCTCGACGGTTCGTCGATCGAGCGCGAGCAGGTCCGCCCCGTCGATCACGATGCTGCCGCCGGTCACGCGTGCCGCTTCCGGAAGCAGACGCAGCAATGACAGCGCCGTCATCGACTTGCCGCAGCCGGACTCTCCCACGATGCAGACCGTCTCACCCGGCGCGACCGACAGCGCCATGTCGGAGACAACAGCAAACGAGCCTTGGCTGGTTCGAATGCTGATCTCGAGGTCGCGCACGGTAAGCACCGGGCGCGCCGGCACCGTGGCTGCTGGCTGGGGACTGATGGCGGACGTGTGGCTCATCTTGCTCCGTTCCTTGCTGGTGAAGCGGGGAGGGCCCGATGGCGCTCCCCGCTTTCGAGGTCTTCGCCGGTCAGTCGGTCGCGCCTTCCAGATTGCCGACCATGAAGCCGTAATCGCCGGACTCGACCAGATTGCGCGACAGGTGCGAGAGGATCATGACGCCGTTGTCGTAAGGCGACGGGATCTCTTCCAGCGTCTGGAACGTGTAGGGGCTGACGACGCGGCCGAGCAGCTCGCCCTTCTTGATCGTTTCGCCGAGTGCCGGCGACAGGGGCTCGAGCCATCCCGCCTGGGTGGGGCGGATGCCGGCGATCTCGTTGACGACAATCTGCTTGGGCGCAGGCCTGACGTCGCCCGGGATGACACCCTTGTGGCGCAGCATGTTCAGCACGCCGTCGACGGTGCGCTTCACATACGGGGTCTGGTCGACGATGCCGCCGCCGAGCTCGACGACGACAGAAGAAATGCCGCGCTGGTCGATGGTCACGGCCTTGGTCGTGCCGTCGAAGGACGTGCCTTCCTTGGACTCGGTCGGGCGATAGAGGACCTTGGAGCCGAACGAGCGCGACAGGGCCTCGTCATTGAGAATGTAGATGTAGTCGACGGTCGGCCGGTCGGTGCCGGAATGAAGGTCGATGTGAAGGTCGATCTTCTCAAGGAAATGCTCGCTGATGGCCTTGGCCAGCTGCTGCGTGTAGGTGCCGCGCGCGTTGCCGGGAAATTCGCGGTTGAGGTTGAGCTCGTCCAGCGGCGTGAAGCGACGGTTGAGAGCCATGGCGCGGGCATTGGCAACGGGCAACATGAGGATCCTGCCCTTCAGCGGCGTGTCGACGAGGATCCTGAACAATTCCAGTATTGCCTGCGAGCCGGCGTTTTCGTTGCCGTGAATGGACGCCGACAGGCCGACGGTGGGGCCGTCCTGCTCGCCGACCAGCTCCTGCATGTAGAGCGCTGCGTCGGAGCCGTCGGCGTGGGTGGTGAACTTGTGCACCACGGTGTTGATCTTGTTAGCCATAAGCACTTTCCTTGGTTTTTGCTGCGGTCGGGACTTCAGGATTTGCCGCCGCGGGAGAGTTGGCGAGGATCAAGGACATCCCTGAGACCATCGCCGAGGAGGTTGAAGCCGAGCACGGTGACCATGATGGTCGCGCCCGAAATGATAGAGAGCCATGGCTCGTCGCGGATGAACTTGGTGCCGTAGGCAAGCGTCCAGCCCCAGGTCGGTGTGGGGGGCGGGAGGCCGAAGCCGAGGAAGCTGAGCGCGGATTCGGCGATGATCGCGGTTCCGAGCCCCAGCGATGCCAGCACGATGATGGGGCCAAACGCGTTTGGAAGGATTTCCTTGAACAGGATGCGGCTTGGCCGTGCGCCGAGTGCGCGCGCCGCCTGAACATAATTCTGCTCGCGCAGGACAAGCGTGGTGGCGCGAACGACGCGTGCATATTCGGTCCACGCAACCACGATCAGCGCGAGCGCGACGTTGACGACGCCCGGCCCGAGAATTGCGACGATGGCGAGCGCCAGCACGATCGCCGGGACGCCGAGGAAGATGTCTGTGATGCGCATCAGCACAAGGTCGACCCAGCCGCCGAAATAACCGGCCACAAGCCCGACGATCGTGCCGAGGATGGCAGAGCATGTTACGGCGATGATGGCGATGGTCAGCGAGACGCGGGCGCCCCAGACCAGGCGAGACCAGAGGTCGCGGCCGAAATTGTCGGTTCCCAGCAGGTGCTGGATTGACGGTCCGGCAAAGCGGTTGCGCATGTCCATCTGCTCGACGCCATGGGTGGCGACAGCAGGGGCGAAGATCGCAAGCAGGATGATCGTCACGGTGATGGCCGCGCCGACCACCAGGGACGTGTTGCTAAGGGCCTTTGGCAGCTTCATCGGATCAACCCAGGCGAATGCGCGGATCGACCGCGGCGTAAAGGAGGTCGACGACCAGATTGACCAGCGCGAAGATGATGGCGAAGGTCAGCACGATGCCCTGGATGAGCGGGAGATCGCGTTGCGAGATCGCCGAAATGGTCAGCTGGCCGAGTCCCGGCCAGGCAAAGATCGTTTCCGTCAGCACGGCGCCGCCGAGCAGGGCGCCGAAGCGCAGCCCGATGACGCTGAGGACCGGCAACAGGGCGTTGCGCAGGGCGTGCCGGACGATGACGCGCGGCCGCCGAAGCCCCTTGGCATAGGCGGTGCGGATGAAGTCCTCGCGCAGGATTTCGAGCATCGATGTCCTGACGAGCCGCGAAATGATCGCTGCGGAATTGACCGCAAGCGCAAATGCCGGCAGCGCAATGTGCGACAGCGATTTGACGAGCACCTCCGGCCTGCCCGAGAAGGCGGCAGCGAGAGCGTCGAGCAACGGTTCGCCACGGCCGATGGCCGGCAGCCAGCCGAGATTGACGGCAAACAGCAGCATCAGCAGCAGGCCGAGCCAGTAGACCGGCATCGAAACGCCGAGCTGGGCGAGCAGCATCGTCGCCGTGTCGATGATCGAACCCTGCCAGATCGCGGAGATGACACCGAGCACCAGCCCGATGATTGTCGCCAGCAGCAGGGAGACCACAGCCAGCTCGATCGTCGCCGCCAGCCGGCCGGCGATGATCGTGGACACGGCCTCGTTCTGGAAGATGGACTGGCCCATGTCGCCATGCGCAAGCGCCGCGAAATAGTACCACAGCCTAATGTACCACGGGTCGTCGAGGCCGAGATTGGCGCGCAGCGTGGCAATGGCTTCCGGCGTTGCTTCCTGTCCAAGCAGAACCGAGGCAGGATCGCCGGGGATGATGAGCAACAGGGCGAAGGTCACCACCACCATGCCGATGGCAAGCGGTATCAACAGCAGCAGCCGGCGTATGATGTAGGCAATCATGGTGTCGGTCCTTTTGTCCGGCGCCGGAAAGGCGTTGTTCCGGTCAGACGTCAATGGTCGTGGCTGTCCGGTTGTGGCCAGCCAGAGACCGGCAAGCCCGCTTGATCGGACTGGCAGTCAGTCCGGGCAAAAGTCCGTCGCCGCCATTTGCAGCACGGATTCGCGGCGTTGCCCTTCGCTGCGGTCGATCGCCGGCCAGCGCAGACGCGCTGGCCGGCGATCGGGCTCAGTCGGCAAGGCCGATCAGTCCGCGCAGATAGCCACGCGGCGTTGCCTGTACCTCGGTCGGCATCTTCTTCTGGTAGAACATCTGGTAGCCCTGATCGGAGACCACGAAGTAGGGCAGGTCCTTGGCCAGGATCGTCGCCGCCTTCTGGTAGGCTTCGATGCGCTTGGCCTGGTCCAGCGTCGAACGCCCGGCGTTCAGGAGCGTGTCCACCTCGGGGTTGGAATAGCCGCCCCAGTTGGTCGGCCCGCCAGTGGTGAACTGGGCATACATCAGCCGATCAGGATCGACGATGTTCAGCCAGCCGAGCAGGGCGATCTGGTGCTTGCCCTGCTGTACGTAGTTGGTCGAGAAGCTGGGCCAGTCGGAGATCTGCGCCTTGGCTTCGACGCCGGCCTGCTGGAACACCGCCTGCATGAACTCGAGCGTCTGGACGCGATTGGGGTCTTCACTGTGCGTGGCCAGGGTCACCGTCAACGGCTTGCCGTCCTTGTCCAGGATGCCGTCGCCATTGCTGTCTTTCCAGCCGAGTTCGTTGAGCAGCTTGACCGCGCCTTCGACATTGAAGGTCGGTTGCTTGATCTCGGCCGAGTAGGCCCATGACGCCGGCAGGATCAGCGACGAGGCAACCTGGTCGACGCCTTGGTAGATGTCGTTGACGATCGTCTGCTGGTCGACCAGCATTGACAGTGCCTGCCTCATCTTCGGCTCGGCCAGCAGCGGGTCCTTGGTGTTGAAGTTGAGGTAGGTGACGCCCAGTCCTGCCATCTTGATGTTGCCGAAGCGGTCGTCACCGGCCAGGCGGGTGATGTCCTGTGGCGACAGCGGCGACTGGATCACATCGAGATCGCCGGCCTCGAAAGCCTGTGCGCGGGCCGAGTTGTCGCCGATGATCTTCAGCGTCACCTTGTCGACCGTCGGCGCGCCACGCCAGTAGTTGGCATTGGCCTCGAGCACGATCTCACTGCCGCGGTTCCAGCTTGTCAGCTTCATCGGACCGGCGCCAACGGGCTTGGTCGAGATGTCCTGGCCGCTTTCGGCAGCTTTCTTCGAGACGATGCCGACGTCGAGATAGGTCAGCAGCGGCGCATAGGGGGCCGACAGCTCGAACTTGACCGTCTGGGCGTCGACAGCGGTAACCGCCTTGACCGGGGTGAATAGTGCGCGGATCGGCGAGCTGAAGTCGGGCTTCAGCAAGGTCGTGTAGGTGAACACCACATCGTCGGCGGTCAGCGGCGAGCCGTCGGAGAACTTGAGATCAGGGCGCAGCTTGAAGATGAAGGTCTGCGGATCGGGCGTCTCCCAGCTTTCAGCCAGGTCGGGAACCGGCTCCAGCTTGGGCGTGATGTGGACCAGGCCGGCATAGACGAGATCGGCAGCGCGATAGGCTGTCGAGTCGCGAGCCAGTCGCGGATCGAGCGTGCCGGCGTCAACGTCGGTTCCCACCACCAGTGTGCCGGCAGCGAAGGCCGAGCCGGCACCGATTGAAAGTGCAGCTATCGTCAGGCCTATGGCGCTGACAGTCGACAGAAAAGTTCTCATTCCCCAACCTTGTTGTTTTGCGTTTGGATTTTGCTCACTTGCCGGAGGGCTCGGCCGAGCCGTCGTTGCCGGCAACTTTTGCCTGTCTCAGCTCGCTCAGATACGGAACGAGCAGGTTCTCGACCGACGCGGGATCGGGCGCATGACGATATTCGAAACACGGGATGCCGGGCCGCACGAGTTCGGCGACATGGTCGGCACCGGTTGCGTAGATGACTGCATCCGAGCCGGCGATGATCTCGCGGACATCGGGGGCGGCAGACCAGGTCACCTTGATCTCGGAGACGTGCGGGGCGTATTCGCGCACGCTCGGCCGCATGACGGCAATGTAGTCCTGCAGCTGGGCGATCGCTGCGACGCGAGAGCGCGGGTCGAGCAGCGCCAGCGCCTGCCGCGTCTGGCCCGACGGGATGAAGCGCAGTGCCAGGATGTTGGCCTCAGGCACGATCTCGCGCAGCTCAAGCTCACGGTTGAGGAAGGTCAGCACCAGGTCGGCGTCGAGGCAGGCTTGTCGCGACGCTTCGTCGGCGCGCAGCCCGTCCATGGTCAGAAGCGAAATCGTATCGCCGGAAGCAAACACCGGCCGGATCTGCTCGATGTAGTCATAGCCGGGGCCCTCGAACATCGCCACGAAGACGACATTGAGGCCGGCCTTGGGCCTGCGCAGTTGCGACTGGGCGTTGAGCATCGACACCAGCGTCGCTGTCGGCACGCCGAGCCGCTCGGCTTTGCCAAGCAACACCTCGATGTCGATGCGCAGGGCCGATGCCGGCGCCGTGTCGGCCACGATGTTGTAGGTCTTGTGCGCAACGAAGGCGCCGAGCCCCTGGCGCATCTCGATGAGGCCCGCATCGCGCAGGCGCTGGTAGACCGCCGCGACCGTCATCGGCGCGATGCCGAGATCGGAAGCCAACTGGCGGACCGACTGCAGCTTAGTGCCGTGGGGCAGGTCTCCGAACGACAGTGCATAGTTCAGCAGGCCATGAAGCTGCGTCCCGACGGGGACGGGCAGGGACTTGTCGATACTGGACGCGTCGATGCTGAACACGTGTACTATCCAATTGATACACTGAACGATAACACCGAGATCGTGCTGCGCAAGATGCTAATTTGCGAATGCGCTGATTTTTTTGAATCTGCCGAAAACCTATTGATCTCAGATATTTCGTAGCCATAAAGAGATCTCAGATGGCAATAATCGTAAAAATCAGACCCGGGCGATCGGCTGGAAAGGTGTACTAATGCAATATGTCAATCTCGGCCGTTCCGGCTTGAAAATCTCGCGGATCGCACTGGGCTGCATGTCGTTCGGTTCGTCCAAATGGGCGCCTTGGGTGCTCGACGAAGAGGCGTCGGCGCCGATCATCTCGAAGGCGGTCGAGCACGGCATCAATTTCTTCGACATGGCCGACATGTATTCGGCCGGCGCCTGCGAGGAGGTCGTTGCCAAGGTGCTCAAGCCGCTGGTGCCCCGACACAAGCTGGTGCTTGCGACCAAGCTCTACAATCCGATGAGCGCGGATCCGAACGACCGTGGCCTGTCGCGCAAGCATGTATTCGAGGCGGTCGATGCCAGCCTGAAGCGACTGGGCACCGACTATATCGACCTCTATCAGCTGCATCGCTTCGACTATGAGACGCCGCTCGAGGAAACGCTGGATGCGCTCGACGACGTCGTCCGCGCCGGCAAGGTCCGTTATCTCGGTGCGTCGTCGATGCACGCCTGGCAGTTCATGAAGGCCATTGGCCTGCAGCGCCAGCACGGCTGGGCCCCGTTCGTGTCGATGCAGCCGCACTACAATTTGATTTACCGCGAGGAAGAGCGCGAGATGCTGCCGCTCTGCCGTTCGGAAGGCGTCGGCGTCATTCCGTGGAGCCCGCTGGCGCGCGGCCTGCTGGCCGGCCGTCGCACCGGCGATGAAGCGGCCACCGTCCGCGCGAAGACCGATGCCACGGCGCAGGCGCTCTACGATCGCACGCGCGATCAGGACAATGCCGTGATCGACGCCGTGCGCAAGGTCGCCGAGCGGCACGGCAAGCCGATGGCACAGATCGCCTACGCATGGGTGGCTTCGCGTCCCGGCATTTCCGCGCCGCTGGTCGGCATCTCCAAGCTGCGCCAGTTCGACGATGCGATCGCATCACTGGACATCGAGCTTACGGACGCAGACGTGGTCGAGATGGAAGCGTCCTACGGCCCGAAGGCTGTCGCCGGCCACGTTTGACCGCGTCATCGGCTCTGAGGTGACTTAGCCGCGTCAGGTGATGATTGGCCTCCATCATCGCCTGACGCTTTGGCGGTCCTGTTTGGGCCGTTGTCTGGTACTTCGATTTCAAGGCAAGCGGGTCAGGGTGTCGCAAAGGCAGCGACACGGGACGTGGCGCCCGGTCGATTCAGCAACTCGGCGACGGCGGTCCAGAGGTGATAGAGGGAGCTCCCTGGGATCGTTCGCGCTGTAGGGCGGCCATTGAGGTCGAAGCAGTCCCTCCATGTGCCCGGCGGGGTGTCGGCCAGATAGCTTTCGAACAGTGCGCCGGCGACCTGCTCGGCGAACTCGTGGTTGGCATCGCCCATCGCGAGATTGGCCTTGAGGAATTCCACCTGCGGCCAGAGCCGGCGCTTGTCGCTCAGCAATGTGCCGCCGGGATCGATTTCGTCCATGACGAAGGGCCAGCCGGTGGCCTTGCCGCGCAGGGCATTGGCAAACAGCAGCCGCTTTTCCCGGGAAAGGTCGCGACCCGACAGCTTTTCATAGCGTCCAAGCAGCCATACCCATTCGCTCATGTGGCCGGGGGACAGGCGGTCGGAGTCGAATTCGGTCGAGACCTCCCATTCTGGGCCGAAATACTCCCGCAGCAGGCCGTACCTTTCGTCGAAGAACCGCCCCTGAAACAACAGGTATAGTTCGCCTGCGCGCGCCGCATGCCGGCAATCCGGAAACGCTTCCCACAAAGCCAGAAACGCTTCGAACAGATGCATATGCGGGTTCTGGCGACGAGGCAGGGTGCCGCGTTCGTCTTCGGCATAGCCGGTGAAGCGACCATCGAGCGTGGTGTCGAGCACCTCGACGACCTCGGCAATCGCATGGCGGTAGCAAGCCTTGGCTGTCGCCGTGGAAAGGGCAGCCAGTGCAAGCAAGACGCAGGCATGGTCGTAGAGGTCGCGCCGCGAATCGGTGACGGTCGCCGAGGCGATGTCGATCGCCGATGCATAACCGCGCGGGCTGTCGTTAGACCAGGCGATCTTCCTCAGGCTTGCGAACGCCGCCTCGGCCTTGGCAAGGGCACCGTCAGGTGCGACGCCGAGGGAATGTGCATGGGCAAAAACATAGATCTGTCGGGCCGCGGTGCGAGCCCGCACGATGCCGGACTTGTCCGGCGTGCCGTCAAGGTCCAGCCCTTCGATGAACTGTTGCGCACCTTCATCGAACGCCGCCTCAAGCCACCGGGGCATGACGGTGTCGATGAAGTACGATTTCAGGCGAACCAGTCCCATGCCTTGCGTATCCCCTCCCTGGCGCTGGGCAGCCGGTGCCCACGTTCGTGCAGGGCGGAGCGCTCCGGCCGGATGCGGTGCCTGCCTGATCGTTGTGCTGTGCTGCAATGCGCGTATCGAGCTGTCGGCCCATACGTACCCTCCTGCAGTTTGCACGGATTGTACGCGCGTGCAATGTACGCGCGTACATTTTATGGTGTTCGGAGCATTTCAGGCGTTGTCGAGGTGTGGTCATTGTCGAGGGAGGGCGATGCCTTGTCCTCGTAGGGCATCAACGGCCCACTCCAGATTGACAGCAGCCATTCTCAATCCCTAAGGGTGTTGTACTGTCTGTTCATGGATGCCCCAATGAAAAGGAAGCCGTCAGGCGCTGGCGGCCGCAGAGAGTCCCAGGCTTTTGTCACCGCACAGGATGTGGCTGATCTGGCAGGGGTTTCGCGCGCGGCCGTGTCACGCACCTTTACCTACGGGGCCAGCGTCTCGGCGGAGACGCGCCAGCGCGTCATCCGTGCGGCGGAAGCGCTCGGCTATCGGGTCAACCGGCTGGCGCAAACGCTCAGTGGCGGCCATTCCAACCTGGTTGGCATCGTCGTTGCCAACATGAGCAGCCCGCATATGTCGCATCAGCTGGACCAGCTCAGCGGTGCCCTTCTTCGGCGCGGCCTGCAATGCCTGCTGCTGAATGCCTCGGCCATCTCGGGCGACATTTCCCAACTTATTGAACTTATACTGGAATTCCGTGTTCGTGCCGTCGTGATCCTGTCGGGGACGCCGCCCGAGTCGATCATCGAGGAGTGCAAGAGCAACAACGTCAGGATGGTGCTGGTCGACCGCAGTCATCATGACGACGTGGACAACATCGTCAGCGACGACGCCCATGGCGCCCGCCTGGCCGCTGACCGGCTGATCGCTGCCGGCTGCACCCAGGTGGCCGTCGTCAGCGCCCGCAAGACGTCGAGCCAGTTCCGTCGCCGCACGGAGTTCATCGCCCATATGCAAAAAGCAGGGATCAAGACGATCCCCTGGGCCATGGATGAGCCCAGCTACGATGCCGGCAAGCGTGCCGGGTTCGAGCTGCTTCAGAATGGCGGCATCGACGGCGTGTTCTGCGTCACGGATCTGCTTGCCATCGGCATGCTCGACGCGGCGCGCACCCTGTCCAGGCGTGTCCCCGAAGACGTCAGCGTGATCGGTTTTGACGACATCCCCCAGGCGAACTGGCACGCCTACCAGCTGACAACGATCCGCCGTAAGCAGAACGCCATCGCCGAGGCCATTCTCGAGGCGATCGAGCGCGACGATGCCAGTGGAGCGCCGCTGCTGTGCTCAATTCCGGTGGAACTGGTCGAGCGCAGCACCGCAAAGACCCCGTCTGATCAGGGCTGACTCTGCCTATCGTGTGATTTGATCTTTTTGTATTTTGCAATCGCGTACACTCGGCGGGTGCACTTTTGCGCAAAATTGTTTCGATAATTGTCCTATTTCGGCAGGAATTCGGCCTAATTTGACCGATTTGCAGAAAATATCGATGTTGATGCCATTTTACTTCTGACTCTGATTGACAGGTTTTGCAATCGCGTACATTGTTCTTCACCAAGGCGACAAGGGGAAGCTAAGCGGTCGCCGCTGTACATCTATTGGGGGGATCATGCTCGACCAGCAAACAATTGCGCGGGGCGATGCTGGCCGGGCAATGTCGGCCTTTGCCGCGTTACGCTTCTGGTTTTCCAGGATTTCGGTCGAGAAATGGCTCGGATTCGCGCTGACGCTTGCCCTTGTCGCTCTCATCGTCGTTCCGCTGGCGGAGCTGATCCGTGAGACCTTTACGGTCCAGCAGTATGATCGGGTCTACCTGCCGGGCGCGAAAGTTGGAGACTTCACATTTTTCCATTATGAGCGCGTGTTCAACAGCAAGTTGTCCATGGCGCTGTTTTTCAAGCCGTTCCTGAATTCGCTGATTACGGCATTTGCGGCCACGGTTGTCTGCCTGGCGCTGGGCGGAACCCTGGCGTGGCTGGTGGTTCGCACCGACATTCCTTTCCGCGGCACGCTCCATACCATCGTGATGATCCCGTACATGCTGCCGTCCTGGGTGATGGCGTTGGGCTGGCTGATCTTTTTCAAGAACGAGCGCATCGGCGGCTCGCCCGGCGTGTTCGCCTATCTGACTGGCATGCAGCCGCCGGACTGGCTTGCCTATGGCGCCGTGCCAATCGTGATCTGCCTTTCGCTGCACTATTATGTCTACGCCTACCTCACCGTTTCGACTTCGATCGCCAATGTCGACAGCCAGCTTGAGGAGGCGGGAGCCATGGCTGGCCTGTCGCGACGCAAGCAGTTGCTCATGATCACGATGCCGCTGCTGTTGCCGGCCATCGGCTCGGCCGTCGTGATGACCTTCATTCGCGTCGTGGGGTCGTTCGGCACGCCGGCGGTTCTTGGCATGCCGGTGCGCTTCTATGTCCTGCCGACGCAGATCTATGCCGCCATCGGTATGCGCAACATCGGCGACGGCTTCCTTCTGGCGCTCGTCCTGGTCCTGCTCGCCGGCCTGTTCATCTACATCAACCAACGGCTGGTCGGTGTGCGCAAGAGCTTCGTGACTTTGACGGGCAAGGGCTTCCGAACCCGCACCACACCGCTCGGCTGGTGGCGCTGGCCGGCCCTGCTTTTGATCGGGTTCCTGCTCCTGGCCGCGGTCGTCTTCCCGCTCGGATTGCTGGTGCTGCAGTCGCTGATCAAGCAGGTCGGCAACTACGACCTGACCAACCTCACGCTCTACTACTGGATCGGCGGCAACTCCGAAGGCATGGCGATCAACCAGCCGTCGCTGGTCGACAACGCAGACATCATCGCCTCGACCTGGAACAGCCTCAAGCTTTCGTTCTTTGCGGCACTTGGGGCAGGGTTCTTCGGCGCGCTGATCAGCTATGTCGTGGTTCGCACCAGGGGATCCTTCGGTTCGCGGGCGCTCGAGACGATCGCCTTCATGCCCTACATCTTCCCCGCACTCGCCTTCGGTGCGATCTACATCGGCCTGTTTGCCCGGCCGATCGGCCCGATACCGGCACTCTACGGCACCTTCGCCTTGCTGGTGCTGATCTGTACGGTGAAGATGTTGCCCATCATCACACGGACCAGCATCTCGACACTGCTCCAGCTCGACAAGTCGCTGGAAGAGGCAGCACAGGTCCAGGGCATAGGCTGGGTCAAGCGGATGATCCGCATCGTCGTGCCGATCATTGCCGGCGGATTGTTCTCCGGCATGTTGCTGGCCTTCGTCAGCGTCATGCGCGAACTGTCGCTGATCATCCTTCTGGTGACGCCATCGACCAACGTGCTTGCCGGCGCGATCTACAACTACCAGATCGGCGGGCTCGAGCAGCTGGTGGGCGTCGCCTCCACCTTGCTCGTCGTCCTCGTCATTTCGATCAACTTCATCGCCCGTGCAATCGCACGCAGAGCCAGGATCGACGTGATCTGAGCTCGCGCGACATCAGATATTTCAACGCCAAAATAGGGAGATTTGGCATGCGTTTGAAAGCAAGACATCTGACACTCTTGCTGGGGATTGGCCTGGCGCCGGCCGCAGCCAGCGGCGCCTGGGCGCAGAGCTCGCCGGAGTTCGAGGCCTGGCTGAAGGCGTCCAAGCTTGGCGCCCACCAGACCGAGGAGAACTGGGACGAGATCACGGCAGCTGCGAAGAAGGAAGGGGCGCTGACCGTCTACTCCTCGGCAACGACGATGACGGCCGCCGGCGAGGATTTCGCCAAGGCCTATCCCGAGATCAAGGTGCAGGTGTTCCCGCTCGGCTCGGAGAAGACCATCGAGAAGGTGCTGAGCGAGCATCAGGCCGGCATCTACGCCGTCGACGTGGTCTATTCCGGTGGCACCCAGCAGATGGTCTACGACCTGCTGCCCAACCAGAACATCGTCAACTACGTTCCCGCCTATCTGAAGGATCGTATCGATGAGAAGTATCGCGAGCCGCTGCTGACGCAGAACATTGAAGCCTTCGCGATCACCTACAACGGCGAAGTGAACACAGCGCCGCCGATCAAGAACATCTGGGAACTCACGGAGCCCAAGTGGAAAGGGCGCTTCATGATGAAGGCGCCGATCGGATCGGCAACGACGACGACAGCGCTGGCCGCCTTTGTCGAGCACTCCGATGATCTGGACAAGGCCTATGAAGCCTACGCCGGCAAGAAGATCGAGCTGTCCGAGGGCGTCGAGAATGCCGGATACGAGTTCCTGCACCGTATCCTCGCCAACGACGTCGTGATCCAGTCGAACAGCGGCAAGATCGCTGAGGCATCGGGCAAGGCCGGCCAGAAGACGCCGCCGATCACGCTCGCGCCGATGGCCTATCTGACCCGTAACGACACCGATGGCTACGTCAACGTGCCGGCCTACGATCTCATGCCGTCGGGCATCGTCACTTACCCGAACTTCGTCGGCGTCGGCGGCCAGGCGCCGCATCCGAACGCCGCCAAGCTGTTTATCGCCTTCATGATGGGGTCGAAGGACCTCAACAAGGACACACAGCTGAAGGCGCCGTTCCGTGAGGGCGACGCGGGCAAGCTGCTGCAGGGCATGGGGCCTTTCTTCCGCATCGGAACGTTCTCGCCGCGCAACGACGTGCCGATGCCGCCGAACGCCGAGAAGTGGCCTGTTGTGACCAAGTGGCAGGCATCGCCTGAATTCGTTCGCGACAATGTCGCCAAGCTGAACGACTTCTGGCTGCAGCGCGCCAACTAAGATGAACCTGACAACCTGGGGGAACCTCGATGAACGAGATTGAATTGAGGTCTGTTACCAAGACCTACGGCGGTCACCTGGCCATCCCTGGCCTTGACCTGGACGTCGCGAAAGGCAGTTTCGTGACATTGCTGGGTCCCTCGGGTTGCGGCAAGACGACGACGTTGCGCATCATTGCCGGGCTCGAACAGGCCTCGGCCGGCTCGCTCTCGCTCAGCGGGCGGTGCGTCTACTCAAGCGCCGATGGCGTTTTCGTGCCGCCTGAAAAGCGTGGACTGGGGTTCATCTTTCAAAGCTACGCGTTGTGGCCGAACATGAAGGTGGCCCGCAACATCACGCTGGCGCTGACGGAGGCGCGCATGCCGGCAAGCGAGGTGCGCAGCCGGCTTGAGGATGCCCTTGCCAAGGTGCAGCTGAAGGGCCTGGAGGACCGTTACCCCTCCGAGTTGTCGGGTGGCCAGCAGCAGCGTGTCGCGGTCGCAAGGCTGATCGCGGCGCGCAGTTCCATCCTTTTGATGGACGAGCCGCTTTCGAACCTCGACGCCAAGCTGCGCACAGAAATGCGTAAGGAGCTGAAGCGGCTGCATGCCGACCTCGATGCGACGACGATCTACGTTACCCACGACCAGGTCGAGGCGCTGACCATGTCTGACGTGATCGTGGTGATGAAGGACGGCGTCATTGCGCAGAAGGGCACGCCGCACGAACTCTACCACGAACCGGCCAATCTGTTCGTCGCCGAGTTCATCGGCGATCCGAAGATCAACCTTCTGCCTGGGCACATCGGCGGCGACGGGCAGGGGCCGAGGGCAATGCTGGCCGACTTCAGCATTCCACTCGGTGAAGGGTTCGACGTCGAAGGTCCGGTGACATTCGCCATCAGGCCCGAACATGTCGAGATCCACACCAAGGCCGTCCCGGGCTCAGTCGCGGCGGTCGTCGAGATCGTCCAGCCGATGGGCTCGCAGACGATCGTCTCGCTCACGGTCAACGGACGTCCCATCACAGCCTTGATCCCGAAGTTTGCCCAGGATCTTGGACAGACGGAGGTGTGGGTGTCCTTCAGTCCGGAGCACATGCTGGTCTTCGACAAGGACCAGCGCCTGTGCCGCAGGAACATGTCTGTCGCGCTTCGGGACTACCGGCGCCAGGCTGGCGGTTAGCCGCAGGAACGCCCACCAAAGCAGCTGCCATGCCGGCAGCCCATTCGGGCCGCGGCCAAGGTTGCGGCCGGCGCCCAACAACGGGAATATGCCTATGATCTTTTCCAGCGGCGACGCCGAAGCCGTCGTGCACATCATGCGCGAAGTGGCGCGAACCGAAATCCTGCCCAGCTGGCGCAATCTGTCGCCAGGCGCGATCAGGTTCAAGACGTCGATCCATGACATCGTAACGGACGCGGACGAGGCAGCTGAGAGAGCCATCACGGCAAAGCTGCGCGAGCGTTTCCCTGATGCCACCGTCATCGGCGAGGAGGCCGCAGCTTCCAATCCCGCACTGCTCGACCGTTTGTCGGAAGCTGAGTTCGCCTTCATCGTCGACCCGATTGACGGCACCAAGAATTTTTCGGCCGGACTGCCGCTGTTCGGCGTCATCATCGGAGTTGCCTGCCGGGGCGAGGTAATCGCCGGGTTCATCCTCGATCCTGTCGGCGACGACGTCGCCATCGCCTTGCGCGGGGAGGGCGCCTGGATCGAGATGCCCGATGGCAGGCAAAACGACCTTCACGTGGCCAAGGCTGCACCGCTGCATGACATGGTCGGCTGCGTTGCCTGGAACCAGCTGGTCGAGCCGGTCAAGACGACGCTGCTGACCAATCTTGCCAAGGTGCGGGCGGCACCCAGCTATCGCTGCGGCGCGCACGAGTATCGGATGATCGCGGCCGGGCATTATCATTTCCTGCTGCAGGGCAAGATCATGCCGTGGGACCACGCCGCCGGCTGGCTGATCCATCGTGAAGCTGGTGGGTTTGCCGCCCGTTTCGATGCCTCGCCCTACAACGCGGCAACGCATAGCGGCGGGATCCTGTGCGCGCCCGACGAAGACAGCTGGCATCTGCTGCGCGATGCGTTGTTCGAAACATCAGTCGAAAGCTCCGCCATCAAGGCGGGCATGGCGCAGCCGAGCAGCCAGCTACGATGAATGAACGCGGCCGCCGGGGTGCTCCTGCCACCGGTTCGGGCGGCCACCGTTCTGACAGCCCCATTTCAACACCAGATGCCGAAGGACAATTGTGGCAACAATGACTTTCCCAGCCTTGACCGTTTGCGGAATTGAAGAACTGCCCGACCAGAGCGGCCGCAAGGTGACGCATGTGTTGTCGATCCTTGACCCGAACCATCCCGGGGTCGACGCATTCGACGCCTATCCGGCCCACAGCCGCACGACGCTGCGTTTCCATGACATCATCGATCCCGAGCCGAACAAGCTGATGCCGCAACCCGAACATGTCGGCGACGTCATCCGGTTTGCCGAGCATCTGAAGGCAGACGCCGAAGGCGGACACGTGCTGGTCCATTGCCACAAAGGGATTTCGCGCTCGACGGCGGCGATGCTCACCTTGATGGCAGCAGCCAGCCCGGAGGAGGACGCCGAGAGCCTGTTTGCCAGGCTTGCTGCGATCCGTCCCCAGGCATGGCCGAGTTCCCTGATGGTTCGCCTCGCCGACGAACAACTCGGCCGCCGCGGCAGCCTCGTCGCAGCGCTCCGCCGCCACTATGGCCGACAGATCGTGGCGATGCCGCACTATGTCGACTTCATGACCGGCATCGGCCGCCGCGCCGAAGTCGAAATGGCCGAGGCCTGATCACAAGTTGGCGGGGGCATGGATGGACCATGGCCTCCCGCTGGCCTTTTTTCGTCATGTCCCGCAGGCTTCCGCTCAACCTGATGAGCCCAGCTTGTCGACCATCATCCGACCGTTCTTGATGATCGCCGAGTGCGCCAACGCCAATCCCTGGCAGCCAATACAACGGCAACCTCTGAATCCCGTCGACAACGCGGATGCCGAGAAGTCGGTCACACCGGCGAGCTTGTGGGAGGGGCTTCCGTTCTGTGGAAGCTTGATGAGACGCAGGCCGTCGACGACATGAAGACGCCGGGAATTCGTGGAGTGTCAGCGATCAGTGTGCCGTAGTTGAGCGACACACCTGAGGCTGTGCTCTTAGAACGTAACTCTGTACCATCCATGCATTGTGGCGGGCTGAGTTGAGGCGAACAAGGATTCGCAGAAAATCTGCAAATGATTTCAGTCGTTTGTGGACAGGGTGGCTGGGGCGCCAGGATTCGAACCTGGGAATGTCGGTACCAAAAACCGATGCCTTACCGCTTGGCGACGCCCCAACAAGCCGCAGGCATTCAAGTGGTGAGCCGCAGGCGAGTCAATCGATCGCCGCCTTATATGCAGTGCGCGGCAAAAGCACAACGCGCCTTTGCCGCTTTTCCAAAGCCGCGGATGGGCCTATTCACCCCACACGGCGAGCTCGTTGCCGGCCGGGTCGATGAAGTGGAAACGCCGGCCGCCGGGGAACGGGAAGATCGGCTGCACGATCTTGCCGCCGGCATCCAGCACGGCTGCCAGGGTGTCCTCGAGCTTTTCCGAATAGAGCACTGGCAGCGGCTTGGCCGACGGCGCATCCGACTGGAAGCCGCCTTCGATGCCTTCGTCGAAGGCCGAATAGCCGGGGCCATAGTCGGTGAAGGTCCAGCCGAAAGCGGCGCTGTAGAAAGACTTGACGCTGTCGAGCGTGCCGCCGCCGGCGGCCATTTCGAGATAGTCGAGCTTGCCGGTCTTCTTCATCGTCGTCTCCTGAAATTGTTCCTGATATGTTCTATATGGGCCGGATGCCGTGGGCAATAGGCAGGTAGCTCAAGCCGATTAATCGATTGTAGGACGTGACGTTCGGGAACTCTGCCTTGCCTTTCGCAGCGCAGCATCTTATCGCACAGGCAACAGGCGGATGGGGGCCACTGTCCGCTACCACACTCAGTCGGCGAGGAGAGGGCATGACCAAGTGGGTCTACAGGTTTGGCGATGGTGCTGCGGAAGGGCGCGCGGGCGACCGCAATCTGCTCGGCGGCAAGGGGGCTAATCTCGCCGAGATGTGCAGTCTCGGTCTGCCGGTGCCGCCTGGCTTTACCGTCACCACCGAGGCCTGCAACTGGTATTATGCCAACGGCCGCGCATACCCAAAGACGCTGGAAGTGGATGTCCGCGAAGCGCTCGACCATATCGGCGCACTGACAGGCCGCAGCTTCGGCGACCCGGAGAAGCTGCTGCTCGTCTCCGTCCGTTCCGGCGCGCGCGCGTCGATGCCGGGCATGATGGACACGGTCCTCAATCTCGGCCTCAATGACGTCACCGTCGAGGCGCTTGCCCGCGACGCTGGCGATGCGCGCTTCGCCTATGACAGCTATCGCCGCTTCATCACCATGTATTCCGATGTGGTGCTGGGCCTCGATCACGAGGTCTTCGAGGAGATTCTGGAAGACGAGAAGGGGCGGCTGGGTCACGAACTCGATACCGATTTCACCGCCGCCGAATGGCAGAACGTGATCTCGCTCTACAAGGCCAAGGTCGAGGAAGAACTCGGCCGGTCCTTCCCGCAAGATCCGCATGAGCAACTGTGGGGTGCCATCGGTGCGGTGTTCTCGAGCTGGATGAACCATCGAGCCATCACCTATCGCCGCCTGCACGACATTCCCGAGAGCTGGGGCACGGCCGTCAACGTCCAGGCCATGGTGTTCGGCAATATGGGCGACACCTCGGCCACTGGCGTCGCCTTTACCCGCAACCCCTCGACCGGCGAGAAGATGCTTTATGGCGAGTTCCTGGTGAATGCGCAGGGCGAGGACGTCGTTGCCGGCATCCGCACGCCGCAGAACATTACCGAGGCCGCACGCATCGCCGCCGGCTCCGACAAGCCGTCGCTGCAGAAGCTGATGCCCGAGGCATTCGCCAATTTCGTCGCGATTTCGCAGCGGCTCGAAAAGCACTACCGCGACATGCAGGACCTCGAATTCACCATCGAGCGCGGCAAGCTGTGGATGCTCCAGACCCGCTCGGGCAAGCGCACCGCCAAGGCCGCGCTCAAGATCGCCGTCGAGATGGCGGCAGAGGGGCTGATATCAAAGGAAGAGGCGATCGGCCGGATCGATCCTGCATCCCTCGACCAGCTGCTGCATCCGACCATCGACCCCAAGGCCCAGCGCGAGGTGATCGCGGTCGGTCTGCCGGCCTCGCCCGGTGCTGCCACCGGCGAGATCGTGTTCTCGTCCGACGAAGCCGAGGAGATGAAGTCGGCGGGCCGCAAGGTCATCCTCGTCCGCATCGAGACCAGCCCCGAGGACATCCACGGCATGCATGCCTCGGAAGGCATCCTGACGACGCGCGGCGGCATGACCAGCCACGCGGCGGTCGTTGCCCGCGGTATGGGAAAGCCCTGCGTCTCCGGTGCCGGCTCGCTGCGTGTCGACTATCGTCAGGGCACGCTGACGGTGATGGGCAAGGTCTTCCGCAAGGGCGACATCATCACCATCGACGGCGCCAACGGCCAGGTGCTGAAGGGTGCCGTGCCGATGCTGCAGCCCGAGCTGTCGGGCGACTTCGCTGCCATCATGGAATGGGCCGATGCAGCGCGGCGCATGAAGGTGCGCACCAATGCCGAGACGCCTGCCGATGCGCGCATGGCACGCTCCTTCGGGGCCGAGGGCATCGGGCTTTGCCGCACCGAGCACATGTTCTTCGATGGCGATCGCATCATCGCCATGCGCGAGATGATCCTCGCCGACACCGAGAAGGACCGCCGCAAGGCGCTCGACAAGCTTTTGCCGATGCAGCGTTCGGACTTCCTCGAGCTGTTCGAGATCATGGCTGGCCTGCCGGTGACGATCCGCCTGCTCGATCCGCCGCTGCACGAATTCCTGCCCAAGACTGAGGAGGAAATCGCAGAAGTGGCCGAGGCGATGAACGTGCCGGCCGACAAGCTGCGCCAGCGCACCGAGGCCCTGCACGAATTCAACCCGATGCTCGGCCATCGTGGCTGCCGCCTGGCTGTCTCTTATCCCGAGATCGCCGAGATGCAGGCGCGCGCTATCTTCGAGGCGGCCGTCGAGGCCGGCAAGAAGACCGGAAGCCCCGTCGTTCCCGAAATCATGGTGCCGCTGGTGGGCCTGATGAAGGAACTCGACTACGTCAAGGCGCGCATCGACCAGGTCGCCCAGAGCGTCATGCAGGAGAGCGGCACGAAGATCGACTACCTCACCGGCACGATGATCGAGCTGCCGCGTGCGGCGATCCGGGCGCATGTCATTGCCGAGGCGGCCGAGTTCTTCTCTTTCGGCACCAACGACCTGACGCAGACGACCTTCGGCATTTCGCGCGACGACGCGGCGTCCTTTCTCGAAACCTACCGGCAGAAGGGCATCATCGAGCAGGATCCGTTCGTGTCGCTCGACATCGAAGGCGTCGGCGAACTGGTGAAGATCGCTGCCGAAAAGGGCAGGGCGACGCGGCCCGAGATCAAGCTCGGCATCTGCGGCGAGCATGGCGGTGATCCGGCCTCGATCCGTTTCTGCGAAAGCGTCGGGCTGGACTACGTCTCGTGCTCGCCTTTCCGCGTGCCGATCGCCCGGCTTGCGGCTGCGCAAGCGGCGGTGAAAGCGAAGGGGTAAGCGCCTCGGTCTTGCCAGGCTGTGCCCGGAGCAAATTTCCGGGCGCGGGTCGCCGTGTCAAACGCGCTGATGGAACATCGGCCTTGAAGCCCTACGTGGGCATTCCACGTAGGTATTTCATTGCCGTCATCATCGCGCCAAGATTCGAGCGCCAGTGAGCGCCATCTCGGACGACGATGTTTGGAATTTTGCATGCGCATGCCCGGCAGGTTTTTGATTGGTGCGGCTCTGGCCGCACTTCTGGCATCTCAGGCTTCCGCCGCAGCCCTGCTGGAACCGAGACTGCATCTCAAGCCGTCGGGTGAAGCGCGACCGCGGGTGGCGCTGACGCTTGATGCCTGCGGCGGAGCGACCGATGCGCGCATTCTTTCCACGCTCGTCGACAACAAGATCCCCGCGACGATCTTCGTCACCGGCATGTGGCTGAAGCGCAATGCGGCGGCCTTTGCCATCATGAAGGCGCATCCCGAGTTGTTTGAACTCGAAAACCATGGCGCTCGGCACATTCCCGCCGTCGACACCCCGCACAAGATCTATGGGTTGAAGAGCGCCGGCAGCGTCGAGGCGGTGCAGGCCGAAGTCGAGGCCGGTGCGCTGGCGCTGACCGAACGTGGCGGGCCTGCACCGAAATGGTTCCGCGGCGCCACGGCGCAATACAGTCCGACCTCGATCGCGCTGATCCGCCAGATGGGCTTCCGCATCGCCGGCTATTCGGTCAATGGCGACGGCGGCTCGCTGCTCGGCGCACGCGAGACAGAAAGGCGTGTCGCCTCCGCCAAGGACGGTGACGTCATCATCGCCCACATCAACCAGCCGACCCACGCGGCCGGCGGCGGGCTGGTCAAGGGCCTGCTGGCGCTCAAGGCCAAGGGTTATGACTTCGTGCGGCTGGACGATGTCGAGGACGACGGCACCGACGACACGACGAACTGACGCCGTCGTGCCGCCAAGGCAGTTCCACGAAGAGTGCGAAGCGGTTTTCCGTCCCGGAATTGCGTCAGCGTAGAAGTGCGGGCGTTTCGCCGACACAAGGAAGGCGGCGCGCTAAATCAGGCTGCGGCGCGGAAGGCTTCGACCACCCCGACATAGGCTTCGGCGAGCTTGGCCAGCGGGCTCGTGCTGCGGCTGGCCGACTCGACCTTGAGCTTGCCTCCGGTGGCGGGCAGCGAAAGCAGCAGGAACTGGCGCCTCGCGCCGTCGCCGATCGATGCGGCAGCGACATGCTTGTCTTCACCGGCCTCGTCGAGACGCATCTTGAAAAGCAGGATGCCGCCGACAGCTTCCAGCGCGTCGTCGACCATGTGGGCGAATTCCGATTCCGAAACGCAATCTGCGGCAATGGACGGCGCCGGTATGGTCACGGCAGCAACCGCAGGCTCCTCGGTAACCGGGGGCTCTGCGCTTGCTGCGACGGGAGCCTCGACGGCCTCGGAGATCGCATCTTCCAACAGGTCTTCAGCTGAGAGTTCGATCTCGTCGGTGCCTTCCGCGACCGGGCCGGAGTCATCAGCTAGGATGGTTACGTCGCTGCTTGATCCCTCGGCGATGCTGTCGCCAACCAGGACCTTTTCAGCGGCGACCAGATCCTGCTCGATCGATTCTGCAACAGCGCCCGGAACATCCTCCGGCTGCTGCGCCAACGCTTCGTGCTGCGGCAGGCTCTCGTCCTCCGCGCGGGGATGCGTATCCATGAGATCCCTCACAATATCTTATTTGCCCCGCCAGCCATTAATGAAGGTTAACCGGGACCGTGGCCGCAATAAGGCCAGTGCCGCTTTGCCGGCTTCGCCCTGTCTTCGTCGCACTGGACAATCCCGGCATTGGGACCAAAGATGCTCAAGACGATTTGGGAGGATCGACATGCTCGGACTGATGCAGGAATGGCCTCTGCTGTGCCACAAGATCATGGACCATGCCGCCCGACAGCACCCGCACCGCGAGGTCGTGTCGAGGTCGGTCGAGGGACCGATCGTGCGCACGACTTATTCCGAGCTTCGGACGAGGTCGCTGAAGGTCGCCCAGAGGCTCGAACGTGATGGCCACAAGGTCGGTGACCGCATCGCCACGCTGGCCTGGAACACCGCCCGCCACATGGAAGCCTGGTACGGCATCATGGGCATGGGGGCAGTCTACCACACGCTCAACCCGCGCCTTTTCCCCGAACAGCTTGTCTGGATCATGAAGCATGCGCAGGATCAGGCGCTGTTCGTCGATCTCACCTTCATGCCGCTGGTCGAAAAGATCGCGCCGCATATCGCCTCGTTGCGCCAGATCATCGTGCTGTCCGATGCCGCCCATTTGCCACCGACAGCGCTGCCCAATGTCGTGGCCTATGAGGAGTGGCTGGCCGAGGCCGACAGCGACTTTGCCTGGAAGGACCTCGACGAACATGCCGCCGCCGGCATGTGCTACACCTCGGGCACGACGGGCGATCCCAAGGGCGTGGTCTACAGCCACCGCTCCAACATTCTCCATGCGATGATCGCGGTCATGCCGGATGCCATGGGCATCTCGGCACGCGACGTGGTCATGCCGGTGGTGCCGATGTTCCACGCCAATGCCTGGGGGCTCGCGCAGAGCACGCCGATGGTCGGCGCCAAGATGGTCATGCCCGGCGGCAAGATGGACGGCGCCTCGATCTACGAGATGCTCGACACGGAGCGCGTCAGCTTCACGGCGGCGGTGCCGACGATCTGGCTGATGCTGCTGCAGCATCTGGAGGAGACCGGCAAGAAGCTGCCGCATCTCGACAGGGTCGTCATCGGCGGCTCGGCCTGCCCGCGCGCCGTCACCGAGAAATTCGAGCGCAACTACGGGGTCGAGGTGATCCATGCCTGGGGCATGACCGAAATGTCGCCGCTCGGCACCTTGTGCACCATCAAGCCGGAGTATCAGGAACTGGAGGGCAACGATCGCCTGAGCATCCAGCAGAAGCAGGGATACACGCCGTTCGGCGTCGAGATGAAGGTCACCGACGACGACAACAAGGAATTGCCCTGGGACGGCAAGACTTTCGGGCGCCTGAAGGTGAGGGGGCCGGCGGTGTCGGCGTCCTATTTCGGTGGGGCGAGCGCCGAGCAGTTCGACCGTGAGGGCTGGTTCGATACCGGCGACGTCGCCCATATCGACGAACATGGCTATATGCAGATCACCGACCGTTCCAAGGACGTGATCAAGTCGGGCGGCGAGTGGATTTCCTCGATCGAGCTGGAGAACCTGGCTGTCGGCCATCCCGACGTGCAGGAGGCGGCGGTCATCGGCGTGAGGCACTCGCGCTGGGACGAACGGCCGTTGCTGGTGATCGTGCGCAAGCAGGGCAAGGAGCCGGCGAAGACGGACATCCTGGCCTTCCTCGATGGCAAGGTTGCCAAGTGGTGGATGCCCGATGACGTGGCCTTCGTCGATGAGATACCGCACACGGCAACGGGCAAGATACAGAAGATGGAGTTGCGCGAGCGCTTCAGGGATTATCGCCTGCCCACCGATAGCGCCTGACACGTCTCATGTGTGGAAAGGCTGACCTCCCCGCCTTTCCACTTCAACCTCGGGCGGAATCCTTCTAGTTTCCACTGACGGCGCCGCATCGCCTAGGGAGGCGGCGCCCTGACGTCCGTGGGGTGGGTAACGGGTCTATGGTTGAGTATCAGTCGAGATATCTGGAGCCGCGCACCACGCGCGCCGCCGGCCTGTCCAGGGGAATGGCCTCGTTTTCCGCCGTCCTGTTGATCACCGCCGTGCTCGGTCATCGCCGCGGCCTGATCGACACCGTTGCCTTCTTCTGGGTGCTCGGCATCGTCGCTCTGCTTGCCGCTTTTGCGCTGCTTTTGTCAGGCTTTGCGTTTTCGCGCCTGTGGAAGTTCGGCGACCAGGGCGGGCACGACCTGACCATCGGCGCCTTGCTGGCACTTGTCGTGCTCGCGCCCTTTGCGCTGACCGCCTACCAGATCGCCGCCTATCCGATGCTGCGCGACATCTCGTCCGACACCGACGATCCGCCTGCGCTGACGGCGGCCGCCTCGCTGCGCACACCCGACATGAACCGCATCGAGCCGATGACGCTTGGCGAGCGCACACTGCAGGCGCAGGCCTATCCGCTCGTTGCCGGCAGGCGCTACGATCTGTCGCTCGACCGCGTGCTCGACAGCCTTGTGACGGTGCTCAATCGGCAAGGCTGGCAGATCGTCGTGCCGCCGCCGCCGTCGGAGCAGGCAAAGGGCGAGGTCGACATCGAGGCAGTGGCGCGCAGCTTCATCCTGTCGCTGCCGTCGGATATTGCGATCAGGCTCGTCGACGACGGCGATTCCACCTTCGTCGACATGCGCTCTGCCTCGCGCTACGGCCGTCACGACCTCGGCGACAACGCCCAGCGCATCATCGACTTCCTCACTCAACTCGACCAGGAAATCGCAACCCAGGCCGGAACCGCCACGCCGGCACCAGCGCAATAGGGCATTTCCGCTTTCCTCGAAGCGCAAGGTCGCTCTATCTCTTTTTCTTGCGCAATGCCGGACGGAAACCGCGCCGCC
Source organism: Aminobacter sp. MET-1 (assembly GCF_026521175.1). Lineage (NCBI taxonomy): Bacteria > Pseudomonadati > Pseudomonadota > Alphaproteobacteria > Hyphomicrobiales > Phyllobacteriaceae > Aminobacter > Aminobacter sp. MET-1. The sequence goes on along the minus strand of NZ_JAMSHL010000006.1, from coordinate 273,941 downwards.
CGTTTCTGGAGTTGCTTCAGCGCCTATCTTGCCGGCAGATAGATGCCGGTTAGCGATGGAGCCTCGTCTGACGTTGCCTTGCCGCGCTCGACCAGATCTTCGAGATGGGCGAAGACCGACAGGCCGGCCGCGCCATAAAGGCGTGGGTCGGTGTCGCGGTAGATCGCCTTGACGATGTCGGGAATGGTGCGGTCGCCGGCATTCAATCGCTCGATGATGGCACGCTCGCGCATCTTCCGATGCGCCTTGAGGCCGCGCACGAACTTCTTAGGCGCGGTGACAGGACCGCCATGGCCAGGCAGGTAGATGCGGTCGTTGCGTTCGATCAGCTTGTCGAGCGAGGCCATGTAATCGGACATTGCTCCGTCGGGCGGTGCCACGATCGAGGTCGACCACGCCATCACATGGTCCGCCGAAAACAGGATGCCCGTGCCTTCGAGCGCGAAGGCCGCGTGATTCGCCGCGTGGCCCGGGGTCAGCACGGTGCAGATGCGCCAACCGTCGCCCTCGACCACCTCGCCGTCGCGGACGACGATGTCAGGCATGAAGTCCGTGTCGCTCGAGGCGTCCATTGCCGGAACCTCGCCGAGATGCAGCGGACGCGCCGAGCGGTGTGGGCCCTCGGCAACCGTCCTGGCGCCGGTCAGCGCCTTGAGCCGGGCGGCGAGCGGAGAGTGGTCGCGGTGGGTGTGGCTGACGAAGATGTGGCTGACTGGACGGCCCGCGATTGCCCGGATAAGCGCTTCGAGATGGGTATCGTCGTCGGGGCCTGGGTCGATGACCGCAAGCGTGTCGGTGCCCAGGATATAGCTGTTGGTGCCGTGGAAAGTGAAGGGGCTGGGATTGTTGACGGTCATCCGGGCCACCCCTTTGGCGATGGCGACGGCTTCGCCATAGGCAGGCTCGAAGCGTGTATCGAAATCAAGCGACATGGCCTGCCTATATCTGTGTGTTGCTCAGCCCGACGGCAAATTCGTTTGCCGCTTAGCACGGAAGACAATATAGGGAAAACCACGTCGGGCCTGCCCGCCGCTCTGAACACAAGGGGATTTACATGGCCGTTGCATCCAGCAATTCCACCGCGCTCATCTCTGCCGCGCTGCCCGAAAAGGGTGCGACGCGCCTTGCGACCCAGCTTCTGCTGGCCGTTGCCGGCTCGCTGCTGCTCGTTGCTTCGGCCAAGACCAAGGTCGTGCTCGGCCCGGTCGACATGTCGCTGCAGACGCTTGCCGTTCTCGGCATCGGCGCAGCCTTCGGCCTCCGTCTCGGCGTCGCAACGCTGATGCTTTACATGGCCCAGGGCGCTATGGGCTATCCGGTGTTCCAGAGCACGCCTGAGAAGGGCATTGGCATCGCCTACATGCTCGGCTCGACCGGCGGCTATCTGCTGGGCTTTGTCGCCATGGCCGCAATCGTCGGCTGGGCAGTCGACCGCGGCTGGGGCCGCAGCATCGTCAAGATGCTCGGCGCGATGCTCGTGGCCGAAGTCGTGATGATGGCGCTCGGCTTCTCCTGGCTTTCGCTGCTCATCGGCGCCGAGAAGTCCTGGCAGTTCGGCGTCGTGCCGTTCATCGTGCCGGACCTGATCAAGGTTGCGCTCGCCGCCGCCGCCGTGCCGGCGATCTGGGCGCTGATGCCCAAGAAGGGCTGATCGCTTCAATCGAGCGATGGATTTGCAGACGCTCCGGCCCTAGAAAGGCCGGGGCGTTTTGCATTTGAAGAGCAGTGAATTCATGACCGTTCTCGTCACCGGCACGGCCGGCTTTATCGGCTTCCATGTCGCCCGGCGTCTTTTGGCCGAGGGCTACGAGGTAGTCGGTTTCGACAACGTCACCGACTACTACGACACATCGTTGAAGCGGGCGCGGCTGGAACTGCTGGCCGCCCACAAGGACTTTCGCTTCATCGAAGCCAATCTCGCCGATGCGGATGCCGTGCGTTCGGCCTTTGCCTGCAAACCCGAATTCGTCGTCCATCTCGCCGCGCAGGCCGGCGTGCGCTACTCGCTCGAAAATCCGCAGACTTATGTCGACGCCAATGTCACCGGCTTCCTGAACATCCTCGAGAACTGCCGGGCGACGGCGCCCACGCATCTGCTCTATGCCTCATCCAGCTCGGTTTATGGCGGCAACAAGAAGCAGCCCTATTCGCCGCGCGACAGCGTCGACCATCCTGTCAGCCTCTATGCCGCCACCAAGAAGGCCAACGAATTGATGGCGCATACCTACAGCCATCTCTTCGGCGTACCGGCGACGGGACTGCGCTTCTTCACCGTCTATGGCCCGTGGGGCCGGCCCGATATGGCCTACTACAAGTTCACCAAGGCGATCTTCGCTGGCGAGGCCATCGACATCTACAACAATGGCGACATGTACCGCGACTTCACCTATGTCGACGACATTGTCGAAGGGATCGTGCGCCTGCTCGGCCGGCCTCCGGTTGCCGACCCCAACTACGATGTTGCTGCAGGCGGCGCGTCGGGCAGCTGGGCGCCACATCGGGTGGTCAATATCGGCAACCGCCGCAAGGAACATCTGATGGAGATGGTCCGCGTCCTCGAACGCGCAACCGGTCGCGAGGCGGTGAAGCGCTTCCTGCCGCTGCAGCCCGGCGACGTGCTCAGCACCTGGGCCGATGTCAGCGACCTTGAAGCACTGATCGGCGAACTGCCGCATACGCCGATCGAGGACGGGTTGCTGCGCTTTGTCGACTGGTACGGGCGTTATCACAAGGTGCAATAGCGCTTTGACGGGTAGAAATACTGGCCGCCGGCGCCCGGCGCTGCCGGCGACATTGCCCGGCGCCGCTCCCGTACGAAGCGAAGGTTGTTACGAACGACGGGGTGCGGGAGTGAGTGACATGCTTCGGCGTCTGCGATGGCATGACGAGGGGCATTCCAGGTTGGTCGTTTGTTCCAGGGCAGGCTGCTTCGATTGGCGTTGGCCAATGATAAGGCTGCCCGGCGAGGCGTGAACAAACACGCGAATCTATCCCTGCTTGCCAGGTGAAAATCGACACCGAGTTGCCGCTGCGGGGCTGGCGCGCCTTAGTCGCCATTCTTGCTGCCTGGCTGAATGTTTGGCCGCGTTTGGAAATGCATTCTCGCCAGCCGCGAGACAGGGGCAAAACAGACTTGCCCCGGCGTCCATTTTGGACTGCCTCGCCTTGAGACAGCAGGGAATTCTGGGAGACTGCGCGCAAGTGGACATGCGGGCGAAATCGTCCCGCGAACAGACCTATTTCGAAGGCTCCTCAATGCTTGCCAGACTGACGCATCTGGACCGTCTCGAAGCCGAGGCGATCCATATTTTCCGCGAGGTCGCGGCCACCTTTTCCAAGCCGGTGATGCTCTATTCCGTTGGCAAAGATTCCTCGGTGCTGCTGCACCTGGCGATGAAGGCCTTCTATCCGGCCAAGCCACCGTTCCCGTTCCTGCATGTCGACACGACCTGGAAGTTCCGCGAGATGATCGAGTTCCGCGACCAGATGGCGCGCGAGCTCGGCTTCGATCTCCTGGTCCACGTCAATCCCGACGGCGTGCGCGACAACATCAACCCGTTCGATCATGGTTCGAACACGCATACGCATGTGATGAAGACGGTCGGGTTGCGTCAGGCGCTCGACAAATATGGCTTCGACGCGGCCTTCGGCGGCGCCCGCCGCGACGAGGAGAAGTCGCGTGCCAAGGAGCGTATCTTCTCCTTCCGCAACGCCCAGCATGCCTGGGACCCGAAGAACCAGCGGCCGGAAATGTGGAAGATCTACAACACCCGCGTTTCACCGGGTGAGTCGATCCGTGTGTTTCCGCTCTCCAATTGGACCGAGCTCGATATCTGGCAGTATATCCTGCAGGAAAACATCCCGATCGTGCCGCTCTATTACGCCAAGCAGCGCCCTGTGGTCGAACGCGACGGCATGCTGATCCTGCGCGACGATGACCGCATGAAGCTGCGCCCCGGCGAGGTGGTGGAGAACCGGCTGGTGCGCTTCCGCACGCTTGGCTGCTACCCGCTGACCGGCGCCATCGACTCCGATGCCGACAGCCTCGAAGCCATCGTCAGCGAAATGCTGACCGCCCGCACCTCCGAACGGCAGGGTCGCCTGATCGACCGTGACGAAGCCGGCTCGATGGAAAAGAAGAAGCGCGAAGGGTACTTCTGATCATGCTGCATGCAGTTGCACCCGAGCCGGATGCCGTCGAAAGCGTCCGCGATTACCTCGCCGCCCAGGAGCAGAAGTCGCTGCTGCGCTTCCTCACCTGTGGATCGGTGGACGACGGCAAGTCGACGCTGATCGGCCGCCTCCTGTCCGACACCAAGCAGATATTCGAGGACCAGCTTGCGGCGCTCGAGCGCGATTCGCGCAAGCACGGCACGACCGGCGATGACGTCGATTTCGCGCTGCTGGTGGACGGGCTCGAAGCCGAGCGTGAGCAGGGCATCACCATCGATGTCGCCTATCGCTTCTTTGCCACGCCGAAGCGCAAGTTCATCGTCGCCGATACTCCCGGCCATGAGCAGTACACACGCAACATGGCGACCGGCGCCTCGACCGCCGACCTTGCCATCGTTTTGGTCGACGCCCGCCAGGGCGTGCTGCGCCAGACGCGTCGGCATTCGATCATCGCCTCGCTGCTGGGCATCCGTAACATCGTCGTCGCCATCAACAAGATCGATCTTGTCGGCTTCGACCCGAACGTCTTCCACCGCATCACTGCCGAGTACCAGGCCTTTGCCGCGAGCCTCGGCTTCAAGTCAATCGTACCGATCCCGATGTCGGCGCGTTATGGCGACAACGTCACCCGCCGCTCCGACAAGATGAACTGGTATGCCGGCCCGACGCTGATCGAGCATCTTGAGACTGTCGTGGTCGAGGAAGAGGTGGCCGAGCGGCCGTTCCGTTTCCCGGTACAATACGTCAACCGGCCCAATCTCGACTTCCGTGGCTTTGCCGGAACAATTGCCTCGGGCGCGATTTCGCAGGGCGACGAGATCGTCGTGGCCAAGTCCGGCAAGGCCTCCAAGGTCAGGCGCATAGTTGCCCATGGCGGCGATCTGCCAACCGCAGTCGCCGGCCAGGCGGTCACGCTGGTGCTCGACGACGAGGTCGAGGTGTCGCGCGGCAACGTGCTTGTGACGCCCGACGCCCGCCCGCATGTCGCCGACCAGTTTGCCGCCAATGTCGTCTGGTTCGACGAGGCAGCCATGCTGCCCGGTCGTTCCTACATACTGCGCACCGAGACCGACCAGGCGAGTGCCACGGTCACCGAGCTGCAGTACCGCGTCAACGTCAACGACTTCGCCCATGAGGCGGCCAAGTCGCTGGAGATGAACGAGGTCGGTGTCTGCAACATCTCGACCCAGTCGCCGCTTGCCTTCGACAACTTCGCCGAAGATCGCACCACCGGCGCCTTCATCCTGATCGACCGCATCACCAATGCCACCGTCGGCGCCGGCATGATCCTGAACCCGCTGCGCCGGGCAGGCAACATCCACTGGCAGTCGCTCGACATCACCCGCAAGGCGCGGGCCGACCTCAAGAACCAGCGCCCGTCGGTGCTGTGGTTCACCGGCCTGTCGGGTTCGGGCAAGTCGACGGTCGCCAACCTGCTTGAAAAGAAGCTGCACGCGGCCGGCAAGCACACCTACATCCTCGACGGCGACAATGTCCGCCACGGGCTGAACCGCGACCTCGGCTTCACTGATCAGGACCGGGTGGAAAACATCCGGCGCGTGGCCGAGGTTGCCAGGCTGATGGCCGATGCCGGCCTGATCGTGATCGTCTCGTTCATCTCGCCCTTCAAGGCCGAGCGCCGCATGGCGCGCGAGTTGCTGGGGCAGGGCGAATTTGTCGAGGTGTTCGTCGACACGCCCTTCGAGGAATGCGCCAAGCGCGATCCGAAGGGGCTTTATGCGCGGGCGCTGTCCGGGGCGATCAAGAACTTCACCGGCGTTGATTCACCCTATGAAACACCGGAGAATCCTGAGATTCATTTGCAGACTCTCGGCAAGACGCCCGAAGAGATGGTCGAAATTGTCGAGAACTGGCTGAATGAGCGTGACTTCGCAGAGCACCAATACGACGACGGCGGCGGCATCTGACGAAGCGATCCTGGAATTGTTCGAGCGCCTGGCGATCAACGCCGGGCGCGCGATCATGGAGGTCTACGACTCCCACATCGAGGTGACCGAGAAATCGGATGCGTCGCCGGTCACCCAGGCCGACAAGGCAGCGGAGAAGGTTATTCTCGCGGGCCTGCGCGCGGCGCTGCCCAGCGTCCCTTGCGTCTCGGAGGAGGAGATCGAGGAAGGCATCGTGCCGCCCGATCTCGGAGGCCTGTTCTTGCTCGTCGACCCGCTGGACGGCACCAAGGAGTTCGTCAAGCGCCGGACCGACTTCACAGTCAACATCGCGCTCATCCGCAATGGCGTGCCTGCAATCGGTGTCGTCTACGCACCGTGCAGCGGCCGCTTCTTTGCCGGCCGTCCCGGATGGGCCGAGGCGTTCGAGGTGATCGATGGCGTTCCGACCGGGCGCCACCAGATTCATGTGCGCGAGGGCCGAGAGCCGCTGACCATAGTTGCCAGCCGTTCGCACCTGACGCCGGAAACGGAAGCCTTCATCAAGAGGGTGCATGCCGCCGAGATCGTGTCAGTCGGCTCATCGCTGAAATTCTGCTTGCTGGCGACAGGGGAGGCGGATCTCTATCCGCGCTTCGGCCGTACGATGGAATGGGATACGGCGGCCGGCGATGCCGTGCTGCGCGCGGCCGGCGGCACCACCCACACGCTTGATGGTGCGCCGCTCGTCTATGGCAAGCGCAACCAGGCCGACGATGCGGATTTCGCCAATCCGCATTTCGTTTCGAGCGGCCTGATCGTCGACCCGGCCTTCATCTTCTGAACCAACCAAATGCAACGGCCCGAAAATCGAGATCGATTTTCGGGCCGTTGCATGTTTCATAACCTGGAGCGTCCTGCGTCGCTCGGCGCTTACTCGGCCGCGATCTTGGCCGAGTTCGAGCCGACGTAGTTGCGGATCGTGGTGATGATCCGGTCCTGGTCGGCTTCGCTGAGATAGGGGTGCATCGGCAGGCACAGGATGGTGCCCGGCACTGCTTCCGACACCGGCAGGCCGTTCGGCGTGCGCGGATAGTGGCTGTAGGCGACCTGCGTGTGCAGCGGCTTCACATAATAGATGACCGAGGGAATGCCCTGCTCCTGCAGGTGCTTCTTCAGGCCGTCGCGGTCGGCGGTCTCGATGGCGTACTGCGCCCAGGCCGAACGGCCGCCTGCGGGCGCTTTCGCCGCCTGGACGACATCGCCGAGACCGTCGGCATAACGCTGGGCAACGCGAGCACGCGCCTGCATTTCGTCTTCCAGGATCGCGAGCTTTTCGATCAGGATCGCGGCCTGCAACGTGTCGAGGCGCGAGTTCAGGCCGACATGGATGTTGTCGTACTGGGTCTCGCCCTTGCCATGGAAGGCGAAAGAGCGCAGGCGAGCCGCAAAGGCGTCGTCATTGGTGAACATCGCACCGCCGTCGCCATAGCAGCCGAGCGGCTTGGCCGGATAGAAGCTGGTGGCGCCGACATGACCGAAGGCGCCGCACATCTTGCCGTCCTGCGAGCCGCCGATGGACTGGGCGGCGTCCTCTATGACAAGCAGGTTTTCGCGCTTGGCGATGGCGTCGATGGCCGCGTAATCGGCCGCGGTGCCGAACAGGTCGACCGGAATGATCGCCTTGGGCTTGAGGCGGCCTTCGGCCTTGATCATGGCGATCGCGGCTTCGAGGCTCTCGATGGAGATGTTGTAGGTGTCGGGCTCGATGTCGACGAAGACCGGCTCGGCCTTGGCGAGCGCAACCACTTCGGCGGTGGCAGCAAAAGTGAAGCTCGGCACAAACACCGCGTCGCCAGGACCGATGCCGGAAGCCAGCAGTGGCAGCAGCAGTGCGTCGGTGCCATTGGCGCAGGCCACGACATGCTTGACACCGATATATTTGGCCAGCTGGTTCTCGAATTCGGTGACTTCAGGACCGAGGATGTAGCGGCCGTCGTCGACCACCTTGTCGATGGCCGCTTTCAGACGGTCGCGGATTCTTTCGCGCTGCGCGCCGAGATCGATAAACTGCATTCTCGCCCCAAACCCTTTGATTTTGTTCGGCTGCTGGATAGCAGAGTTGCAGTTGGCGAAAAAGGCGAGCGGCCTGCGGCATGTCAGGCGCGGCTTGCGTTCTTGTTACTTTCGGTTGCGACGATTTCGCGTGGAATTTGGCGGAAAAGCTGGACTTCCAGCGAACCGGCTGATGAGCCGGCTTGCCGAAACGAAACATAAAGTGATCGCGAAAACCGTCGGAAAACGCCTGAATCAGGCCAATTCGCGTCGCCAGGGCGGGTTCGCGCCCGCCCGCGAAACAGTCACCGCGGCAGCCCTCGCCCCGAGCGAAAGTGCGCCGTGGATCGTCTGTTCCGACAGCTCCGAAATGGCAGCCTTGGTCAGCGCCTTCTGGTCGTGCAGCGAGGCGAGCACACCGGCATTGAAGGTGTCGCCGGCGCCGACCGTGTCGACCACGGTCACCTTGTCGGGCGTCACCGAAACCTTGTGGCGGCGGCTGTAGCCGGTTGCGCCCTTGCTGCCGGCGGTGACGATCACCAGCCTCGGGCCGCTGTCCAGCCATCGCGCGGCGACGTCGTCCTGGCTGCCCGTCTCGCCGAACCAGGCGAGGTCCTCGTCGGACAGCTTGACGATATCGGCCATCTTGATCATCCGCTGCATGCGTTCGAGATGGTGCTGCTTGTCCTGGATGAAGCCCGGGCGGATGTTGGGGTCGAGCATGGCGACGCGCTTTCCGTGCTCGCGCCGCATCAGCGCTTCATAGGCCGCGCCGCAAGGCTCGGGGATCAGGCTGATCGCGCCGAACAGCATGGCGTCGATGTCGTCGCCGAGTGCCGGAAGGTCTGCGTCGGTGAGCATCCGTCCCGCGGTGTTCTCGTCATAGAAGGTGTAGGTGGCGTGGCCGTTGTCGAGCCGGACGAAGGCAAGCGTCGTCGGTCGGCCAGAGAGATTGGCGTAGCGCGAGCCGACATTACTTGCAGCCAGCACGTCGCGGATCTGCTGGCCGAAGAGGTCCGATGACAGCCCTGAGAAGAATTCCGTGGGCACGCCGAGGCGGCCAAGCGCGATTGCCGAGTTGAAGATCGCCCCGCCGGCATAGGGCGCGAAGGACGGTTCGCCCGCTGTGCTCTGCCGCGGCAGCATGTCGATGAGCGCTTCGCCGCAGCACAGGATCATGGCTTGTCAGTCCCCATTGGATAGATGACACCCTTGCGGATGATGACGTTGGCGTAGAGCCTCGGCTCGCTGGTGGCAATGATCGTGTGCGCCGCCTTTACACGCTCGTAGAAGGTGTTGCCGGCAAGCGGCACCACGGCGAAGCCGGGCACACGATGCGCACACACGGCTTCGATCTCGCCATGCACCGGATCGGACAGCGTAGGATCGCCCTTCACCGACGAGCGGAAGATCGCCTGGGGCACGAAATCGTCGACCGGCAGCACCTGAAGCACCGCATCGAGCACAGGGATTAGGTCAAGTCCGTCGGCACGGATGACACGGCGGCCATGCTCCAATGCCGGATAGTTGCCGTCGACGATGGCGATCTCGTCGCCATGGCCCATGGCGCGCAGGGTGAACAGCAGTTCGGGACCGAGAACGGACGGGATTCCGATCAGCATTGCTCAAGGTCCCCGGGAAAGAGCGGTCGCGCCGACCAGAAAGCGCTCGGAAAGTGGCAGGCTTGCGCCGCCGAGGGCGCGCGCGTGGATGCCGACGGTCCCCTCGCGCACTGAGGGCAGGCGCAGGCCCTCGACGTCGATCCTGCCGATGGCGGATTGCACCGCTTCGACGAGGCGAGCGCGGACGGTGGTGGGCATCCAGCCGTCGATGACGGCGCTATCGAAATCGATGACGGAGGCGGACGCGACGATGGCGTAGGCGAGCGCATCGCCTGCTCTCGCCAGCCAGTCGTCGAGTGCCGGGCCCAGTTCGCCCCATTCCTCGGGCGATGACCACAGGTGCGAGGCATCCGTGCCCTGATCGTTCAGCGCCTTTTCGAGCATGGCGATGGAGGCGACATCGATAAGCTGTGTCGGTCTGCCGCCGGGGCCGGGCACGGGCATGGAGCCCAGCGCACCGGCATTGCCCGACGGGCCGCTGTACAGCCTGCCGTTGAGCACCACGCCGCCGCCGGCGAAGGCGCCGATGTAGAAATAGACGAAGTCGCGCAGAGTGCCGATGTCGCCGAACACAAGCTCCGCGCCACAGGCCGAGGTGGCGTCGTTCTGAAGGTAGACAGGGAAGGGGACCAGTGCCTGCAGGTCGGTGCGCATGTCCAGGTTGCGCCACTCCTCCATCACTTCGCGCGGCGCGCCCGCCGTGTCGACCCAGTTCCACAGTTCGAACGGCATGGCCACGCCGAGGCCGGCGATGCGCTTGTCCTGCTCGCGCGTCAGGCTGGCCCGCATCTGGGCGATGCCCGAGCGGACGAACTCGATCGTGTCGCGCGGGGCAGGGTAGCGATAGGAGCTCTGCAGCATCGCCCTGATGTTGCCGAGGAAGTCGATGAGCACGAGTTCGGCGCTGCGGCGGCCGATCTTGAGGCCGATGAAGAAGGCACCTTCGGGGTTGAGCGCCATCGGAATGGAAGGCTGACCGATCTTGCCGCGGATCGGTTCCTGGCGCAGCAGCAGCCCTTCGACTTCCAGCTCGCGCATGATGACGGAGACGGTCTGCGCCGACAGGCCGGTCATGCGCGCAATGTCGGATTTGGCCAGCGCGCCGCTCTGCCGGACAAGTGACAGCACCAGCCGCTCGTTGTGGTCGCGCATGCCGCTCTGGTTGGTGCCGCGCAAATGCTGGCCCTCCATCGCCTCCGGCGAACCGTACTTAATGCTCCCGGCCTCCACCGGCTTCCTCCGTCATTCCCGCGGTTCTGCCTCAAAAATCCGCAGTGTTCTTTTGGGGCAGAATGCGGCTGGCATGCAATCCTGTCAATAATAAATAAGAGTGATTTAATTATTGACTCACTCGTTCGATTGGTGTTTCGTTGGTGCCGGATACTCGACTGGGAAGAGTGCATGAGTGTCCTGGGCGGTGCCCCGATGATGGGGCCGCATGGTTTGTTTTTGGGAGGAGTACCCGATGAAATTTTCAGTTCTGAAGACGACTGTCTTTGGTGCGGCGGTTGCCGCGCTCGCAGGCATTGCTGCACCTGCATCGGCTGCCGATGTCGGCGCGTGCCTGATCACGAAGACCGATACCAATCCCTTCTTCGTCAAGATGAAGGAAGGTGCGACCGCCAAGGCCAAGGAGATCGGCGTCAATCTCAAGACCTACGCCGGCAAGATCGACGGCGACAGCGAGAGCCAGGTCGCGGCCATCGAGACCTGCATTGCCGACGGCGCCAAGGGCATCCTGATCACTGCTTCCGACACCAAGGGCATCGTGCCTGCGGTCAAGAAGGCGCGCGACGCCGGCATCCTGGTCATTGCACTCGACACTCCGCTTGAGCCGGCTGACTCGGCCGACGCCACCTTCGCCACCGACAACCTGCTAGCCGGCAAGCTGATCGGCCAGTGGGCGGCCGCAACCCTCGGCGACAAGGTCAAGGACGCCAAGGTTGCCTTCCTCGATCTGACGCCGTCGCAGCCGACGGTCGACGTGCTGCGCGACCAGGGCTTCATGATGGGCTTCGGTATCGACGTGAAGGACCCCAACAAGATCGGCGACGAGGACGATCCGCGCATCGTCGGTCACGACGTCACCAACGGCAACGAAGAGGGCGGCCGCAAGGCCATGGAAAACCTTCTCCAGAAGGACCCTTCCATCAACGTCGTCCACACCATCAACGAGCCTGCCGCTGCCGGCGCCTATGAGGCGCTGAAGGCTGTCGGTATGGAAAAGAACGTGCTGATCGTCTCCGTCGACGGCGGCTGCCCAGGCGTCAAGAACGTCGAGGCCGGCGTCATCGGTGCCACCTCGCAGCAATATCCGCTGCTGATGGCATCGCTCGGCATCGAGGCGATCAAGAAGTTCGCCGACAGCGGCGAGAAGCCCAAGCCGACCGAAGGCAAGAGCTTCTTCGACACCGGCGTGGCGCTGGTGACCGACAAGCCCGCCAAGGGTGTCGAGTCGATCGACGTAAAGACCGGCCTGTCCAAGTGCTGGGGTTGATCTGATCGCCTGACGGCGTGACACTCTCTTGCAGACGGAGGGCGGCCAGTCCCCTTGGTCGCCCTTCCTGCAAGAGGGATGCAAAGTCCCTCAACGGGAGGAATTCGATATGTCTGACGCTTCGGCAGATGCCAGGCGGCCGCAAGAGTTCGAGAAGGTTCTCTCGGGCAGCGACACGTCGGTGGCAAGTTTCGACACCCATACCCGCTCGACGGTCGAGAAGATCCAGCACTTCCTGCACTCGAACCCGGCTGCCGTGCCGCTGATCGTGCTTGTTGCCTCGCTGGCGGCTTTCGGCCTCATCATCGGCACAAAATTCTTCTCCGCCTTCTCGATGACGCTGATCCTCCAGCAGGTGGCTATCACGGGCGTCATCGGTGCGGCGCAGACGCTTGTCATCCTGACGGCCGGCATCGATCTGTCGGTCGGCGCGATCATGGTGCTGTCGTCGGTGGTGATGGGCCAGTTCACCTTCCGCTACGGTCTGCCGCCGTCACTCGCCATCCTCTGCGGTTTCGGCGTCGGTGCCTTGTGCGGCTGGATCAACGGCGCGCTCGTCGCCTACATGAGGCTGCCGCCGTTCATCGTCACCCTCGGCATGTGGCAGATCGTGCTGGCCTCGAACTTCCTCTACTCGGCCAACGAGACGATCCGCTCGCAGGACATAGAGGCGCAGGCGCCGATCCTCCAGTTCTTCGCTCACAATTTCAGGGTGGGCAATGCCGTCTTCACCTATGGCGTGGTCGCCATGGTGCTGCTGGTGGCCGTGCTCTGGTATGTGCTCAACCACACCGCCTGGGGTCGGCACGTTTATGCCATCGGCGACGACCCTGAAGCAGCACAGTTGTCCGGCGTGCGCGTCAAGAAAGTGCTGATCTCGGTCTATGTGATTTCGGGTCTGATCTGCGCGCTTGGTGGCTGGGTTCTCATCGGCCGCATCGGTTCGGTTTCGCCGACCGCCGGCCAGTTCGCCAACATCGAATCCATCACCGCCGTGGTGATCGGCGGTATCTCGCTCTTCGGCGGACGCGGGTCGATCCTGGGCATGCTGTTCGGCGCGCTCATCGTCGGCGTCTTCCAGCTCGGACTGCGCCTGATCGGCACCGATCCGCAATGGACCTACCTGTTGATCGGCGTGCTCATCATCGCAGCCGTTGCCGTCGACCAGTGGATCAGAAAGGTTGCAGGCTGATGTCTACCGAACCTCTTCTCACCGCCCGCGGGTTGGTCAAGCGTTATGGTCGCGTGACCGCCCTCGATCAGGCCGATTTCGACCTCTATCCCGGCGAAATACTCGCTGTGATCGGCGACAACGGCGCTGGCAAGTCGTCGCTCATCAAGGCGATCTCCGGCGCCATCACGCCCGACGAAGGCGAGATCCGCCTCGAAGGCAAGGTGGTCAACTTCAAGGCGCCGATGGAGGCGCGCGACGCCGGCATCGAGACGGTCTATCAGAACCTCGCTCTGTCGCCGGCGCTGTCGATCGCCGACAACATGTTCCTCGGTCGCGAAATCCGTAAGCCAGGTATCCTGGGCAATTGGTTTCGCATGCTCGATCGCTCGGCGATGGAAAAGCGGGCGCGCGACAAGCTGACCGAGCTCGGCCTGATGACCATCCAGAACATCGGCCAAGCCGTCGAGACGTTGTCGGGCGGCCAGCGCCAGGGCGTCGCCGTGGCGCGTGCCGCTGCCTTCGGCTCGAAGGTCGTCATCATGGATGAGCCGACAGCGGCCCTCGGCGTCAAGGAAAGCCGCCGGGTTTTGGAACTCATCCTCGACGTCAAGCGCCGTGGTCTGCCGATCGTGCTGATCTCGCACAACATGCCGCATGTCTTCGAGGTGGCGGATCGCATCCATATCCACCGGCTCGGGCGGCGTCTCACCGTCATCGATCCCAAGGAGTACACGATGTCGGATGCAGTCGCCTTCATGACCGGCGCCAAGAAGCCGCCGGAGGCCGCGCTCGCTGCCTGACCACAACCTGAAATCTCCGCGTCGCGGGATTGACGCGGAGATTTAAATCGATTGGAATTGTATTCGTTGCATCTAAGATGAGATCGGGAGGATAGGTGTCGGCGAGGGAGGTAAGTGACAAGGTTGCCCAACTGGCTAACTACGCGAGAGGCAAGATGACCCGCGCAGAGACCCCTGAAATCACCCGGTTACCGCTGGGAAACACCAGTCCCGAGGCGCTCGCCGCCGAAATCCTCCAGGCTCTCAAATACCGGCTCGGCAAGGACGCCACGGTTGCCACTGACCACGACTGGCTGACCGCCTCGATCAAGGTCGTCCGCGACCGCATCGTCGACCAATGGATTTCCTCGACCAAGGAATCCTACGAAAAGAGCGCCAAGCGGGTTTATTACCTGTCGCTTGAGTTCCTGATCGGCCGCCTGATGCGGGACGCGTTCTCGAATCTCGGCCTGATGGAGGCGATGCGCGAAGCGTTGGCCTCGCTCGGCGTCGAATTCGACGTCATCGCCAAGCTCGAGCCCGATGCCGCACTCGGCAACGGCGGCCTCGGCCGGCTCGCCGCCTGCTTTATGGAGAGCATGGCGACCGTCGATGTTCCTGCCCATGGCTACGGCATCCGCTATGCCAACGGCATGTTCCGTCAGGAAATCCATGGCGGCTGGCAGGTCGAGCTGCCGGAGACCTGGCTGGAACACGGCAACCCCTGGGAGTTCGAGCGCCGCGAGCGCGCATTCGAGGTCGGCTTCGGCGGTTCGGTGGAATCGATCACATCAAAGGACGGCCGGCTCGAGCGCCATGTCTGGAAGCCGATCGAACATATGCTGGCGGTTGCCTATGACACACCTGTCGTCGGCTGGCGCGGCGCGCGGGTGAACACGCTGCGCCTGTGGTCGGGCATGCCGGTCGATCCCATCCTGCTCGACAAGTTCAACGCCGGTGATCACATCGGTGCACTCGCCGAGAGCAACAAGGCTGACGCCCTGTCTCGCGTTCTCTATCCGGCGGATGCGACGCCGGCGGGCCAGGAGCTCAGGCTCCGACAGGAGTATTTCTTCTCGACCGCTTCGCTGCAGGACATCCTCCAGCGCCATCTCAGCCAGTATGGCGATCTGCTGTCGCTGCCGGAAAAGGCGGCGATCCATCTGAACGACACCCATCCCGCGGTCGCCGTTCCCGAGCTGATGCGCTTGCTGATGGACGTCCACGGCCTCGACTTCGACACGGCATGGGGCCTGACCAAGCGTACCTTCGCCTACACCAACCACACGCTGCTGCCCGAGGCGCTGGAAAGCTGGCCGGTGCCGCTGTTCGAGCGCCTGCTGCCGCGCCATATGCAGATCGTCTATGCGATCAACGCCGAGGTGCTGCTCGAAGCGCGGGCGACGGGCAAGTTCGACGACGGCCAGATCATCCGCATCTCGCTGATCCAGGAGGATGGCGGCCGGCGCGTGCGCATGGGCAACCTGGCCTTTGTCGGCTCGCACAGCGTCAATGGCGTGTCAGCGCTGCACACCGAACTGATGAAGGAGACGGTGTTCGCCGACCTGCATCGGCTCTATCCCGACCGCATCAACAACAAGACCAACGGCATCACGCCGCGCCGCTGGCTGATCCAGTGCAATCCCGGCCTGACCGGATTGGCGCGCGAGGCGATCGGCGACCGTTTCCTCGACGATATCGATGCGATCCGCGATCTCGATCCGCTTGCGGGCGACGCTGCCTTCCGCGAGAGGTTCGCGGCGGTGAAGCGGGCCAACAAGGAGCGCCTGTCGAACCTTGTTGCCGAACGGCTGGGCATCAGGGTCGATCCGTCGGCGCTATTCGACATCCAGATCAAGCGCATTCACGAGTACAAGCGCCAGTTGCTCAACATCATCGAGGCGGTGGCGCTCTACGATCAGATCCGCTCGCATCCAGAGCGCGACTGGATCCCGCGCGTCAAGTTCTTCGGCGGCAAGGCGGCACCCAGCTACCACAACGCCAAGCTGATCATCAAATTGGCCAATGACGTGGCCAAGGTCATCAATTACGACCCCTCGGTGCGCGGCTTGCTGAAGGTCGTGTTCGTGCCGAACTACAATGTCAGCGCGGCCGAAATCCTGATGCCGGCGGCCGACCTGTCGGAGCAGATATCGACGGCTGGCATGGAGGCGTCGGGCACCGGCAACATGAAGTTCGCGCTCAATGGGGCGCTGACCATCGGCACGCTCGATGGTGCCAATGTCGAGATCAAGGAGCATGTCGGCGACGACAACATCTTCATCTTCGGCCTGACCGCTGAGGAAGTCGCCGAGCGTCGCAGCAACGGCTACCAGCCGGGCGCCGTGATCGATGCGTCGCCGGAGCTCAAGCAGGCGGTGGCGGCGATTTCGTCAGGCGTGTTCTCGCCTGACGATCCGAGCCGCTATCGCGATCTCATGGACGGCCTCTACCAGCACGACTGGTTCATGGTCGCTGCCGATTTCGACGCCTATGCGGCGATGCAGAGGCAGGTCGACACGGTCTGGCGCGACAGTCCCGACTGGTACGCCCGCGCCATCCGCAACGTCGCCCGCGTCGGCTGGTTCTCCTCGGACCGGACCATTCGTCAATATGCGAAAGAAATCTGGAACGTACCCGCCTGATGTGATTGCATGACCTAACCTCGCGACGATCCTTGGGAGGGGACGCCTCAACATGAACAAGCCGCGCGCGGCCGCCGAGACCAAGCCGGAGTTCGCAAGAGCTTCAAAGGGCGATATCGAGGCGATCGTCAACGGCACTCATGGCGATCCTTTCGCGGTGCTCGGGCTTCAGGAGGCAGGCAAGGCCTTCATTGCGCGTTGCTTCATCCCGCATGCGGAGACGGTCACTGCGCATACACTGCAAGGCAAGGCATGCGGTGAGCTGGAGCGCGTCAGTGACGACGGCTTCTTCGAAGGCAAGCTTTCGATCCGCAAGCGCCAGCCGCTCAAATATCATGCCCGCAATGCCGGCGGCGACTGGTGGGTCACTGACGCCTACAGCTTCGGCCCGGTGCTTGGACCGATGGACGACTACTTCATCTCCGAAGGGTCGCACCGGCGGCTGTTCGACAAGCTTGGCGCCCATCTGATTTCGCATGAGGGCGCAAGCGGCACCCATTTCGCCGTCTGGGCGCCAAATGCGCATCGCGTGTCGGTGGTCGGCGATTTCAACGAATGGGACGGCCGTCGCCATCCGATGCGCAATCGCCAGGACACCGGTATCTGGGAGATATTCATTCCCGATATCGGCCCGGGCAGGCCCTACAAATTCGAGATCATCGGCGCGCGCGGTGTGCGCCTGCCGCTCAAGGCCGACCCGTTCGCCTTCCGCTCGGAACTGCGGCCTGCGACCGCTTCGGTGACCGCAGCGCCCCTGGATCACCAATGGGGCGACGACAAGCACCGCGCCTATTGGCGCAGCACCGACCAGCGCCGCGAGCCGATCAGCATCTATGAGGTTCATGCCGGCTCGTGGCAGCGCGGCGACGATGGCTCGTTCCTGTCATGGGACGAGATGGCCGACAGGCTTATCCCTTATGTGATCGAGACCGGCTTTACCCATATCGAGTTTCTACCGATTTCGGAGCATCCCTACGATCCGTCCTGGGGTTACCAGACGACGGGGCTCTACGCGCCCAGCGCCCGTTTCGGTGACCCCGACGGTTTCGCCCGTTTCGTCGACGGCGCCCATCGCGCCGGGGTCGGCGTCATCCTCGACTGGGTGCCGGCGCATTTCCCTGTCGACGAGCATGGCCTGGCGCATTTCGACGGGACGGCACTTTACGAGCACGCCGACCCGCGGCAGGGCTTCCATCCCGACTGGAACACGGCGATCTACAATTTCGGCCGTCGCGAAGTGGTCTCGTTCCTCGTCAACAACGCGCTCTACTGGGCCGAAAAATACCATGTCGACGGCCTGCGCGTGGATGCGGTGGCTTCGATGCTGTACCTCGACTACTCGCGCAAGGAAGGCGAGTGGATCCCCAACGAATTCGGCGGCCGCGAGAACTTGGAGGCGGTGCGCTTCCTGCAGAAGATGAATGCAGCTGTATATGGCGCCCACGCCGGCGTGATGACGATCGCCGAGGAATCGACCTCCTGGCCGAAGGTGTCGCAGCCGGTGCATGAGGGCGGACTGGGCTTCGGCTTCAAGTGGAACATGGGCTTCATGCACGACACGCTGGAGTACCTGTCGAAGGAGCCGGTCCACCGCAAGCACCACCACAACGAGATCACCTTCGGTCTGCTCTACGCCTTCAGCGAGAATTTCGTGCTGCCGCTGTCCCATGACGAGGTGGTCCACGGCAAGGGCACGCTGCTCAACAAGATGGCTGGCGACGACTGGCAGAAATTTGCGACCCTTCGCGCCTACTACGCCTTCATGTGGGGCTATCCCGGCAAGAAGCTGCTGTTCATGGGGCAGGAGTTTGCTCAGCGCTCGGAATGGAGCGAGGAGAGGGCGCTTGACTGGAACCTGCTCGACTTCGCCCCGCATCGTGGCGTCCGGCAGCTGGTGCGCGACCTCAACTATCTCTACCGCTCGCGGCCGGCGCTCCATGCCCGCGACTGCGAGCCAGAGGGGTTCGAGTGGCTGATCGTCGACGACGCCAAGAATTCGGTCTTTGCCTGGCTGCGCAAGGCGCCCGGCGGCGCGCCGATCGCCGTGATCTCCAATTTCACGCCGGTGCCGCGTGACAATTATCGCGTGCCGCTGCCCCAGGCCGGCAAGTGGCGGGAAATCTTCAATTCGGACGCGCTCGTTTATGGCGGGTCCGGCAAGGGCAACAGCGGCATGGTCACGGCCAGCCAGGCGGATGGAGGAGGGGCGGCCGCGACGCTGCTTCTGCCGCCGCTGGCGACGGTCATGCTGGAATTTGTGGCGGACTGAGCAGGGAGGATGCCATGGAACTGAAGAGAAACCAGCCACTGGCCCGCGATGCCATGGCCTATGTGCTGGCCGGTGGCCGTGGCAGTCGGCTGAAGGAGCTCACCGACCGGCGCGCCAAGCCCGCGGTCTATTTCGGCGGCAAGACGCGCATCATCGACTTCGCCCTGTCCAACGCGCTGAATTCCGGCATCCGCCGCCTCGGCGTCGCCACCCAGTACAAGGCGCATTCGCTGATCCGCCATCTGCAGCGCGGCTGGAACTTCCTAAGGCCGGAACGAAACGAAAGCTTCGACATCCTGCCTGCCAGCCAGCGTGTTTCGGAAACGCAATGGTACGAAGGCACCGCCGACGCGGTGTACCAGAACATCGACATCATCGAGGCCTACGGCCCCGAATACATGGTCATCCTCGCCGGCGACCACATCTACAAGATGGATTATGAGCTGATGCTGCGCCAGCACGTCGATGCCGGCGCCGACGTCACCGTTGGCTGCCTGGAAGTGCCGCGCATGGAGGCGACCGGTTTCGGCGTCATGCATGTCGACAAGAAGGACAACATCATTTCCTTCATCGAGAAGCCGGCCGATCCGCCCGGCATTCCCGACAATCCCGAATTGGCGTTGGCCTCGATGGGCATCTACGTCTTCAAGACCAAGTTCCTGATGGAGCAGTTGCGCCGCGACGCCGCCGAGCCGGACTCGAGCCGCGACTTCGGCAAGGATATCATCCCTTACATCGTCCAGCACGGTAAGGCAGTGGCGCACCGCTTTACCAAGTCCTGCGTGCGCTCGACGGCGGAGGCTGCACCGTACTGGCGCGACGTCGGAACAGTCGACGCCTATTGGGAAGCCAATATCGACCTGACCGATGTTACGCCGGAACTTGATCTTTATGATCGCGACTGGCCGATCTGGACCTATGCGGAACTGACGCCGCCGGCCAAGTTCGTCCACGATGAGGACGGCCGGCGCGGACAGGCGATTTCTTCGCTTGTCTCCGGCGACTGCATTGTGTCAGGCGCATCGCTGAAGCGCAGCCTGATCTTCACAGGTGCGCGCATCAATTCCTTCGCCTCGCTCGAGGACGTGGTGATGCTGCCGGCCTGTCATGTCGGCCGCAATGCCCATCTTAAAAGAGTTGTCATCGATCACGGCGTACACATCCCCGAAGGGCTGGTCGTCGGCGAGGACCCGGTGCTGGATGCCAAGCGCTTCCGGGTCTCCGAAAAGGGCATCTGCCTGATCACCCAGGACATGATCAACAGGCTGGAGCTTTAGCCGGTGCAGGTACTTTCGGTCACGCCCGAGATTTTTCCGCTGATCAAGACCGGCGGGCTGGCCGACGTGACCGGGGCATTGCCGGAAGCACTGGTCGGGCTGGGCGTTCGGATGCGCAGCCTGGTTCCGGGCTATCCTGTGGTGCTGGGCGCGCTCAAGAAAAAGAAGGCGGTGCATCACTATGCGGCGCTGCAGGGCGGCAAGGCGACGGTCCATGCCGCGGAGGTCGCGGGCCTGGACCTGCTTGTGCTCGACGCGCCGCATCTGTTCGACCGACCCGGCGGGCCTTATGGCGACGCCAAGGGCGCCGACTGGCAGGACAATTGGAGGCGTTTCGCGGCCCTTGGGCGGGCTGGCGCCGACATCGCCGCAGGCGCGATCAAGGACTACCAGCCCGATATCGTGCACGCACATGACTGGCAGTCGGCGATGACGCTGGCCTACATGCGTTACGGTGAGGCGTCTGACGTGCCGTCGGTGATGACGGTGCACAATCTCGCCTTCCAGGGCCAGTTCGGCGCCAGCATCTTCGCGGGCCTCGGCCTGCCGCAGCAGGCGATGGCGCTCGACGGCGTCGAATATTACGGTGGTATCGGCTTCCTCAAGGCAGGTTTGCAGGCAGCGTGGGCGATCACAACTGTCAGCCCGACCTATGCGCAGGAAATCCGGTCGCCGGCTTTCGGCATGGGGCTCGACGGGCTCATCAACCTGCGCGCGCCCGACCTGCACGGCATCGTCAACGGCATCGACGACGACATCTGGAACCCCGAGACCGACACGCATCTGGCCGTGAATTATTCGGCGAAAAGCCTGAAGGGGCGCAAGGCCAACAAGCGCGCGATCGAGGAGCGCATGCTGCTGGATAAGGACGAAGGGCCGCTCTATTGCGTGGTCAGCCGCCTGACCTGGCAGAAGGGCATCGATATCCTCTCGGCAATCGTCGATCCAGTGGTGGCCTCAGGCGCCAGGCTGGCGATCCTCGGCTCGGGCGACGCGGGGTTGGAAGGCGCGCTGTTGGCAGCTGCCGCCCGCCATCGCGGCCGTGTCGGCGTCGTCATCGGCTATGATGAGGCGCTGTCTCACCTGCTCCAGGGCGGTGCCGACGGCATCCTGATCCCATCGCGCTTCGAGCCCTGCGGTCTGACCCAGCTCTACGGCCTGCGTTACGGCTGCGTGCCGCTGGTGGCGCGGACCGGCGGCCTGGCTGACACCATCATCGACGCCAATGAGGCGGCGGTTGCGGCGGGCGTTGCGACGGGTGTCCAGTTCGCGCCGGAGGATGCCGGCGCCTTCCACCACGCGATCCTCCGGGCCAATGCGCTCCATGCCGACCCGGCTGCCTGGGCCGCCATCCAAAAGCAGGGGATGAAGTCCGATGTGTCATGGGACCGTAGTGCCCAGAAATACGCCGCACTTTATCGCAAGCTTCTCGCAAAAAGGGCTGCCTGAATGATTCGCACCGTCGCCACCACACCCTACAACGACCAGAAGCCGGGCACGTCGGGCCTGCGCAAGAAGGTGCCCGTCTTCCAGCAGCCGAACTATGTCGAGAACTTCGTTCAGTCGGTGTTCGATGCGCTCGAGGGTTTCGCTGGCAAGACGCTGGTCGTCGGCGGCGACGGCCGCTTCTACAATCGCGAGGTGATCCAGAAGGTGATCGCCATGGCGGTCGCCAACGGCTTCGGTCGCGTGGTGGTGGGGCAGGGCGGCATCCTGTCGACGCCCGCCGCCTCCAACCTGATCCGCAAGCGCAAGGCCTTCGGCGGCCTGATCCTGTCGGCCAGCCACAATCCAGGCGGCCCGCACGAGGATTTCGGCATCAAGTACAATGCCGAGAATGGTGGTCCCGCGCCCGAGAAGCTGACGGATGCGATCTATGCCCGCAGCAAGGTCATCAGCAGCTACAAGATCGCCGACGTGGATGCGGTCGATCTCGACAAGCTGGGTACCTTCGAGGTTGGCGGCATAAAGGTCGAGGTCGTCGACCCCGTGACCGACTACGCCGAGCTGATGGAGAGCCTGTTCGACTTCGACGCGCTACGCGCCTTGTTCAAGTCGGGCTTCCGCATGCGCTTCGACGCCATGCACGCGGTGACAGGACCATACGCCAAGGAAATCCTGGAGCGCCGGCTGGGCGCAGCCAACGGCACCGCCCGCAATTTCGTGCCGCTCGAGGATTTCGGCGGCCACCATCCTGACCCCAATCTGGTGCACGCCAAGCATCTCTATGACGAGATGATGGGGCCGAATGCGCCCGACTTCGGCGCTGCCTCCGATGGCGACGGCGATCGCAACCTGATCATTGGCCGCGGCATCTTCATCACGCCGTCGGATTCTCTGGCGATGCTTGCAGCAAACGCTCATCTCGCGCCGGGCTACAAAGCCGGCCTCAAGGGCATCGCCCGCTCGATGCCGACCAGCGGCGCCGCCGACCGGGTGGCCGAAAAGCTCGGCATCGGAATGTACGAGACGCCGACCGGCTGGAAGTTCTTCGGCAATCTGCTCGATGCCGGCATGGCGACGATCTGCGGCGAGGAGAGTGCCGGCACCGGCTCCGACCATGTCCGCGAGAAGGACGGGCTGTGGGCGGTTCTGCTCTGGCTCAACATCCTGGCTGTGCGCGGCGAAAGCGCCAGGGAGATCGCCGCCAAGCACTGGGCGACCTACGGCCGCAACTACTATTCGCGGCACGACTATGAAGAGGTTGAGACCGATCGCGCCAACGCGTTGGTCGACGAACTCAGGGGCAAGCTCGCCGCGCTGGTGGGCGCCAGCGTTCGCGGCATGAAGATCGCCAGTGCCGACGACTTTGCCTACAACGATCCGGTCGACGGCTCGGTGAGCAAGAACCAGGGCATCCGCATCCTGTTCGAGGGCGGCTCGCGCGTCGTGTTCCGCCTCTCCGGCACCGGCACGTCGGGTGCGACCTTGCGCGTCTACATCGAGCGCTTCGAACCCGACCCGGCACGCCACGATCTCGACACGCAGAAAGCGCTCGCCGACCTGATCCAGGCGGCCGAGGACATCGCCGGCATCCGTGCCCATACCGGCCGCGACAAGCCGAGCGTCATCACCTGATGACAGAAGGCGCGGCTGGATACTGGCCGCGGTTCGGCGCGACCGTAACCGACAGTGGCATTCGCTTTGCCGCATGGTCGGGCACGGCCGAACGCATGTGGGTGTCGATCTTCGACGCCGACGGCAACGCCGAAACCGACCGGCTGCAGCTGCACCGAGAGGATGACGGCGTCTTTGCCCTGTCTGTGCCGGGCCTGAGTGCGGGCACCCGCTACGGTTTTCGTGCCGATGGCCGCTATGCGCCTGAGGACGGGTTCTGGTTTGATCCCGACAAGCTGCTGGTCGATCCATATGCCGTCAGGATCGATCGCGCCTATCGTTACGACTCACGACTGACGGCGCTGCGTGGGAAGGGCGGAGATACCGCCGGGCTGATGCCAAAGGCAGTGGCGGAAACGCAGCCGATGACAGCGGCTGCACTGCCGCTCTGCACGCCGGGTGGCCTTATCTACGAAGTGCCGGTGCGGGCCTTCACCATGCGGCACCCTGATGTGCCGAAGCGACTACGTGGCACGATCCGGGCGCTCGCTCAGCCTGTCATCATCGAGCATTTGCTTAAGCTCGGCGTCTCGACCGTGGAACTGATGCCGGTCACGGCCGTCATGGACGAGCGCCATCTGCCGCCGCTCGGCCTTGCCAATGCCTGGGGCTACAATCCGGTGACCTTCATGGCGCTCGACCCGCGCCTCGCGCCCGGTGGATTGGCCGATCTCCGTGAAACGGTTGCCGCGCTGCATGACGCGGGCATCAGCGTGCTGCTCGATCTCGTTTTCAACCATACGGCCGAAAGCGACGAGCTTGGCCCGACCTTGTCGCTGCGCGGGCTCGACAACGCCGCCTATTATCGCCTGGCTGCCGACGATCCCGGCCGCTACGCCAACGACACCGGCACCGGCAACACCGTCGCTTGCGACCATCCGGTGGCGAAGGATCTGGTCCTCGACAGTCTCCGGCATTTCGTCGGCCATGCGGGCATAGACGGCTTCCGCTTCGACCTTGCCCCGGTTCTCGGCCGGGTCGGCGGCAAGTTCGACGCCAATGCGCCGCTGCTTCAGGCGATGCGCGACGATCCTGTGATCGGCGACCGCGTGTTGATCGCTGAGCCCTGGGACATCGGCCACAACGGCTATCGGCTCGGTGGTTTTCCGCAGGAGTTTCTTGAATGGAACGATCGCTACCGCGACGACGTCAGGCGTTTCTGGCGCGGCGACCGCGGCACTGTCGGCGCGCTGGCGACCCGGCTTGCCGGCTCATCCGATATTTTCGGCAGCGGGCCGGTCACACGCACGGTCAATTTCATTGCCGCCCATGACGGGATGACGCTCGCCGATCTCGTCCGCTACGAGCGTAAGCACAATGAGGCCAATGGCGAGCACAACCATGACGGCCACAACGAGAATTTCTCCTGGAACAATGGCGTCGAGGGCGAAAGCAGTGATCGCGAGACAGCGGCCGAACGGGAGGTCGACATGCGCGCCCTGCTGGCCACGCTGTTCGCCTCGCGAGGCACGATCATGCTGACTGCCGGCGACGAGTTCGGCCGCAGTCAGCACGGCAACAACAACGCCTATGCCCAGGATAATGAGCTGACCTGGCTTGACTGGGCCGAGCGCGACGTTGGCCTGGAAGACTTCGTGGCAGTGCTTTCCAGATTGAGGTGGGAAACACCTGCTTTTCAGGACCTGGGGTTCCTTCAGGGGGCGGCGCGCAGCGGTGCGCCGGTCGCAGATATCGAATGGTTGACCGAAGCGGGGCGGCCGATGAACGACGCCAACTGGCATGAGCCCGACCGGCATCGGCTGGCCATGCTGCTTGGCAACGGGACACGTGAAGGCGGCCGGTTGGCGGTCCTGTTCAACGGGGCGAGGCGCATCGCTCCATTCGCATTGCCGCTACGCGATGGATTTGCATGGCAGCAGACATCTGACGGTTCCTGGCCTGTGGCGGAAAACATCACAGTGCCAGGCCGCAGTGTCTGCTTCATGCGTGAATTGCCGGTGACCGGTCGGGAAAAGGGACAGTGAGCATGGCCAAGGGCAAGTCTGACGTCGACCAATGGTGGCGTGGCTGCGTCATCTACCAGATCTATCCACGCTCCTATCAGGACAGCACCGGCGACGGCAGCGGCGATCTTGCCGGCATCACCGGCCGTCTGCCTTATATAGCTTCGCTTGGCGTCGATGCAGTGTGGCTGTCGCCCTTCTTCAAGTCACCGATGGCCGACATGGGCTACGACGTCTCCGATTATTGCGACGTCGATCCGATGTTCGGAACGCTCGCCGATTTCGACGCCATGATCGCCGAGGCCCACCGCCTTGGGCTCAAGGTGATGATCGACCAGGTGCTGTCGCATTCGTCCGACAAACACCCGTGGTTTGTCGAGAGCCGCGCCAGCCGGAACAATCCCAGGGCCGACTGGTATGTCTGGGCCGAACCGAAGCCAGATGGAACCGCGCCCAACAACTGGATGTCGATCTTCGGCGGGCCGGCCTGGGAATGGGATTCGACCCGCCGACAGTATTATCTGCACAACTTCCTCGCCTCGCAGCCTGACCTCAACTTCCACAATCCCGAGGTGCAGGCCGCACTGCTCGATACCGTGCGCTTCTGGCTCGAGCGCGGCGTCGACGGCTTCCGGCTCGACACGGTAAACTTCTACGTCCACGATAAGTGGCTGCGAGACAATCCGCCGCTGGAAAAGAGTGTTTCCGGCGAGATCGACGAGAAAAACCCCTACGAATATCAAGACCACCTGTTCGACAAGACGCGGCCCGAGAACCTCGAATTCCTCAAGCGTTTCCGAGCTTTGCTCGACAAATACGGCGCGCGCGCCTCGGTCGGCGAGGTGGGCGACGGGGAGCGCTCGTTGCAGACGGTGGCGAGCTACACCTCAGGCGGCGACAAGCTCGACATGTGCTACACCTTCGACATGCTCGGGCCGAAATTCTCGGCCGAGCATGTCCACCAATGCATCGCCGATTTCGAGAAAGCCGTCACCGACGGCTGGGTGTGCTGGGCGTTTTCCAACCATGACGTGGTCCGCCATGTCACCCGCTGGACGCGGCCTGGCGGCGACCCGGAGGCGATGGCGAAATTCTCGATCGCGCTGCTCGCCTGCCTGCGCGGCTCGATCTGCATCTATCAGGGCGAGGAGCTCGGCTTCGGCGAGGCGGAGCTCGCCTTCGCGGATCTGCGCGATCCCTACGGCATCCGCTTCTGGCCGGGATTCAAGGGGCGCGATGGTTGCCGCACGCCGATGGTGTGGGAGGCACAGGCCGAACAGGGCGGCTTCTCCGACGGCAAGCCGTGGCTGCCCATACCGACGGAACATCGCGCGCTGGCGGTCGACAGGCAGGATCGCGCCGAAGGTTCCGTGCTCTCGCACTACCGGGCCGTGCTGGCAGCGCGACAGCTGCATCTGCCGCTTGCCCACGGCTCGATCAGGCTGCTCGAAGCGAAGGACGACGTGCTGGCTTTCGTTCGCGAGGCGGAAGGTGAACAGTTGCTCTGCGTCTTCAATTTTGCAGATGCCGCTGCTTTCTGGGCGGTTCCCGACGAACTCGGCGAGGTCGTGCCGGTCGGTTTTCCCCAGGCCGGAACCGATGTCGAGACGGGGCGCATCCCCCTGATGCCGCTGGGGTACTTTATCGGTCGCTTGGTTTGAACCTGCTTAAGTTGACTTTAGGTGAGCATGAGTCGTGTTGAAATAAAAATTCGTCGCGAATAGTGTCAGCCACCGCTGGCGGTAGGGAGCCGCTGGCCCGCTCAACGAAACCGGGAATTCCGGCATTCGGGCGCTAACCAGGCGAGGCCGTGTTTTACGGGGAACACGCCTAATTGGGAGATGGAAACTCATGCTTAAAAACATGCTGAAAGCGACTGTGTTCGCTACGACGCTTGCATTGACGGCGGGCGCGCTGTCGATGCCTGCCTTCGCGGAGGTCGTCTACAATCGCGGCAATTCGGCCGATCCGGAGTCGCTTGATCCGCACAAGACCTCGACTGTCTATGAAGCTCACATCCTGCGCGACCTGTTCGAAGGTCTGGTGATGCAGGACAAGGATGCCGAGATCATTCCGGGCGCGGCCGAGAGCTGGACCGTTTCTGATGACGGCACCGTCTATACCTTCAAGCTGCGTCAGGGCGGCACCTGGTCGGACGGCAGCCCGGTGACGGCTGACGATTTCGTCTACTCGTTCCGCCGCCTGCTCGACCCGGCCACTGCGGCCGAATACGCCTCGATGCTCTACGTCGTGAAGAACGGCGAAGCCGTGAACACCGGCAAGGCCAAGGCCGAAGAGCTCGGCGTCAAGGCTGTCGACGCCAACACCTTCGAGGTCACGCTGAAGTCGGCCACGCCTTACTTCCTCGAGATGCTGACCCACCAGTCCACCTATCCGGTGAACAAGGCTGCGATCGAAAAGCTCGGCGCCGACTGGATCAAGCCGGGCAACCTGGTTTCCAACGGTGCGTTCACGCTGGCCGAGTTCGTCCCGAACGACCACATCAAGCTCGTCAAGAACCCGAAGTTCCATGACGCAGCCAACGTCAAGCTCGACGCCGTCAACTACTTCCCGACGGAAGACCGCTCGACCGCGATCAAGCGGTTCGAGGCCGGCGAGCTCGACTCGAACGACGATATCCCGACCGAGCAGATGGCTGATCTGAAGGCCAAATTCGGCGACCAGCTGCGCATCGGCGCCTATCTCGGCACCTACTACTACGCCATCAAGACCGACAAGGCGCCGTGGGACAATGTCGAGCTGCGCAATGCCGTGTCCATGGCCATCGACCGCGACTTCCTGGCCGAGAAGGTCTGGCAGAACTCGATGCTGCCTGGCTACTCGATGGTGCCTCCTGGTATCGAGGGCTACAAGCCTTCGGTCGCGAAGTTCGCCGAGATGTCGCAGATCGACCGCGAGGACGAAGCCAAGAAGGTCCTCGAGAAGCTCGGCTACGGCCCGGGCAAGCCGCTGAAGATGGAAATCCGCTACAACACATCGGAGAACCACAAGAACACGGCGGTCGCGATCCAGGAACAGCTCAAGCCGCTCGGCATTGAGGTGACCCTGCTCAACACCGACACCAAGACCCACTACGGCCATCTCGAGCAGAAGGGTGACTACGACGTCGCCCGCGCCGGCTGGATCGCCGACTACAAGGATCCGGAAAGCTTCCTCGGCATTTCGCGCAAGGCTTCGGGTAACAACTACTCGAACTACAACAGCCCGGCGTTCGAAGCTGCCATGGACAAGGCTGCTGCCGACGGTGGCAAGCCTGAGGCCCGCATGAAGGACATGGAAGAGGCCGAGCGCATCCTGATCGACGACGTCGGCCAGATCCCGCTGCTCTACTATAGCTACAAGAACCTCGTCTCCCCGAAGATCAAGGGCTTTGACGAGAACGTCATGGACGTGCACCCCTCGCGCTTCGTCAGCAAGGAATAGTCTCGGTAGCGCCGCCATCCCCTGCAAAGGGGGTGGCGGATCCGACTTACTTGCGAAGGCGTAGGTCCAATGTTTCTATATGTATTCCGGCGGCTATTGACCGCCATTCCGACGATGTTCGTCATCGTCACGCTGGCCTTTTTCCTGATCCGTGTCGCGCCAGGCGGCCCCTTCAACCAGGAACGTGGCCTCAGCCCCGAAATCAAAGCAAACCTTGAAGCGCAGTTCGGTCTCAACGACCCGCTCTGGCTTCAGTATGGCAACTACCTGAAGAACCTGCTGCACGGCAATTTCGGCCCGAGCTACAACCTGCCCGACTTCACGGTCACAGAGCTGTTTGCCAAGGGTCTTCCGATCTCCATCCAGCTTGGCGCTTCGGCTCTGGTTCTGGCGCTGATGATCGGCACCGTGCTCGGCGTGATCGCCGCGCTCAACCAGAACAAGCTTGGCGACTATTCGGTCATTGCAGTGGCGACGGCCGGTAGCACCATCCCTACCTTTGTCGTGGCTCCCGTCATTCAGCTGCTGTTCGGACTGACCTGGATGCTGTTGCCGATCGGTGGCTGGGGTGATGGTGCGTTGATCAACAAGATCGGCCCGATCATCACGCTGTCATTGCCGCAGATTGCCATCGTCGCCCGTCTGATGCGTGGTTCGATGATCGAGTCCCTGCGCTCCAATCACATCCGCACCGCAAGGGCCCTTGGCCTTTCCGACTGGTCGGTCGTGGTCAAGCATGCATTGCGCGGCGCTATCCTTCCCATCGTGTCCTATGCCGGACCGGCGGCAGCGGCATTGCTGACCGGGTCGATCATCGTCGAGACGATCTTCGCCATTCCCGGCATTGGCCGCTACTTCGTCGATGCGGCGCTCAACCGCGACTACACGCTCGTCATGGGCACGGTCGTCGTGATCGCCCTGTTTACGATCTTGTTCAACCTGATCGTCGACGTCCTCTACGCCTTCTTCGATCCGAGGGTGCGCTATGACTGATACAACTATCGCGGCGCCCGTCGTCGGGCGCTCGCTTTGGGGCGATGCGTGGGCACGCCTCAAGGCAAACAAGGCTGCCATGTTCAGCCTGTTCTACTTGATCGCCATAGCCGTGGTTTGCGTGGTGGGCCCATTTTTCGTGCCGCACCAGTACACCACGATCTATTCGGACTATGTGCGCACGCCGCCAAGCCTGTCGGCATATCCGAAGCCGGATATGATCGAGACTGCCTTGAACGACGTGGTCAAGCGCATGCGCGTCGATCTCAAGGAATGGAAACAGGAAGACGAGCGTGTGTTCATGACGCTTGTTTCGACCAAGCCCATCGATGAGCGGAACATCCGTTACATCGACCGTTCCGACACATTCGACGACGGCAAGTTGGAGAACAAGTCGGCCGACGGCCTGTCGATGGTCGTCAGCGCTTCGATCAAGCAGCAGTATTTCTTCTTCGGCACCGACAATGTCGGCAGAGACCAGCTCTCACGCACCTTGATGGCAGGGCGTATCTCACTGGCCATCGGCTTGCTCGCCGGCTTCGTCGCAGTGGTGATTGGCGTGGTCTACGGGGCGACCGCCGGCTTCATGGGCGGCAAGACCGATGAAGTGATGATGCGCATCGTCGATGTGCTCTATTCGCTGCCCTTCATCTTCTTCGTCATCATGCTGGTCGTCTTCTTCGGGCGAAATTTCGTGCTGATGTTCCTGGCCGTGGGCGCTGTCCTATGGCTAGACATGGCGCGCATCGTGCGAGGACAGGCGCTGTCGATCCGGCGTCAAGAATATGTGCAGGCGGCCGAGGCGCTCGGTGTCCGCTCGCGGGGCATCGTCCAGCGGCACGTCATCCCCAACCTGCTCGGGCCTGTTGTCATCTACATGACACTGCTGGTTCCGCAGGTCATCATCCTCGAGAGCTTCCTGTCGTTCCTGGGCCTTGGCGTCCAGGAGCCGATGACGAGCTGGGGCGTGCTCATTTCCGTCGGCGCAAAGAACATCGGCACGGCCAACTGGCTGCTCCTGTTCCCCGCGTTTTTCCTTGTCTCGACGCTGTTCGCGCTGAATTTCATCGGCGACGGACTTCGCGATGCGCTCGATCCGAAGGACAGGTGAGATGGCTGGAGAAACAATCCTTTCGGTAAAGGACCTGCGCGTCCGCTTCCGCACGCTTGATGGCGCGGTGGAAGCGGTCAAGGGCATCAACCTCAACGTCGGTGCCGGTGAGGCCGTTGCCGTTGTGGGCGAGTCCGGCTCGGGCAAGAGCCAGACGATGATGGCGGCGATGAACCTGCTCGCCTCAAACGGCGAGGCGACGGGGGCTGTGGAGTATCGTGGCAAGAACCTGCTTGGTCTGCCCAAGTCGGAACTCAACAAGATCCGCGGTCGCAAGATCAGCATGATCTTCCAGGAGCCGATGACCTCGCTCGATCCGCTCTACACGATCGGCAACCAGCTGATGGAGCCGATCCGGCGCCATCAGGGCCTCGACGCCAGGGCGGCCCGCGCCGAGGCGCTCAGGCTGCTCGAACTGGTCAAGATTCCGGATCCGGAGCGGCGCCTGAGGTCCTATCCGCACGAGATGTCGGGTGGCCAGCGCCAGCGTGTCATGATTGCCATGGCGCTTGCCAACAATCCCGACATCCTGATCGCGGACGAGCCGACGACCGCACTCGACGTCACCATCCAGGCGCAAATCCTGGTGCTGCTGGCCGAGCTGCAGCGCAAGCTCGGCATGGCCATCGTCTTCATCACCCATGACCTTGGCATCGTCCGTCGCTTCGCCGACCGGGTTTATGTCATGCGCTCGGGTGAGGTGGTGGAGGAAGGCCAGGCCGACGAGCTTTTTGCCAACCCGCAGCACGACTACACCAAGATGCTGCTGGCGGCAGAGCCGACAGGCCGGAAGGCGCCGCCGCCAGACGATGCGCCGATCCTTCTGGAAGGGCGCAACGTCGAGGTAGAGTTCAAGATCGGTGGCGGCTTCCTCTCCGGTCCGCCAATGCTGCTCAAGGCGGTCGACCGTATCTCGGTATCACTGAAGCGATGCCAGACCATCGGCATCGTCGGCGAGTCTGGTTCGGGCAAGTCGACACTTGGCCGCGCGCTGTTGAGGCTGTTGCCGAGCGAGGGGACGATCCGCTTCGGCAGCAACGACCTGTCCAAGGCGGGTCGCAGCGAAATGCGGCCGCTGCGCCGCGAGTTGCAACTGGTCTTCCAGGACCCGTTCGGCTCGTTGTCGCCGCGTATGACGGTCGGCCAGATCATCACTGAAGGTCTGCTTGTGCACGAGCCGTCGCTTTCTGCCAGGGACCGCGACGCCCGCGCCGTCGAGGCGCTGCGCGAGGTCGGTCTGGATCCGGCGGCGCGCAATCGCTATCCGCACGAGTTCTCGGGCGGTCAGCGTCAGCGCATCGCCATTGCCCGGGCAATGATCCTGAAGCCCAAGGTGGTGGTACTGGACGAACCGACTTCGGCCTTGGACCGCTCGGTGCAGAAGCAGATCGTGGACCTGTTGCGCAAGCTGCAGGCCGACCACGACCTGTCCTACCTGTTCATCAGCCACGATCTTGCCGTCGTGCGGGCGATGTCCGACTACATCATCGTCATGAAGCAGGGAAAGATCGTCGAGGAGGGACTGACAGAGGCCATCTTTGGCGATCCGCGCGAGGCCTATACGAAGACGTTGATGGCAGCTGCCATCGACGAGACCAAGTTCCGCCAGGTGGTCTAGCCGGCGCCTGCTGGCATCTGAAAACGAAAGCGCCAGCGGGTCACCGCTGGCGCTTTTCTTTTCCTGCGAAAGATCAAAGCACGAGGACGGAACGTCCGCACGAGACGCCGTGAACACGGATATCTGCTTCGCCGACCTTTACGCCCAGCAAGGTAAGTACGCTGAAGACCAGATTGTCGACGGGTGCGGTAACGCCTGACAGCAGGTTCGTGACGGCCGTCTTCACGGCTGCTTCCGACGGCAAAAGTATGCCGATGCCCAAGCCCAGGACGCTAACGTCGGCCTTGAGCGTCAGTCCCCCTATCAACGAAGCTGTCAGCGACTGGGCGAGGTTGGAGGTGGAAACCGACTTGATGGTCCGGTTGTCGACTTCGGTTTTGTTGAACGTCAGGGTCTTGGGGGTGGTGTTGCCTATGTCGACATTGGCGCTGCCGCTGACCTCGACCTTGATCAATCCGACTGCGTTGACGTTGACCAGTTCCGCCGGTCTGACTACCGGTTCTTTGGTGAAAATCCTGAGGTCGGCCGGGTTGATTTCGCCAAGCCAGACTTCGGCGATACCGGGCTTTGCCGCTACCGTCACAACAGCGCTGGCCGGCTTGCCGGTGGGACAAGAAACGCTCTTGAGCTGGCCCTCCGCGTAGGCGACCTCGACATACAGGGGCAGTTTGACGGTGGCGCCGAGAACGCCGCCGAGCAAACCGCCGGCACCACCGACCGTGGCTTCTATCTGCAGTCGCGTCTGGGCAGTTCGGATGATCTTGCCGGGCTCGCCTATCGCGAACCAGGTGCCGCCCTGTGGGGGCTCGCCGACCGCCAGATTGAGCTTGACTGCTACCAGGCCGGGAATGCCGGTATTGATATCCGCAGCCACCTGGTTCTTGCCGTTTGCGATGGCTGCGGCGGCCCCGATGATTTCCATCAAGCCAACCTTGGCGTCGAAAGCCGAAGCGCCATGCCCCAGAGCCAGCTTGCCGACCTGGCCAAGGTCGATGAAGTGCGACAGCGGGACTTTCAGGGTGCCTGGAATCTTTGCGCCCAGCAGTTGAGCCAACGCCACGCTGGCATTCTTGTTTTTGGTCGTCGCTGACAATGCCGACACGATCTGCCCGACAGTCGCGTCCGCTGCCAACAGGTCATTATAGGTGCCGGCGGTCACCTTGAGCTCTGTCGCCAGAGCATCCATGAACTGCAGGGCGTTCACGTCGGTTGCCAGCAGGGCGTTGTAGTCCATCGCCTTGAGCGAGAGATTGGTTCCCAACAGTCCACCCAGAAGCGGATTGAGCAGAGCGCTCCGCTGTGTGTCGACGCTGACAAGGCGCGAGCCTATGGAGAATGCCGCTTCCGCGGGGGCGCTGGCGACGGCAGTGGTCACGATCTGGCGCTGGCCGGTGACGAGGTTGGAGAAGTAGATCGTGCCGTCCTTGCGATATGTAACGCGAACCGCATTGTAGGGCGTTGCATCGACGACGAACCGTTTGCCTGCCTCGATCGTCGGGTCCGGTGTGTATCGACCCTTTTCGACCCTTACCTGCGTGTAGCCTGCCATCGTCGGCAGGACGCCGAAATTCGTCGTCAGGCTGACACCGCTCTGCCCGTTGTTGCTGAACACCTTCAGCACGGCAAGATCGGCCTTGGAGATGTTGGCTGCGCCGTAAATGGCGGCCAGGTCGGTAAGCGATTGAGCCTCGCGGCGCTCGACATAGAGCGAGCCTTCGTCGACCGCGAATGCCGCAGCGGCGAGGCCGATGGGCAGGCACAGCGCGAACATTGTCGCGAAGTTGCCCTTGGTCGACCGGCGGAAGCCGCGAAGTTTTTCCACGAAACGCATTCAGATACCCCCCACCCGAATGGTTGAACTGCGGGCGATTGTCTTTTCCGGCAGCGGTAGGAGCGGAAAGAGGTTCCATATCGGAAGCTGGCTTGCGTCGTAGCGGAGCGAGACCACGAATTGTTCGCTGTCCTGGGTGCTGTCTTGGACGTTGACGACGAGCTTGCTTCTGTCGATGAAGATGTAGCCGTCCGCATTGAGATCGATGTAGCGCTGCGCAAGCGTCTTGCGCTCTGTCTGGTCGAGACCCGCAATTGCGGTGCGGGCTGCGTCGGCTGCCATCTGCTGGACGGAGTGCATGGCGCCGAAATAGATGCCGTAGGCAATCATCCCGAAGATCAGCAGGACGAACACCGGCGCGACGATTGCAAATTCGATTGCCGACGTGCCGGAGGTGTTTCGGAAAAAGAGACGGGGATCGGGCGGTCGACTTCGAGGCAGCAATCTGCCCCGATTGCTCCTGGCCTCGATGAGTTCCGTGAATGGCTTGGAAGAGACCGATTCGAGTGGGCGCAACAGCCGCGAGATATGCCGCAGGCGAAGCGTGAAACGCTGCGGTGGCGACGCCGCCATCCTGTAAGATCGTTTGTATGCAAAGTAATTGTATATATTCATGCGCCACCTTCTTGGCAAATGCCAAGATATCTGCAGATTTAAGTCATGTATTGCAAATATCGATAACAGCGTGCGCGCCGAGAATTACCAATTCGCTAATGTGACTTTCGGCGAGGGTCGATGACAAAGGAAAGTTCAAGAAACTGATAACAAACCACGTAAAATGAGTTGCAACTTGAAAGTTAAGTCAGATCCCGGGAAGGAGAGCGAGACGGGGCCGATTGTATGATTGCGGCGACGCTCAATGAACGGGGAGGAAATTGGGCTCTGCAACGATGCAATGCGCGACGGCAGCCGGAACCGGTGCGAATACGTTCAATCGCCACCAGCGTCGATGCGCAGCGCGACAGACCTGAACAGCCCTTCCGATCAGGCTGCTTGCTAAGGTATTAAGATGTCGGGATTTTTCTGGTCGGAGTGGCAGGATTCGAACCTGCGACCCCATCGTCCCGAACGATGTGCGCTACCAGGCTGCGCTACACTCCGTGACCAGTGGGCGGGCTTATAGCTGCCGGTTGGGCGTACTGCAAGCACCAAAGGTTCGGCTGGCGCAATTTTTCGCAAGTCGGTAATCTTGCTGAGCTTTTGCGCCTTTATGCTGCATTTTCGGGAGGGGACAGCGCCTCAATCTTGCGGTAATCGGTTCCGACTAGAGTGTATGCGCAGCCTTTGCGCCGATGGAGTAGAGCAGTGAATATCAAGCCCGTGGGCCATGCAGCTCCCAATACATTCGAATTCGAGACCAAAGCCTTGGTCAAGCCGACGGGATTTCGCGAATATGATGCCCGTTGGTGGTTCGGGCATCCGAGTTCAAGCAAGGAGCCGGAGCTCAATCTGATTGGCGTGCAGGCGCTGGGCATGGGCATCGGTACGCTGATTCGTCGCTTGGGCGCTGGCCCGGACATCGTCACCGGCCACGATTTCCGCTCCTACTCTATGTCGATCAAGCTGGCGCTCGTCTCGGGCATGCTGGCTGCGGGCGCGCGGGTGAAGGACATCGGCTTGGCATTGTCGCCGATGGCCTACTTCGCCCAGTTTGCGCTCGATACGCCGTCGGTCGCCATGGTGACTGCCTCGCACAACGAGAACGGCTGGACCGGCGTGAAGATGGGCGCGCAGCGGCCATTGACCTTCGGCCCGGACGAGATGTCTGCGCTCAGGGAAATTGTGCTCAACGGCGATTTCGAGCTGATCGGCGGCGGCTCCTACGAGTTCGTGCCGGATTTCCGCAAGACCTACATCGACGACCTGGTGGGCGGCAAACGGATCACCCGGAAGCTGAAGGTTGTCGCCGCTTGCGGCAACGGCACGGCGGGTGCGTTTGCACCCGAGGCACTCGAACGCATCGGCTGCGAGGTCATCCCGCTCGATGTCGAGCTCGACCATTCGTTCCCACGCTACAACCCCAACCCCGAGGACATGCAGATGCTGCATGCGATCAGGGACAAGGTGCTGGAGACGGGCGCTGATGTCGGGCTTGGTTTCGATGG
Source organism: Aminobacter sp. MET-1 (assembly GCF_026521175.1). Taxonomy (NCBI): domain Bacteria; kingdom Pseudomonadati; phylum Pseudomonadota; class Alphaproteobacteria; order Hyphomicrobiales; family Phyllobacteriaceae; genus Aminobacter; species Aminobacter sp. MET-1. The sequence goes on along the minus strand of NZ_JAMSHL010000006.1, from coordinate 237,381 downwards.
TGACGGCGATCGCTGCGGCGTTGTCGACAACGAGGGCAACGAGATCTTCGCCGACAAGGTTGGCGTCATGCTCGCGCGCGACATCTCGGCGCTCTATCCAAACTCGACCTTCGTCGTCGACGTGAAGTCCACGGGCCTGTTCAACACCGACAAGGTGCTGGCCGCCAATGGTGCGAAGACCGACTATTGGAAGACTGGCCATTCCTATCTCAAGCGCCGCGTTGCCGAACTTGGCGCGATCGCCGGCTTCGAGAAATCAGGTCACTTCTTCTTCAACCCGCCAATCGGCCGCGGCTATGACGACGGCATCGTCACGGCGATCGCCGTGTGCCAGATGCTCGATCGCAGCCCCGGCAAGTCGATGGCCGATCTCTATCGCGACCTGCCGCTGACCTATGGCACGCCGACCATGTCGCCACATTGCGATGATGAGCTGAAATACGGCGTCGTCGACAAGGTGGTTGCCGATTTCGAGGCGATGAAGCGCAATGGCGAGACCTTCGCCGGCCAGAAGATCGTCGATCTCATCACCGTCAACGGCGTTCGCGTCGTTGCAGAGGACGGCACCTGGGGGCTGGTGCGTGCTTCATCGAACAAGCCGGAACTGGTCGTGGTGGTGGAAAGCCCGGTTTCATCAGAGCGTCGGCGCGAGATGTTCGAAGCGGTAGATGCGGTGCTCCGGCGCAACCCGTCTGTCGGCGCCTACAATCAGACCTTCTGAGAGGAGCGGGCATGACTGAGAGGATTGTCAGTTTTGTCATGAGCGGCGGCGTGGGCTCCAGGCTCTGGCCGTTGTCTCGCGAGGATAACCCGAAGCAGTTCCATGATCTGTCAGGCGACGGCTCGATGCTGGTCAAGACGCTGAAGCGGCTTGCGGCGCGGGACGAGGGCGAGACCCCGATCTACCTGATCGCCTCCGAGCGTCATGCCGCGCGCGTGCGCGACGACCTTGCCGCAATCGACCTTGCCGGCGGCGGCGCAATCTTCGAGCCGACTGGCCGCAACACCGCGGCAGCCGTAGCTATCGCTGCCCTCCAAACGATCTCGGCCTATGGCGACGGCATCGTGCTGGTCGTGCCGTCGGATCATGAGATTTCGACGCAACGCCAGTTCTGGGAAACCGTTGAGCGTGGCGTGCCGGCAGCTGCAGCCGGCCGCATGGTGGTGTTCGGCATCCGCCCGACTGCACCCGAGACAGGTTACGGCTATATCGAGGCCGGTGCGGAGAGCAGCGGCGTCTCCGACGTGACGCGCTTCGTCGAGAAGCCGGACCTCAAGACCGCCGAAGGCTATCTCGCTGCCGGCAACTTCTTCTGGAACGCCGGTATCTTTCTGTTCAAGGCAAGCGCCATGCGCGACGCTTTCCTGAAGCACCATCAGGAGATCTGGGAGAGGGCCGAGGCGGCGTTCAAGGCGGCGACAAGCGACCTGTCGGGCGTCTACATGCCGCTCGAGCTCTATCAGGGCATTCCGTCCATCTCGATCGACTACGCCATTATGGAGCGCGTCAGTGGCATCGCCATGGTGCCGGCGAGCTTCCGCTGGAACGATCTCGGTTCATGGCAGTCGCTGCTCGACGTCAGTCCCTCCGACAAGGACGGCAATGTCATTGTCGGCGACGTCGTCGCCATCGATTGCGAGAACTCCTATCTGCGCGGCGATGGACGGTTGCTCTCGGCGATCGGGCTCAAGGACGTCGCCATTGTTTCGACCTCGGATGCGACCTTCGTTGCACCGGTCAGCCATAGCCAGAACGTCAAGAAGATCGTCGAGCAGCTTGAAAAGAGCGGCCGTCTCGAGACCAAGTTCACGCCGGCACATGGCCGTGTGATCGCCAACGGCGCCTGGCGCCAGCGCGTGCAGCATTGGCTGATGGATGAAACCTTGCCGCTGTGGTCGACATCGGGTGTCGACGAGCAGTTCGGCGGCTTCTACGAGGCGCTCGGCTTCGATGCCAGGCCTTTGGCAAAGCCCAAGCGCATGCGCACCATGGCGCGCCAGGTCTACGCCTTCGCGGTCGCCAAGCAGCGCGGCTGGGACGGCCGGGCCGACCAGCTCATCGAGCACGGCATACGCTTCATGGCCGGGAGGGGCCGTACCGAACGCGGCGGGTGGGTGCGGACGCTGAACCCCGACGGCAGCGTGCTCGACCCGGTTGAGGACGCCTATGACCATGCCTGCGTGCTCCTGGCGCTGGCTCATGCGCATCGCTCAGGCAACGCCGAGGCGCTGGGTCTCGCCGCCGAAACATTCGCTTTCCTCGACAAGCACCTCGAGGACGAGCGCATGACGGGCTTCATGGAAAGCCCTGATGGCGAGGGCGTGCGGCGCTCCAACCCGCATATGCACCTGCTGGAGGCTTTCCTCGCCTGGCATGCTGTGACGGGCGACCGGGCCTACCTCCGCCGGGCGGCCCGTATCATCGATCTGTTCCGGAGCCACTTCTTCGAGGTGGACAGCTGGACGCTGGGCGAGTTCTTCGACCGCGACTGGCATCCGGCATCAGGTGAGAAGGGTCAGTGGACCGAACCCGGTCACCATTTCGAGTGGGCCTCGCTGCTGGTCGATTTCGCTGACAAGAGCGGCCAGAAAGACCTTGTTGCCTTTGGGCGCAAACTCTATGCCTCGGCTGTCGCCAACGGCCTCAACCGCGCGACGGGGCTGGCTTACGGTGCTGTTTCGCGGCAGGGCCTGCCGCTGGACCGCATCTCGCGCAGCTGGCCGCAGACCGAAGCGATCAAGGCTGCCATTGCTCTCGACGGCACCGGCGGTCCCGACCTCAAACCCGAAATCGAGGCGCGCGTCGGCCGCCTGTTCCGCTGGCACATCGATCCGGCGCCGCAGGGCCTGTGGATCGACCAGATCGACGAGCGCGGCCGCTCGCTGGCCAAGGAAGTGCCGGCCAGCATCTTCTATCACCTGGTGACGGCGCTCACGCAGTATCTCGATAAGACCGAAGACGTCGCGCACTAACTTCGAGCCAACAGAAAGCTGGCCAATTGGCCGGCTTTTGCTATCCAGGCCGAGCAGAGCTTCCAGGCCTCAATCCACTATACCTAGGATCAGTACGGGCTCGCGACGTCGCCTGTCTCGACATAAACAGTCTTGAGTTGCGAGTAATGCTGGAGGGCCGCAAGCGAGTTCTCGCGGCCGATGCCCGACTGCTTGGCGCCGCCGAAGGGGATTTCGACTGGCGTCAGATTGTAGGCGTTGATCCAGCAGGTGCCGGCCTTGAGCTCGCCGATGACGCGGTGTCCACGCACAATGTCTTTGGTGAAGACGCCTGCGGCGAGGCCGAATTCGGTGTCGTTGGCACGCGCGATCGCCTCGTCTTCGCTGTCGAAAGAGAGCACGCTCATCACCGGGCCGAAGATTTCTTCGCGGGCGATGCGCATGTTGTCCTTCACGCCGGTGAAAACGGTCGGTTCAACGAAGAAGCCGCCCTCGAAGCCTTGCAGCGAGGGCGTGCCGCCGCCGCAGCGCAGCTCCGCCCCCTCATTCATGCCGACGGCAATGTAATCAAGAACCTTGTCGTGCTGGACCTTGCTGACCAGCGGGCCCATCTGGGTCTCGGGGTCGAGGGGATCGCCGATGCGGATCGACTTGGTGCGTTCGACCAAACGTTCGACGAACCGATCGTGCAGGCCCTTCTGGACGAAGACCCGCGTGCCATTGGAGCAGACCTGACCGGTCGAGTAGAAATTGCCGAGCATGGCACCGCCGATAGCGTTTTCGAGATCGGCGTCGTCGAAGACGATGATCGGCGACTTGCCGCCGAGTTCCATCGTCGCGTGCTTCATGTGCGAGCCGGCGAGCGACAGCACCTTCTTGCCCGTGGGCACCGAGCCGGTGAGCGAGATCTTGTCGACGATTGGATGCGCGGCGAGGGCCGCGCCGACGTCGCCATAACCCTGGACGACATTGAACAGCCCGTCGGGCAGGCCGGCCTCGGTGTAAATCTCGGCCAGCGCCAGTGCCGAGAGAGGGGTGTTCTCGGAGGGCTTGAACACCATGGCGTTACCCATGGCGAGCGCGGGGGCGGACTTCCAACCGGCGATCTGGATCGGGTAGTTCCAGGCGCCGACGCCGACACAGACGCCGAGCGCCTCGCGCTTGGTGTAGGCGAAAGGACCGCCGAGGTCGACATAGTCGCCGTTAGAGGCTGCGACCGCCCCGGCGAAATATTCGAGGCAGTCGGCGGCGGATGCCGCGTCGGCTACCAGCGTTTCCTGGATCGCCTTGCCGGTGTCGAGGGTCTCCAGCCGGGACAGTTCCTCGTTGCGGGCACGCAGGATGTCGGAAGCACGGCGCAGGATGCGGCCGCGTTCAACGGGCTTCAGGCGGGCCCATGCCTGCTGCGCCTCGCGCGCGGCTTCCAGCGCAAGCTCGACTATGTTTTGCGTTGCCGACCGCAACTCGGCGATGATCTCGCCTGTAGCCGGATAGATGACCGGGATTGGCGCCCCGCGTTCATCATCTATGTAGCGGCCATTGACATAATGCGAGGCTTTGGGCTGGGCGCGCATGCGTTTGCTCCAGTTTATTTTCGATGTTCCGGGCGAGTTGGCCGGATGATGCTCTATCTGTCGGAGACCTGCCAGCGCGGATTGATCCACGGCTCCTGGTTGGACGGCGCAAGCGGCGTCCGGCCAAGGATGTGGTCGGCGGCCTTCTCTCCGGTCATGATCGACGGGCCGTTGAGATTGCCGTTCGTCACGCGCGGGAAGATCGAGGAATCGGCGACACGCAGGCCCTCGACGCCGATCACCCGGCATTCCGGATCGACGACGCTGGTCGGATCGTCGGCCCGGCCCATGCGGCAGGTGCCGCAGGGGTGATAGGCGCTTTCGGAGTGCTCACGGATGAAGTCGTCGAGCTGCTTGTCCGACTGCACGTGGCTGCCGGGCGAAATCTCGCTGCCGCGGAACGGATCGAAGGCGGACTGGCCAAATATCTCGCGGGTCAGCCGGATGCAGTGGCGGAAATCGGCCCAGTCGTCGGGATGCGACATGTAGTTGAAGCGGATCTCGGGTTTGTCCCACGGATCATCGGAGCGAAGGGTGATCGCGCCGCGCGACTTCGACCGCATCGGGCCGACATGAGCCTGGAAGCCATGCGACTTGGCCGCCGCCTTGCCGTCGTAGCGAACTGCTGCCGGCAGGAAGTGGAACTGGATGTCGGGATAATCGACACCGGCTTTTGAGCGCACGAAGGCCGCCGCCTCGAAATGGTTGGTTGCGCCGAGGCCGGTCTTGAACAGCAGCCACTCGGCTCCGATCAGCGCCTTGGAGAACGGATTGAAGACCGAATGCAGGGTGATCGGCTGGGTCGATTCCTGCTGGATGTAGAGCTCCATATGGTCCTGGAGATTCTGGCCGACGCCGCGCCTGTCGGCGCGCACCGCGATGCCGTGCTTCTTCAGGTGCTCGGCCGGGCCGATGCCCGAGAGCATCAAAAGTTTCGGCGAATTGATCGAGGAGGCAGCGACGATCACCTCGCGTCTTGCCTTAACGACCTGAATCTTCCTGCGAGCTTCGATCTCGACGCCGACGGCGCGTTGATTCTCGATCACCACGCGCCTGGCGAAACCATTGACGACACGGACATTTCCGCGTTTCAGCGCTGGACGCAGATAGGCGTTGGCGACCGACCAGCGGCGCCCGCCATGGATGGTCTGCTCCATGGCCCCAAAGCCTTCCTGCTTGGAGCCGTTATAGTCCTCGGTCAGCTCGAAACCGGCCTGCCGGCCGGCGTCGACAAAGGCCTGGTAGAGCGGGTTCTTGCGCGGACCGCGCTGCACGTTGAGCGGACCCGAGGTGCCGCGCCAGCCTTCTTCGCCGCCATTCGAGTGCTCCATGCGCTTGAAGTAGGGCAGCACGTCGGCATAGCCCCAGCCGGTCGCGCCCTGTTCGGCCCAGTGATCGAAGTCGTGGGCGTGGCCGCGGACATAGACCATGCCGTTGATCGAGGACGAGCCGCCGAGCACTTTTCCGCGCGGGGTGGCCAGCACACGCCCGCCGAGATGCGGCTCGGGCTCGCTGGAATAGCCCCAGTCGTAGCGGCTCATGTTGAGCGGGATCGACAGCGCCGACGGCATCTGGATCAGCGGGCCGAAGTCGGTGCCGCCGTACTCGATGACGATCACCGAGTGCTTGCCGTCCTCCGACAGGCGATAGGCCATGGCCGAGCCGGCGGAGCCGGAGCCGACGATTACGAAATCTGCTTCAAGCATTGTTCACATGAACCATAAAATCGGCGAGCGAGACGTTGCCGCCGGTTGCGACGACGAGCACGGTCTTGCCGGCCACGTCGACCTTTCCTCCCAGAAGCGCCGCCAGCGACGAGGCGCCCGACGGCTCGAGCACGAGCTTCAGCCGCTCGAAGGCTGTGGTCATCGCTCGGCGGACGGAGGCGTCGTCGACGGTCAGCGCGCGAACATTGGTGGTGGTGACCGCTGCGAAGGGCGCTTCGCCCGGCCGGCGCGCCATCAGGCCGTCGCAGATTGAATTCTCAGCCAATGGCACGGCCGAGACCGCGCCATTGGCCAGCGAGGCGCCCAGGCCGTTGAAGCCTTCGGGCTCGACCGCGAAGACCTGCGTCGATGGTGAAAGGTGATGGAAGGCAAGCGAGATGCCACCGATGAGCCCGCCGCCGCCGACCGGGCAGAGCACGATGTCGGCCCCCACACCCTTGGTTGCCAACTGATCGAGCGCTTCAAGGCCGGCGCCGGCCTGGCCAGCGACGATCTCGGGATCGTCGAACGGGTGGAGCAGGACAAGGCCTTCGGTCTCGGAGATTTCGCGTGCTCTGGCAGCGGCGACCTCTTCGCGGGCGCGGTCGCCATGCTCGGTCAGGACAACGCGCGCGCCATAGCCCTTGGTCGCTTCGCGCTTGGCGGCGGGGGCGTCGATGGGCATGACGATGGTGACGGGGATGTCGAGCGACTGGCCGGCAGCGGCGAGGCCCTGGGCAAAGTTGCCGGAGGAAAAGGCGACCACGCCGCGCTCGGCTTCGTCTGCCGAGAGCTGCTTCAGCCGCCAATAGGCGCCGCGCGCCTTGAACGACCCGGCCCATTGCAGCGACTCGGCCTTGACGAAGACACGCGACGCACCGGTCTCGCGGGCGAGGACGGCGGATTCGAGCAGCGGTGTCAGCTGCGTTGCCTTCGATGTCTCGGCATAGGCCTGGCGAAGCCGGTCGAGGCCTGGAACCTTAGTGCTCATCATTCACCCCTCGGGAAGCGCTTGCTCTCTTCGAGCACGTTGAGGTCCATATGGTTGCGCATGTAGCGCTCGGATGCCTTCTGCAGCGGCTGGAAATCCCATGGGTAGTACGCGCCGTTGCGCAGCGCGGGGTAGATCACCCAGCGGCGCGCCTGACTTTCGCGCACGGCCGCGTCGAAGGCCGCCATGTCCCAGCGGGCGCGGACCTTCGCCATGAAGCTTGCCACCAGACCGGCACGGGTGGGGTCGGCGGCGAGGTTGCTGAGCTCCTGGGGATCCGATTCCAGATCAAACAGTTGCGGCGGGTCGATCTCGCAGTGGACGAACTTGAAACGGCCGTCGCGGATGGCGACGAGCGGTGCGTAGGAGCCTTCGGCCGCGTATTCCATGAGCACCGGGACGGTGCGTTGCTCCCCTTGTGCCAGCGGCAGCAGCGACTGGCCGTCGGTCCAGGGAGCGATATCGGAAAGGTCAATGCCGGCTAGGTCGCACAGTGTCGGCAGGATGTCGAGGTTAGAGGTCGGCGCCTCGATCAACCCGGATGGCAGGCTCTTCCCGGCGACCATCAGCGGGACACGGGCCGAGCCCTCGTAGAAGCACATCTTGAACCACAGGCCGCGCTCGCCAAGCATGTCGCCATGGTCGGAGCAGAACAGGATGACGGTGTCGTCGAGCATATGCGTGCGCTCAAGCACCGACAGCAGTTGGCCGACCTTTTCGTCGATGTAGGAGATGTTGGCGAAGTAGCCGCGGCGCGAGCGGCGCACCTGCTCCCGCGTGATGTCGAAACTGGCATAGTCGCTGGCCAGATAAAGCCGCTGCGAATGCGGGTCCTGCTGATCGGCAGGGATGAAGCCGACTTCGGGATCCAGTGCAGGACAGTTTTCGTAGAGGTCCCAATACTGGCGACGGGCGACATAGGGGTCGTGCGGGTGGGTGAAGGAGACGGTAAGGCACCACGGGCGATGCTCGGCCTGGTCGGAAACGCGGGCGAAATCATAGAGCTTCTGGGTCGCGAGGAAGGCGACCTCGTCGTCATACTCCATCTGGTTGCTGATCTCGGCCGTGCCCGCGCCGGTGACCGAGCCGAGATTGTGGTACCACCAGTCGATGCGTTCGCCTGGCTTGCGATAGTCGGGCGTCCAGCCGAAATCGGCGGGATAGATATCGGTCGTCAGCCGCTCCTCGAAGCCGTGAAGCTGGTCAGGCCCGACGAAATGCATCTTGCCTGACAGCACCGTATGATAGCCGGCGGCGCGCAGATGGTGGGCGAAGGTCGGGATGGACGAGGCGAATTCTGCGGCGTTGTCATAGACGCCGGTGCGCGACGGCAATTGCCCCGACATGAAGGCGGCACGGCCCGGCGCGCAGAGCGGCGAGGCGGTGTAATTGTTTGCAAAGCGCGCCGAACGCGCGGCGAGTGCCTTGAGATGTGGTACGTGCAGGAAGTCGGCCGGACCGTCAGGGAAGAACGTGCCGGCCAGCTGGTCGACCATGACGATGAGGATGTTGGGCTGCGTGGTCTTCATGCGTTGCCCGCCTGCGAGAGCTTGGCTTCGAGATAGTCTTCGACCAGTGCGATGGCGGACGCCGCATTGGGTATGCCGTCGCGCAGGGCCCGGCGAATGTAGAGCCCGTCGATCATGGCCGCTGTCGCTTCGGCGACGCGCTCTGCCTCATGACGTGGCAGCAGGCGGGTAAGACCGCTCATCAGATTCGAGTGCAGGCGATGGGCATAGATCCGCAGCAGGCGGCGAAGTGCCGGCGACTTCTGCGCCTCGACATAGAAGGCGAGCCAGGCGGCGATTGTCTCCGACTGAAACTGCTTGTCCGAGAAATTGACCGCAATGACAGCTGAAACACGGGCACGCGGTGTCTCGGCGACACGCAGTGCCGAAGTCGTGTCGGTCAGAAGTTCGGACAGGAGGTGCCGCATGGTGGCGGCGAGCAGCTCGTCCTTGGCACCGAAATAGTGGTGGGCAAGCGCAGACGAAACGCCGGCGCGGCCGGCGATCTCTGACATGGTCACGTCGAGGCTGCCGCGTTCGCCGATCGCCGAGATCGTCGCGTCGATCAGCGCCTTGCGGCGCAGCGGCTCCATTCCGACCTTGGGCATCCAGTCTCCTCCGGTCTTCAGGGTATTTTTAATTGACTCGTCAATCAATAAAAAACACGGCGCATCTCGTCTCGAATGCGCCATGGAACCCCCATCTGGACCATTGAAAGTCGCCGAAAACTGTTCATATTTGAACGGAATTGAAGGGCGTTGGAATCGCCCGGCAAATGGCGCAACATGTGAACCGCCGATGGAGACGAAGATGACCGCATGCATCGTGGGCTGGGCGCATTCGCGCTTCGGCAAGCTGGAAGGCGAGACGCTGGAAAGCCTGATTACACAGGTTGCCAACGAGGCGATGGCTCATGCCGGCATCGGGCCTGACGACGTCGACGAGATCGTGCTCGGCCACTTCAACGCCGGCTTCTCCGCACAGGATTTTACCGCGAGCCTCGTGCTGCAGGCCGATGACCGTCTGCGCTTCAAGCCGGCGACGCGCGTCGAGAACGCCTGCGCCACGGGTTCGGCGGCGGTGCGCCAGGGCATTCGCGCGGTGAATTCCGGCCAGCGCATCGTGCTGGTGGTCGGCGCCGAGCAGATGACCACGACGCCGGGACCGGAAATCGGCAAAAACCTTTTGCGCGCGTCATATCTGCCCGAGGAGGGCGACACCCCGGCTGGTTTTGCCGGTGTGTTCGGCAAGATCGCCCAGGCCTATTTCCAGCGCTATGGTGACCAGTCCGACGCCCTGGCGATGATTGCCGCCAAGAATCACAAGAACGGCGTCGACAATCCTTATGCCCAGATGCGCAAGGATTTCGGCTTCGATTTCTGCCGTCAGGAAAGCGAAAAGAACCCCTTCGTCGCCGGACCGCTGAAGCGCACCGATTGTTCGCTGGTCTCCGACGGCGCGGCAGCCTTGGTGCTGACCGACAGCACGACGGCGTTGGCCATGCGCCGCGCGATCGCCTTCCGCGCCAATGAGCATGTGCAGGACTTCCTGCCGATGTCGAAGCGCGACATCCTGCAGTTCGAAGGCTGCGAGGTCGCGTGGAACAAGGCGCTGAAGTCGGCCGGCGTGTCGCTCGACGACCTGTCCTTTGTCGAGACGCATGACTGCTTCACCATCGCCGAACTGATCGAATACGAGGCGATGGGGCTTGCGCCGCGCGGCGAGGGTGCCCGTATCGCCATGGAAGGCATCACCGCCAAAGACGGCCGCCTGCCGGTGAATCCCTCGGGCGGGCTCAAGGCCAAGGGTCATCCGATCGGCGCGACCGGCGTTTCGATGCATGTGTTGACCGCAATGCAGCTTGCAGGCGAGGCCGGCGGTATCCAGGTCAAGGATGCCAAGCTCGGCGGCATCTTCAACATGGGCGGTGCCGCGGTCGCCAACTACGTGTCGATCCTGGACCGCATCAGATGAGGCATTCCGCCGTGGTCATCGGCGGTGCGTCGGGCGTCGGCCTTGCAGTGGCCGAGCGCCTGATCGCGGATGGATGGCCGGTGGCTGTCATCGATGACGACGGCGGCGCGCTTGAAGCGGCGGAGGACCAGATCGACAACGACGAAGTCGTGTTCATCGAGGCCGACCCTACTGACGAGGACAATATGGCAGAAGCCTTCGACGAGGTGGTCGACCGGCTCGGCCTGATCGGTGGGCTCGTCTCGATGGCCGGCTTTGCTCGAAACGCATCCGTCGAGGACACCAGCGCCGAGACATTGCGCGAGGCGCTGGAGGTCAATCTCGTCGCGCCCTTCATCGCGGCGAAGGCTGCGCTGGAGCGCATGGGCGCGTCGTTGTCGGTGGTGAGCGTCGGCTCGGTTGCCGGTTTGCGTGCCCACCACGGCCAACTGGCAACGGCAGCGTCCCAGGCGGGGCTCAAGCTGATGTCCGAGGTCCTGGCGCTGGAATGCGGCAATCGCGGTGTTCGCATCAATGCGGTTGCCACCGGCTTCACGGGCGCGGACGGCGTCGGCAATGGCCGGGTCGAACCCAGGCTTGTCCCGCAAGGGCGCTATGGCGAGCCTGAGGAGGTTGCTGCCGCGGTCGCCTTCCTGCTGTCATCAGAGGCCAGCTATGTGAACGGTCACACACTTGCGGTGGATGGCGGATTCCTTGCCTCTGGGCTATCGATTGCCCGTCCATGAGATTGGCTGGTCTGATAGGCTGGTCGCCGTCGACGGACGATTGATCCCCCGCAGGTGCACGAAGGCTTCCCCACAATGACAAATCCGGTTCTGGTCGAGGTCCTGCGCGGCCAACTCGTCGAAAGCGCACATCGCGGTGCGGTGGTCGTCGTCGATGCCGACGGCACGACGGTCTTTGCTGCCGGCGACGCCGACATGCCGGTTTTCCCGCGCTCGGCAGTGAAGGCGATCCAGGCGCTGCCCTTTGTCGAGAGCGGTGCGGCCGACGCCTACGGTTTCGGCGAACGCGAACTGGCGATCGCTTGCGCCTCGCATTCGGGCGAACCCGCCCATGCCGAGCTCGCCAAGGCGATGCTTGCGAAGGCCGGTCTCGGACCCGACGCTCTGGAATGCGGTGCGCATTGGCCCTCAAGCCAGAACGCCACTGTCGACCTTGCCCGAAGCGGTGCGGCCCCGAGCGCCTTGCACAACAATTGCTCGGGCAAGCACGCCGGCTTCGTTTGCACCTGTCATCACCTCGGCATCAATCATCTCGGCTATGTGCGGCCCGAGCACCGTTTTCAGGAGATGATCCGTGAAACGATGGAGGCGGTTACCGGTGCTCCCCACAACGAGACGAACATGGGCATCGACGGCTGCTCTATCCCGACTTTCGCCGTTCCGCTGAAGAACCTGGCGCTAGGATTCGCCCGGATGGTCAGCGGCCAGGGCCTCGCTCCCGAGCGTGCGAAGGCGGCCAGACGGCTGATGTCGGCCTGCATGGCAGAACCTTTCATGGTGGCCGGAACCGGAAGGGCGGATACCGAGTTGATGCAGGCTGCCCCTGGAAGAATCTTCGTCAAGGTCGGCGCTGAAGGTGTCTACTGTGCCGCGCTGCCGGAACTCGGTTACGGCATCGCGCTCAAGTGTGATGACGGCGCTGGCCGGGCGGCGGAGATCATGATTGCGGCAGTGCTGGCCAAGTTGGTATCCGCCGACAGCGGGCTGGCAGCCAAGATGAACGAAGCGGCCAATCCGGTCCTGAAGAACTGGAACGGGATCGAGGTCGCCTCGCTCAGGCCGACCGTAGTATTCGCCTGATCGCGGTGGAGATACGGTCAGTCTAGCTGGCTTGTTATCGGCGGAATGAAGGCCTAGGTTCTTCTTATGAGCAGAGCTTTTACCCGCGAAGACGACAGTGAAAACCAGATCGCCGACATCGGCGAGCGACCGGTGAGCACGTACCGCAACCTGGTGACGGAGCATGGGTTGGCGCAGATCGAAGCCGAGTTGGGCCGATTGCGCGAGGATTTGGCCAAGGCGGAAGGCGAGGCAGACCGCGAGCGCATCGCCACCGTTTCGCGCGACCTGCGCTATTGGCAGGCGCGGCGCGAAAACGCCGAGGTTTCTGTGCCCGAGCCCGACAGCACGGTCGTCCGCTTCGGCATGAAGGTCAGCATCGAGGACGATGACGGCAAGCGCCACGCCTGGCGCATCGTCGGCGAGGACGAGGCGAACGCGGCCAAGGGCAGCATCTCGCATGTCTCGCCCATGGCGCAGGCAATGTTTGGCAAGGGGGTAGGCGAGGTCGCCACCGTCAACGGCCGCGACTGGGAAATCGTCGAGATCCGCGTCTAGCCTTCAATTGCAACCGCGTGGTCGCGGAAGAACGCGGCCGCCCCGGCTTCATCGATCTCGACTGCGGCGACGCCCATCAAAAAAAGATCAAGCTCACAGTTGTCCGCTGCGCTGACCGGATGAGCCATTGTGGCATGTGAGGGCGGCCACTATACCTTTGGGGTGGCCGCGTCGCGGTCGGGACACAGCATTGCCGGAGACAACGCCCATGGCGCAGGACGACAGCATTTTCATCGGTGCCAGCCGCAAGCCTGATGACAGCTATCAACGGCCCGAGGAACTGCTGCTGAAATACGGCAACCGCCACGGTCTCGTCACCGGCGCCACCGGCACCGGCAAGACGGTGACGTTGCAGGTCCTGGCCGAAGGCTTCTCGAATGCAGGCGTGCCGGTTTTCTGTGCCGACATCAAGGGCGACCTTTCGGGCATCGCCATGATGGGCGAGGCCAAGGACTTCCTGGTCGCCCGCGCCCAGGCGGTGAAGCTCGATCCTTACGAATTCCAGGAATTCCCCGTCATCTTCTGGGACCTGTTCGGCGAGCAGGGCCATCCGATCCGCGCCACCATCTCCGAGATGGGGCCGTTGCTGCTGTCGCGCCTGATGAACCTCTCCGAGGCGCAGGAGGGCGTGCTCAACATCGCCTTCCGCATTGCCGACGAGGAAGGCCTGCTGCTGCTCGACATGAAGGACCTGCAGGCGCTGCTCGCCAACATCGCCGAGCGGGCCGAGGAGATCGGCGCGCGCTACGGCAATGTCACCAAGCCGTCGGTCGGCGCGATCCAGCGCTCGCTGCTGGTTCTGGAACAGCAGGGTGGCAATCACTTCTTCGGCGAGCCGGCGCTCAAGATTTCCGATATCATGCGCACCACGCGCGACGGCCGTGGCGCGATCAACGTGCTGGCCGCCGATAAGCTGATGATGAACCCGCGCCTTTACGCGACGTTCCTTTTGTGGCTGCTGTCGGAACTGTTCGAGGTGTTGCCTGAGGTTGGCGATCCCGACAAGCCGAAGCTGGTGTTCTTCTTCGACGAAGCGCATCTCTTGTTCGACGAGGCGCCGAAGATCGTCGTCGATCGTGTCGAGCAGGTGGTACGCCTGATCCGTTCGAAGGGCGTGGGCGTCTATTTCGTCACCCAGAACCCGCTCGACGTTCCCGAAACCGTGCTGGCCCAGCTCGGCAATCGTGTCCAGCATGCGCTGCGCGCCTATACGCCGCGCGAGCAGAAGGCGGTGAAGACGGCTGCCGAGACGTTCCGGCCAAACCCCGACTTCAACTGCGCCACCGCGATCACCCAGTTGGGCACCGGCGAGGCTCTGGTCTCGACGCTCGAGGCCAAGGGTATACCTTCTATGGTGCAGCGGACCTTGATCCGTCCGCCGGCATCGCGCCTGGGCCCGGTCACGCCGGAAGAGCGCCGCAAGCTGATCAACGAAAGCCCTGTCGCCGGCCAGTACGACCAGGCGGTTGATCGCGAGTCGGCGTTCGAGATGCTGCAGAAGAAGGCGGCTGCCGCTCAGCAGGCGCAGCAGGAGGCTCAGCAGGCCAACACCGGCGGTGGCAGCGGCTGGACGATCCCCGGCTTCGGCAATGATGGCGGATCCCAGACCTCGGGTGGAAATGCGCCGCGTCCGCGTACGTCAAATCGCCAGACTGTGACCGAAGCTGCCATCAAGTCGGTGGTGCGCTCGGTAGGCTCCTCGGTCGGCCGCGCGCTGGTGCGCGGCATCCTCGGCAGCCTGAAGAAGGGCTTCTGAGCAAGCTTCCCGGCTTGCAGAAACAAAAACGGCGCGTCGATGACGCGCCGTTTTCACTGTTCCGCTTGTTGCGCGGTCAGGCCATGCTGAGGCCGTTGGTGACCAGGATCGGCGTCTTACTGGGGACGCGGTCGTAAAGATCCATGATGTCCTGGTTCATCAGGCGCACGCAGCCCGACGACACCGACTTGCCGATGGTCCACCATTCCGGCGAGCCATGGACGCGGTAGAGCGTGTCTTCGTTGTTCTGGAAGATGTAGAGCGCACGGGCGCCGAGCGGGTTGTTCAGGCCCGGGGCCATGCCGCCATTGCGGGCGCTGTACTTCTCGAGTTCGGGCTGGCGGCCGATCATCTCGTCTGGCGGGGTCCACTTCGGCCAGGTGCGCTTCCACTGGATGACGGCGCGGCCCTGCCAGGCAAAGCCGGCGCGTCCGAGGCCGACGCCGTAGCGCATGGCCTGGCCGTTCTCACGCACGAGATAGAGGTAGTGCGTCGAGGTATCGACGACCAGCGTGCCGGGGCGCTCGCCGGTGGGGTCTGCAACGATCTGGCGAAGGAACTGCGGCTTCACCTTCTTGACCGGGATGCCCGGCACTTCATAGCCCTCATCGGTGACCGGGCCGTACATGCTGACATAGTCGCCACCGAAACCGGGATCGATGTTGACGGGCGGCGGTGCCGGTTGCGGCGCGTCGACGATCTGGCCACCGCTATTGACGGTGGTGCAGGCGGAAAGTGCGGCGGTTGCCGCTCCAGCCGCTGCAAGATTCAGGAATCCGCGGCGGGTCAGGCTACGGGATGGCTCGGTGATAATGGGCATGACTGCGATCTGGGCTTCCGTTCGAAAGGAATGGTGAATTAAAAGGAAACTGTCTGCGTCCCCTTAACGCTCACGGTGATAAGCGGGTCCAAATCAGACCTTAGGGTGGACAAAGCATGGCGACGGTGTGACAGGCCAATCACTGTTGCGTTATGGCAACAATGCTGTCCTATGGATGGCTAACCAATTGTAACTAAACCTTCCAGTGAGGGCAGGATCAGCGACGGTGGAAGATCCCGATACTCGTCGGGCTGGTCGCTGCGATTTATCCAGACAGTGCGGAAACCGAACTTGGAAGCGCCTGCAATGTCCCAGCGGTTGGACGACTGGAATGACACGGCATCGGGATAGAGGCGCCAGCTGCTGCAGACCAGGTCGTAGACCGACTGGTCCGTCTTGAAGCGGCGCACGGCATCGACCGAGAAGATCTCGTCGAGGATGAGATCGAGGCCGGCCGAGCGCACTGCAGCTTCCAGCATCGCCGGCGAGCCGTTTGAAAGGATCGCGAGCCGGGCGCCATTGTCCTTCAAATTGCGCAGGACAGCAGGCACCTCCGGATAGCAGTCGAGCTGCCAATAGGCATCGAGCAGCTTGCTGCGCAGCGCCGGGTCTGCTGAGGGCACCTTGCGGAAGGCGAAATCGAGGGCCTGTTCGGTAAGCTGCCAGAAATCGCTATAGGCGCCCATCAGCGTCCGCACCCAGGAATATTCGAGCTGCTTGGCCCGCCATATGTCGGACAGCAGCTGGCCGTCGGGCCCGATGTCCTGGGCGTGCCTGCGGACGGCGGCGTGGACGTCGAACAGGGTGCCGTAGGCGTCGAATATGTAGGCAGAGTGGCGCATGTTCGTGGTTTTCCAACGACTTGCCGCGCAGTGCAAGCCGAACTGTCGACTGGCTCCAACAAATCGGCGGCCTGCCCGTTGACGGGGCGGGCCAAAGTCTCTTCCATTGCAGCCATCAAGGAAATGACGGGACAACCAAGATGACGCTAGCGGCGGCTGCACAATCGACCACCTGGACCTATGTCGACGGTGACTGGTACGAGGGCAACGTGGCGATCGTCGGGCCGCGCAGTCACGCCATGTGGCTTGGCTCGACCGTATTCGACGGCGCGCGCTGGTTCGAGGGCGTGGCGCCCGATCTCGATGCGCATTCGCGCCGCGTCAACGCCTCGGCGATAGCACTCGGCCTCAAGCCGACCATGTCGCCTGAGACGATTGCAGGCCTGACCTGGGATGGCCTCAAGAAATTCGACGGCAAGACGGCGGTCTATATCCGCCCGATGTATTGGGCCGAGCATGGCGGCTACATGGGCGTGCCGGCCGATCCGGCTTCGACGCGTTTTTGCCTGTGCCTTTACGAGTCGCCGATGATGGAGCCGACGGGCTTCTCGATCGGCCTTTCGCCGTTCCGCCGGCCGACGCTCGAAACCATGCCCACCAATGCCAAGGCAGGCTGCCTCTATCCGAATAACGGGCGCGCCATCCTGGAAGCCAAGATGCGCGGCTTCGACAATGCGCTGGTGCTCGACATGCTGGGCAATGTCGCCGAGACCGGCTCCTCCAACATTTTCCTGGTCAAGAATGGCGTGGTGTTTACGCCTGCGCCGAACGGGACCTTTCTGTCGGGCATCACGCGCAGCCGCGCCATGTCGCTGCTTGCCGAAAAGGGCATGACGGTCGTCGAGAAGACGCTGTCGGTGCGCGAGTTTCTTGAGGCGGACGAAATCTTCTCGACCGGCAACCACTCCAAGGTGGTCCCGATCACCCGTATCGAAGATCGAATTCTCCAGCCCGGACCGGTAGCAAAAAAGTCGCGCGAGCTATATTGGGAGTGGGCCCACTCGACCGGCAAGGCCTGAGTGCAGACAAAGAAAAAACCCGTTTCGCATCTGTTGCCGCATCCTGTGGCAACCTATCTCTACCCGGCATAGACATGCCGTGAATTGCCAGCAAGGGAGTATGAACCATGGCTTTTGAATTGCCCGCATTGCCCTACGACTACGAGGCGCTGCAGCCCTTCATGTCGAAGGAGACGCTGGAATTCCATCACGACAAGCACCACAAGGCTTATGTCGACAACGGCAACAAGCTGGCAGCGGAAGCCGGCATGGAAAACCTGTCGCTCGAAGAGGTGGTGAAGCAGTCGTTCGGCAAGCATGCCGGCCTGTTCAATAACGCTGCCCAGCACTATAACCACGTCCACTTCTGGAAGTGGATGAAGAAGGCTGGCGGTGGCAACAAGCTGCCGGGTGCCCTGCAGAAGGCGATCGACTCGGATCTCGGCGGCTACGACAAGTTCAAGGCTGATTTCATCGCTGCCGGCACCACCCAGTTCGGCTCGGGCTGGGCCTGGCTTTCGGTCAAGGGCGGTAAGCTCGAAATCTCGAAGACCCCGAACGGCGAGAACCCGCTGGTTCACGGCGCGACCCCGATCCTGGGCGTCGACGTGTGGGAGCACTCCTACTACATCGACTACCGCAATGCCCGTCCGAAGTACCTCGAGGCGTTCGTCGACAGCCTGATCAACTGGGACTACGTGCTCGAGCTCTACGAAAAGGCTTGAGCCCAGATCGTTTTTCCAGGCCGCATCCAGTGATGCGGTCCGGTGAAGACCTGACATTTTTCCGAAACCCCGGCCACGGCCGGGGTTTTTGCGTTTAGAACGGGCTTTCCGGGAATGTCTGAAAAAGACTAACAGTCACGGAAGCGTGAAGAGAATTCCGGGACGAACTGGGCCAGTTTCCCCGTTGGCTCAAGGCAGCATTGTTGCAACCCGGAGAGGACCTTATGAAAAAGATCGTACTTGCCGTCGCGGCGCTCGCGCTCGTTACCACGGCGGCGTTTGCCGATATCATCGCTGATCGCAAGGCGGTCATGAAGGAGAATGCCAAGGATGTCGGCGTGCTCGTGAAGATGGTGAAGGGCGAAGCTCCCTTCGATGCGGCAGCCGTCCTGGCGGCGCTGACCGCGCTCAACGACAACGTCCAGAAGATCGATGTTGCGGCGTCGTTCCCCGTCGGCAGCGACAAGGGCGACACAACAGCCTCGCCGAAGATCTGGGAAGACGCAGCAGGCTTCCAGGCAGCCGTCGACAAGTTCAAGGCAGTGACCGCAGCCGCAGTCGCAGCGCCCGCCCAGGACATCGATGCGCTGAAGGCCCAGGTAGGCACGATTGGCCAGACCTGCGGCGCCTGCCACGAAACCTACCGCGTGAAGAAGGGCTGATCGCCTTCGGATGGCTATCATCAAGAAGCTTGCAATCGCGGCTCTGGCGCTTGGCGGCGTCGGAGCCGTTGCATTCTGGTGGCTGACAGTGCCTGAAAGGCTCGCGCCGGAGACCGTTGCGGCACTCGGTACGGGTGATGCGATGCGGGGGCAACGCATCTTTGATGCCGGCGGATGCGCCTCCTGTCATGCCAAGCCGAAGGCTGACGGCGACGCCCGTCTGCAGCTCGCCGGTGGTGTCGAACTCAAGACCGATTTCGGCACTTTCGTCGCGCCGAACATCTCGTCCGATCCCAATGATGGGATCGGCGCTTGGTCGATCGAGGACTTCGCCAACGCCATGCTGAAAGGCGTGGCGCGAAACGGAGACCATCTCTATCCGGCCTTTCCCTACACATCCTACGCGCGCATGAAGCCGGCTGACGTGGCCGATCTCTATGCCTTCATGAAGACGCTTCCTGCGGTGCAGGGCAGGGCGGCCGACCACCAATTGGTATTCCCGTTCAGCGTCCGTCGGGGGCTCGGGCTGTGGAAGCAACTCTACCTCAGCAACGAACCGGTGGTGGCGATGGCCGACGGCACTCCGGAAAAGGTGCTTCGGGGGAGAGATCTGGTCGAAGGTGCCGGACATTGCGGCGAGTGCCATACGCCGCGTAGTCTTGCCGGCGGCACGGAGAAGGGCCAGTGGCTCGCCGGCGCCAAGGCCGCCGAAGGTGGCGGCGTGGTGCCCAACATCACGCCCGAGGGCAAGGGCATCAGCGGATGGTCGGAGGGCGATATCGCCGGCTATCTCGAAACCGGCTTCACCCCCGAATTCGATTCCGTCGGCGGCACCATGGTCGAAGTGCAGAAGAACATGGCCAGGCTGAGCGCCGACGACCGGGAGGCGATCGCCGCCTATCTCAAGACGATACCGGGGCATCCCAACGGTTTTGCTGCGCCGCAGCCGAAGCCTACCGACTGATATCCAAGGCAGATTCATCAATGAAAACGGCCCGGACCTTATGGTTCCGGGCCGTTTCATTTTGGTGTCGGAGCCTATGGTCAGGCGATGCCCGCCACCTTCAGCGCGAATGCGTAGTTGAAGGCGACCTCCTCCAGTCTGGAGAAACGGCCCGAAGCGCCGGCATGGCCTGAATCCATGTTGATCTTGAAGAGCACCGGGCTCTCGCCTGCCTTGCGTTCGCGCAACCGGGCGGCCCACTTGGCCGGCTCCCAGTAGGTGACGCGCGGGTCGGTCAGGCCGGCCACCGCCAGGATCGGCGGATAGTCGAGTGCGGCGACATTGTCGTATGGCGAGTAGGCCGCGATGGTCTGGTAATCCGCCACAGATGCGATCGGATTGCCCCATTCGGGCCATTCCGGCGGCGTCAACGGCAAGGTGTCGTCGAGCATGGTGGTCAGCACGTCGACAAAGGGCACCTCCGCGATGATGCCGGCGAAGGCATCGGGCGCCATATTGGCCACCGCGCCCATCAGCATGCCGCCGGCCGAACCGCCCTGGGCGACGATGCGGTCGTGCGAGGTGTAGCGCTCGGCGACGAGATGGTGGGCGCAGGCGATGAAATCGGTGAAGGTGTTTTGCTTCGCCGCCCGCTTGCCGTCCTCATACCAGGCGTAACCCTTGTCCTTGCCGCCGCGGATATGGGCGATGGCATAGACGAAGCCACGGTCGACCAGCGACAGACAGTTGGTGTTAAATGAGGCAGGGATGGTGATGCCATAGGAGCCGTAGCCGTAGAGCAGGCAGGGAGCAGAGCCGTCCAGCGGCGTGTCGCGCCGGTGGATCAGCGAGATCGGCACCAGTTCGCCATCGTGGGCGGGGGCCATCAGGCGGCGCGTGACATAGTCGTCGGCGTTGTGGCCCGAGGGGACTTCCTGGGTCTTGAGCAGGACGCGCTCGCGCGTGCGCATGTTGTAGTCGAACACCTGCGCCGGCGTGGTCATCGACGAATAGCTGAAGCGGATGATGTCGGTGTCGTATTCATAGGAACCCGACAGGCCGAGCGAGAACGCTTCCTCGTCGAAGGAGATGAGGTGCTCGGCGCCTGTGGCGCGCTCATGGACGACGATGCGCGGCAGGCCCTCCTTGCGCTCGAGGCGGACCATGAAGTCCTTGAAGCCCATGACCGACAGGATCAGACGGCCGGGTTCGTGGGCGACGAGTTCCTTCCAGTTGGCGCGCTGAGGGTCGCTGATGGGCGCCGTCATGATCTTGAAGTCCTTGGCGCCGTCGGCATTGGTCAGCACGAAGAAGATGTCGCCGCCTTCCTCGAGGTCATATTGCAGGCCGATTTCGCGTGCCGCGACAAGCTTCGGCTCGGCGAGCGGATCGCTGGCTGGGAACAGGCGGTACTCTGAGGTTTCATGATCGCTGATCGAGATCATGATCCAGTCGTTGTTGCGGGTGCCGCCGACATTCATGAAGAAGCCGGGATCGGTCTCCTCGTAGACCAGCCGGTCGGTCGAAGCATCGCTGCCGAGTGCATGGTAGAGCACCTTGGACGGGCGATGGTTGGGGTCGAGGCGGGAGTAGAAGAAGCCGGCATTAGCTGCATCCCAAGAGCCCGAACCGCCGGTGTCGCCGACCACGTCGTCAAGTTCCGCACCGCTGGCGACGTCACGTACGCGCAGCGTGTAGAATTCCGAGCCCTTGTCGTCGAATCCCCAGATCAGGCGCTTGTGGTCGGATGAGTGGTCGATGCCGCCGAGACGGAAGTAGGCGTGGCCCTCGGCTTCCTTGTCGCCGTCGAGGATGATCTCTTCGGCACCGCCCTCACTCGGAATGCGGAAATAGCGCGGCTGCTCGCCTCCCTTCCTGAACGAGGAGCCGTAGGCATAAGGCCCATCCTTCATCGGTACGGAGGAATCGTCTTCCTTGATGCGGCCCTTCATCTCTTCAAACAGCGTCTTCCTGAGATCCGCCGTGTCGGCCATCAGCTTGTTCTGGTAGCGGTTTTCGGCCTCAAGGTGGCTGCGGATCGCTTGGTCGAGCTGGCTCGGATCGCGGAACACCTCCTGCCAGTTGTCGGCACGCAGCCAGGCATATTCGTCGACGCGGGTGATGCCGTGGCGCGTGTCGGAAACCGGACGCTGCGCGGTGGTCGGCGCGGGAATGTCGGCGAAGATCTTGGGTCGGGTCATTGCGTCTCGCGTATCTGGATCTTGGGCTGAATCTTGAATGCCGAATGAACACATCGATCAGGGCGGGTTCAAGAGCAGAGTTGCAGTGCAGCGGCAACCAATATGGGACCGGCCATGCCCAAGGAGAAGATGAAGATGCTCATGAAAACTGCCGCCGCACTGGCCATTGCCTCGACTGTCGCCGTTTTTGCAGCAGAGTCCCGCGCGGCAGCGTTCTCTGCCTGGGAAGTTGGCAAGGTGCGCTGGGGCGATACGCTCAACATTCGCAAGTTCCCGTCCAATGGCTCTCAGAAGCAAGCCGCCTATCCGAACGGCAACGTTCTCAAGATGACTGGCAGGTGCACAGGCGGGGTCGATCTGCGTGACATCGGCCACCTGCCGGCATGGAAGCAGGAGCAGCGCGTTCGCTACAGCTGGTGCCAGGTCTGGCACGACCCCGCACAGGACGGCCGTTACGTGACAGGCTGGGTCTATGGCCGTTACATCACGCCCTACTGACGCGTTGTTGAAGCAATCTTGTCGCAGCTTCCGTAGGGGCTGCGGGGCGCCAGCCGTTGACAAGGCCCGATAACGCTTGCCCCTCGGCTGCCGGCCGTTTATGCCCTTCGACAACAACGTGAGATACAAAGAGGGCCCGTCCGCTGACCTTCCTGATGCTCATGCTGCCGTTTGCCGGGGCGTTGCTTGCCCCTGTGCTCGTCCGCGTGATGAAACACAATGCCGGCTGGCTGCTTGCCGCCATTCCTCTGCTCGTATTCCTGCATTTCGCCGGGATGCTCGACGCGGTCAGCAGAGGACATTCGATCTCTGGTGGGTTCGACTGGGCGCCGAGCCTTGGTCTCCGCTTTTCCTGGTTTCTCGACGGGCTGTCACTGACCTTCGCCTTGCTGATCTCCGGGATTGGCACGCTGATCGTCATCTATGCCGGCGGTTACCTGAAGGGACATCCGCAACAGGGGCGGTTCTTCTCCTTCATGCTGCTGTTCATGGGCGCGATGCTGGGACTGGTGGTCTCGGACTCGTTCCTGATGCTTTTCGTCTATTGGGAACTGACGTCGATCACGTCGTTCCTGCTCATCGGCTTCGACCACAAGCGCGAGGCGTCGCGACGTGCAGCACTCCAGGCGCTTCTTGTCACGGGACTTGGCGGACTATCGTTGCTTGCGGGGTTGCTTGTCATCACCCAGGCGACGGGCCTGGACTTGCTTTCCGCCTTGCTCGCCTCAGGTGATGCGCTGCGCCAGAGCCCGCTTTATGTCGCGGCGCTGGTACTGGTGCTTGGCGGCGCATTCACCAAGTCGGCGCAGTTTCCGTTCCATTTCTGGCTGCCCAACGCCATGGAGGCGCCGACGCCGGTGTCGGCCTATCTGCACTCGGCGACCATGGTCAAGGCCGGCGTCTATCTGCTGATGCGACTGAACCCGGTTATGGGAGATACGGTGGCGTGGGAAGCGGTGCTGCCGCTGTTCGGCGGCGTTACGCTTGCCGTCGGCACGCTGCTTGCGATCAGGCAGACCGACCTCAAGCTGATGCTGGCCTATACGACGGTCGCCTCGCTCGGCCTTCTTGTCATGCTGACCGGCATGGGGTCGGACAAGGCGGTGGAGGCCGCGGCGCTCTATCTGATGGCGCATTCCATGTTCAAGGGCGCGCTGTTCATGGTCGCCGGCCTGATCGACCACGAGGCCGGTACCCGCGACATCACCAGGTTGGGCGGGCTGCGTCGGGCAATGCCGGTCACCTTCGCTGCCGCCATGCTTGCCGCGCTTTCGATGGGAGGCCTGCCGCTGTTCTTCGGCTTCCTCGCCAAAGAAGAAATCTACTATGCGCACAGCCTCGCCGAAGGCTGGCAAGCGCTGCTGATCGTTGTGGCCGTAGCCGGCAACGCGCTGATGTTTGCCATCGGCTTTGCGGTTGCGCTGCGACCTTTCGTCGGTGCGGCTGCGGCGACGCCCAAGCCTGCGCATGAAGGTCCGGTTTCGCTGTGGCTCGGGCCGATCGTCCTCGGTATCGCCGGCCTTGTGGCGGCGCTCGCTACTCCGGTGGCGCATGAACTGCTGTCCTCGCCGATGGCCAGCGCCATCGCCGGCAAGCCGATCCAGGTCGAGATCACGACGGTGCCGCATCTGGGTGTGCCGCTGCTGTTGTCGGCGCTGACCGTGGCGCTTGGCATTGCCGCCTATCTCCGTCTTGACCGGTTGCGGACGATGATGGCCGGCGTGCTCGCAGCCATCGGCTGGGGGCCGGACCGTGGGTTCGACCACGCGCTGCGTGGGCTGCTGCGCGTCTCGTTCGGCGTCACGCGTATCGTCCATAGCGGCCGCCTCGACATCTATCTGACGGTCACCTTCGTTGCCATCGCGGCGGCCCTTCTGTTGCCGATGTTGATGTTCGACGAGCTGCCGGCCATGCCGGCCTGGCCATCATTCCGCTTTTACGAATGGACGATTCTGGCAATCGCCGTCATCGGCATTGCCGCCGTCGTGCATGCGCGCAGCCGGCTGACGGCGATCGTCTCTCTCGGCATCCAGGGCTTTGCTATCGCCCTGCTGTACATGCTGTTCGGTGCGCCCGACCTGTCCTTCACCCAGTTCATGGTCGAGACATTGGCCGTGGTCATTCTGGCGCTTGTCATGACGCGGCTGCGGCTGGCGCCTGCCGACCGGCGGCCGCTTGCCCAGAAGCTGCTGGATGGCGCCATTGCTGTGGCCTGCGGTACGGGCTTCGCCTTGCTGCTGCTCAAGGTCACGCAATTGCCGTTCGACGACCGGCTGTCGCAGTTCTTCAATACATACTCGAAGACCATCGCCCATGGCCGCAACGTGGTGAACGTCATCATCGTTGACTTCCGCGGGCTCGATACGCTGGGTGAAATCGCCGTCGTCATGATCACCGGTCTGGCCATTCTTGCCTTGATCCGCGTCCGCTCGAAAAAGCCGGAGCCGGCCCAGGCCCCGTCGGGGGAGGCGTGACATGCAGACGCTGATCTTCCGCACGCTTGCGCCTTATCTCACCGGGCTGATGCTGATGTTTTCGGTGTTTGTGCTACTGCGGGGCCACAACGAGCCGGGCGGCGGCTTTACCGGCGGACTGATCGCCGCTTCCGCCTTTGCCATTCACGGTATTGCCTTTGGCGTGCCGGCGGTGCGCCGTTCGCTCTATTTCCATCCGATGGCGATCTCGGGCTTTGGCCTGTTCATCGCAGCACTCGCCGGCTTGCCGTCGCTGGCTTATGGCCTGCCCTTCCTGACCGGGCTATGGGCTTCGCCGAGCCTTTTGGGCATCAGCGTCGACCTGTCGACGGTCATGGTCTTCGACATCGGCGTCTACCTGGTCGTCGTCGGCTCGATCACCTCGATCGCGCTGGCGCTCGAGGACAGGGAGCACGACTGATGGAAGCCGTCTTTGCCATCCTTGTCGGCATCTTCTTTGCCGCAGCGATCTACTTGATGCAGTCTAGGCACATCATCCGCATCCTGCTCGGCGTCGCCCTGTTCGGCAACGCGGTGAACCTTTTGATCTTCACCAATGGCAGGCTGACGCGCGAGGTGCCGCCTGTGATTGCCGAGGCGCTGGACGTGCCCGCCGGCGCGGTGGCTAATCCGTTGCCGCAGGCGCTGATCCTGACGGCGATCGTCATCTCGTTCTCGTTCTTCGCCTTCCTGCTGGTGCTGGCCTATCGCGCCTACCAGGAGATCGGCACCGACGACACCGACGGCATGCGGGTCGCAGAACCGGCCGACGACGGCCTGCCGCCGATGGGATACTGACCATGGCGGTGCAAGGAGATCTGGTCGACAAGACTGCTGCCATGATCGCGGCACCCGTGACCGCAAGCGACTGGCTGGTCGTGTTGCCGGTGCTGCTGCCGATCGTCGTCGGCGCGCTGCTTTTGATGATCCGCCACAACATTCGCTGGCATGCGCTGGTGGCGCTCGCAGCGCTTGCGGCGATGGTGGTTGCCAACGCCATGCTCCTGGGGCGCGTATTGTCGGACGGCCCGATGTCGATGACCATGGGCAGCTGGCTGCCGCCCTTCGGCATCTCGTTCACCGTCGACGCGCTGGGTGCCGTCTTCTCGCTGACTGGCTCACTGGTGGCGCTGGCCTGCTGCGCCTATTCGGTGCAGGACGTCGACGCGACGGGCCGGCGCTATGGCTTCTACCCGTTCCTGCTCCTGATGATGGCGGGCGTCAGCGGTGCGTTCCTGACCGGCGACATGTTCAACCTCTACGTCTGGTTCGAGGTGTTCCTGATCTCGTCCTTCGGCCTGTTGATCCTCGGGTCAGAAAAGCCGCAGATCGACGGGGCGACCAAATACGCCATCCTCAACCTGGTCGGCACGACGCTGTTCCTGATCGCGACGGGTTATCTCTACGGCACTTTCGGCACGCTCAACATGGCCGATCTTGCGGTAAAGGTGGGGCAGGTGGGCGAGACCGCGCCGCTGATGACGCTGGCGACGCTGTTCCTGCTCGCCTTTGGCATGAAGGCGGCTGCCTTTCCGGTCAATTTCTGGCTGCCTGCGTCCTATCATACGCCACCCGTCATCACTGGCGCGCTCTTCGGCGGATTGCTGACCAAGGTGGGCATATATGCGTTGCTGCGCACGCTGGTGATGATCTTCGCAATCCAGCGCGCGGAGTTGGCGGGTCTGATCGGCTGGGTCGCGGTAGCGACCATGCTTGTCGGTGCACTGGGGGCCTTGGCGCAATCGGACATCCGCCGCATCTCGGGCTTCCTGGTTATTTCGGGCGTCGGGATCATGCTGGCCGGCATCGCGCTCGGCAGCGAAGCCGGGCTTTCAGGCGCGATATTCTATGCATTGCATTCGATGCTCGCCCTTTCCGCACTGTACCTGCTCGGCGGGTTGATGAAGCAGCTGGGCGGAAGCTTTTCCCTTCGCTCATTGGCTGGGCTCTACGGCGCCAGCCCTTTCCTGACGCTGCTCGCCTTCTTCATTTCGCTGGCCGTCGCCGGCCTGCCGCCAGGCTCGGGGTTGTGGCCCAAGGTGATGCTGGTGCGGGCAGCACTCGATGCCGGCGTGTGGCAACTGGCCGGCGCCATCCTGGTGAGCGGCTTCCTGACGACGATCGCCCTCGGGCGCGTGTTCATCCTTGCCTTCTGGCGCAATGAGGTCGTTGATCCGACTGGAGCTGTCGCCGGCAAGATGTCGGTCGCAGGCTGCGTAGCCCTGGTTTCGCTTGTCGCAGTCATGCTGGCGATAGGATTTGCGCCTGAGCCCTTCATTCGCGCTGCCAATGTTGCGGCAGGCGGGCTGCTCGACACGTCGGCCTATGTCCAGGCGGTTTTCCCGGCGGGAGGCGGTCAATGATCCCCTATCGCAACGAACTGATCCTGGCGCTTATCTGGGTCGCGATCTCAGGGAGCTACACGCTGCCGAACCTGGTCTTCGGCTTTGCCATCGGCTGGACGGTGCTGTTCCTGGTGCGTGATCAGCTGCCGGCGACGCGGGTCGTGATCCGGCCTTGGCCGACGCTTCTGCTCTTCTTGCTCTTCGTCAAGGAACTGCTTCTGTCTTCGGTCAGGGTGGCAAGGCTCGTGCTGTCGCCTAGCATGGACATCAAGCCGGGGATATTTGCCTATCCGCTGACCGTGACGCGTGATTTCGAGATCACCCTGCTTGCCAATCTCATCACCCTGACACCGGGAACCCTTTCGGTCGACGTGTCCGAGGACCGGCAGACGTTGTTTGTGCATGGCATGGATTGCTCGGACCCCGAGCAGGCGCGCCGCGAGATCCGCAATGGCTTCGAGCGCCGGATCATGGAGGCGTTCAGATGATGTCGGGAGCCTCGTTCCTGAGTATTTGTGCCCTGTTCGCACTCGGTATTCTCAGCATTTCGTTTCTTCTTGTCGTTTGGCGTGTGGTCAAGGGGCCGACCTTGCCAGATCGGATACTTGGGCTCGACATGCTGGTGGCCGTCGCCATCGGCTTCATTGCCGTGCTTGGCGTGCGTTCCGGCTTCACGCTTTATGTCGATGTTGCCATAGCACTTGGTCTCGTCGGCTTCCTGGCAACAGTTGCTTTTGCGCGTTTTGTGCTCAGCGGCGGTGTCGACGCCAAGAAACAGGACGCCGAGGAGGAGCAGGCATGATTGGCGGCATTGCCGACTATATTGCCGGAACCTTGATCGTGGTCGGTGCGTTGTTTGCTCTGACCGCGTCCATTGGGTTGCTGCGCCTTCCCGATGTTTATACGCGCATGCATGCAGCATCGAAGGCCGGTACGCTTGGATCGTGCCTGATGCTGATTGCGCTGGCGGTTCATACTGGAGAATTGGCCACGGCGCTCAGGGCTGTGGCAGGTGTCGTATTCTTTCTTCTGACTGCGCCGATCGCTGCTCATCTTCTGGCAAAAGCGGCTTATTCAGCCGGTTATCGAATGTGGCAGGGCTCGGTGATCGACGATATGTCCCAAATTGCGGCAGCGGATAAGAAGAACCGTCCTTCCGGCTCTTAACGCTGGCAATGAGGCTGTGGCTGATCTGTCGCCGTTGTGTGAATTGATCTCAACCGAATGCCCAGAGTCGTCAAAAAGGTTCATTTGTTAGAGAAGTGATGAGCTCATTGTTCTTGGATTCGCAAAGAATAGTGAATTGACTTGTATTGGATACGGGCTCATTAAAGTGTCTGAGCGCGAGTCGTAAAGGCAGTTTGCGATACAAAAACGCGCCGCATCCCGGTCGAAACATCGGGCAAAAAAACAATCAGTCACATTGGGGCCTGAAGCATATGGATACTTCCGAAACGCCTGCAACAAACAACGAAACGCTGATCGAACTGACCGCCGATGTGGTGGCAGCCTATGTCAGCAACAATCCGGTTCCGGTGGGAGAACTTCCGGGACTTATCGCCGATGTCCACGCGGCTCTCGGCCGCGTCGGAAATGTCGCCGAGGCGCCGCCCGCCGACAAGCAGAAGCCGGCCGTCAATCCCAAGCGGTCTGTGCATGACGACTACATCATCTGCCTTGAAGACGGCAAAAAGTTCAAGTCGCTCAAGCGTCACCTGATGACCCACTACAACATGACGCCGGATCAGTACCGCGAGAAGTGGGGCCTTGACGCCAGCTATCCGATGGTGGCGCCGAACTATGCGGCCGCCCGTTCGCAGCTGGCCAAGAAGATGGGTTTGGGGCGCAAGCGCAAGGGCAAGTAAAAGCCCGCGTCACTGTTTTGGAGCGCCGAACGTCCTGACGGACGCGCAAACGGCGCTCTAGCCTGTTGAATTTGAGCATTGTGCGTTCCGGAGATCGTTTTTCGATTTTCGGGCCGATGCGTTAGCGAGCGGCGCCCTTGGGCGCCGTATTGCTTTTGGGGCGTCGCCGTCGTGGTTTGAGCGACGGGCGCGCCGGTCCGCCAGGGGCCTCGCCTTGCAGGCGGTCGCGCACCTGCTTGAGTGCGATATGACTGTTGAGGTCGTAGCTCCAGCGGCGGTTGATCCCTCGCGCTCGATCGCCCGTTCGAGGCGCTTTAGCAAGGCCCGCGTCGATGCCTGCTCGCCTGACAGCGCGTCGGTGGGCTCGATGCCGCAGCGGAGCTGCAATGCCGCCCGCCGGCGTGCGTCGGTTAGTTCGACGAGCCTGTTTTGCCTGAATGCCGCGCGGTTGGCCCCGAGCTTTCAGGCGTTCTGATCGACGTTTGCTTGTTTTCTCAAGAGGCTGGAAATTGTGGAGATGGAGCGCGGCTGGACGGTACGTCGGCGCTGGGCGGGCTGGCGCGCACAATCCGCAGGCCAATGCCGGCGCCAGTCGCAAGGTTCTGCATTGGGGGCGCTTGCAGCCCGAGGATGGGCTGAGGCTCAGGCGAGCTGGTGCAGCGCTGCCTCGGCGTCGCGCTTGATACGCTTGACCATCGAACGCAGGCCATTGGCACGCTGGGGCGACAGGTGTTCGTTGAGGCCGAGCTCCCTCAGCGTCGCCTCCGCATCGGTGGCGAGGATCTCGCTGGCGCGATGGCCGGAGAACAGGGCCAGCATGATGGCCACAAGGCCACGCACGATATGGGCGTCGGAATAGCCCTCGAAGCGGATCGCCGGATCGTTGCCGTCGCCCTTGTGGGTGACGAGCCAGACCTGGCTGACGCAACCCTGGACCTTGTTGGCGTCGGTCTGCTCGCTCTCGGGGAAGGTCGGAAGAGCCTCGCCTAGCTCGATGACATAGCGATAACGATCCTCCCATTCTTCAAGGAAGGAAAAGTCGTCGCGGATCGTGTCGATCGAGGTCGTCATGGTGCTCTGCATATAGTCGCAGGGGCGCCATCCGTCACGAAAAAAGAAACACCGCAGGCAGCGGAGGCAAGCCGCCTGCGGTGGGGCCTAGCGGCCAATTCTGGAAATTCCGATTGTTGAGATCAATGCGCCGGCGTCTTGGCCGGAAGAACCGGAGCCTTGGCCGGGAGGGGAGCCGCTTCGGCGGGCAGGGCAGGCGCATCGTCGCCCGCGGGCACGCTGCCGGTCTGGGTCGCGGTATCAGGCTTGCCAAAATTCTGGTCGAGAACTTCGTAGGCGATGCGGGCGCTTTCGCGGGCTCGTTCGCCGATGGTCTGCATCGCTGCCTTGCCGGTCTCGCAGACCTCGGGTTTGCGCTCGCAGATTGCGGCGATGTCGCCGACGGCTTCACGCGCGGCAAACAGGGCTTGCAACGGGCTCACCCGGCTCTCTCCGTCCGGGCCGGTGCCGAGCGGAAGAAAGAGCAGGACGAGCGAGAACCAGAATGCGGTCCTTATGAGAAAGCCCATGGAGTGCCTCTTGTTAGCAGCCGGGCCGCTCTTGTTGTGGCGGCCTCGTTGTTGTCGACGAAGACAATGGCACGAACGAGGAAAGGAGCGCTTGATTCAAACGGTTGCATTTCCAGTTGCCTTTTCACCAAAGTTTAACGGTTGAACGACGGCTCCGTGTTGCTTGGCGGCGGCGATTTTGGGCCTAGATTGTAAGCAATTGATTTAAATTGAAAAACGGACGCAATGGCGCGCGCAGGCAGGGTTTTGGTCGATCATTTGCCGGCGCTCGGCAAATAACCCTCCATTTACCATGGCAAGAACTGTTCTCGAATGTCGGCCCAATCGTCCCGATATTCGCCGTGAGCCACGGTTCTGGTCAGCCAGCTTTATCGCTTCATTAAAGGCTCAATGCGAGTTTGGGGACCAACCAGACAAGAGCCGCAAAGCGGACCACGGAAGAGTGCGTAGCGTTGAGTTTTTTCATGTCCAGATACGGTGAGTTTTCCGGCGCGATGGCCGGCGGCTGCGACCGGCTGGTCCATCCGTCGATCGAAGGTTCCGAGCGGCTGCGCCAGCGGCGGCTCGTCGGCCTGTTGCTGGGCGCTCCCTTTATCGTGGCCGGCGCCGGCGTTGTGCTGGTCTCCGCAAATCTTGGTGCTGCCGCCATCTTCGCCGTGATCTTCGCTGCCTTCAGCCTGAGCTGGCTTGCCGCACTGAGCATCGCAGCGACAGGCAAAGCCGCCCAGATCGGCGTGACTGCGCTGCTCGGCGGCGCGGTTGCGGTTGCCGCAATCGTCGCTGCCGCCGGCGGATTGACGTCACCTGCAACGCTTCTGGTTGCAGCCTTGCCGCTTGAGGCACTCTGGGTTTGGCGGACGCGCAAGGCGGCCCTGTTGGGCGTCTGTGCCGCGGTCGCGGCACTTATGCTTCAGGGCTTGCTCGGCAGCATGTCGTTTGCAGAGGGTGCGACAGCATCGGTCTGGCAGTGGCTGCTGCCTGCTGCCTGGGCTGCGGTCTATCTGGTTAGGGCCATGGAGTTTGTCGGCAACGGCGCGGACGAACACGTCAAGGCGCCCGCAGATGCTCTGGAACAGATACTCAAGGCGGTGGTCCTGCGGATCGGCCACAATGGCGACGTCGTCGACGTTTCCGAGCAGGCGCGCGCCATGCTGCGCCTGCAGCCCGAGCTGCTGCTGGGTACAGCGCTGTTCGACCGTATTCATGTCGCCGACCGGGTTGCCTATCTCTGCGCGCTGGCCGACATGCGCGACGGCGCCGAGATGCGCGGCGTCGAACTGCGCCTGCGCCTGCCCAAGTTCAACGACAACGACACCGTCGACAACTTCCGCCCGTTCGCCCTGGAAATGATGAAGGGCGAGGCGCAGTCGATCGTCGTGGTCGTGCGCGAGAACGACACCGTGGCAGAACTGCGCAGCGAGCTTGCCGCCGCCGCCGATGCTGTTAAGAGCGCCGAACTTGCCAAGGGCAATTTCCTGGCCGCCGTGAGCCACGAACTGCGGACACCGCTGAATGCCATCATCGGCTTCTCGGACATGCTCCTGCACGAGATGTTCGGCCCGCTCCAGGAGCCGCGCCAGAAGGAATATGTCGGCATCGTCCGTGAATCGGGCCAGCATCTGCTCGACGTCGTGAACTCGATCCTTGACGTCTCCAAGATCGAATCCGGCTGCTACGCCATCAATCCCGAGCCGTTCAAGTTCCGCGAGGCGGTCGACATGTGCGCTTCGATGATGACGCTGCAGGCCGAGGCCAAGGCGCTTGATCTGGCGGTCGAAGTTGCCGCTGGCATCGGCGAGATCAAGGCCGACCGGCGCGCGATCCAGCAGATGCTGATCAACCTCGTGTCGAATGCGGTGAAGTTCACGCCCGATGGCGGCCGGGTTGGCATCGGCGCCAAGCGGTTGGGCTCGCGCCTGCATTTCTGGGTGTCCGACACCGGCATCGGCATCGCCGAGGAGGACCTGTCGCGACTGGGCACGCCGTTCATGCAGATCCAGAACGACTACACCCGCCGCTTCGAAGGCACTGGCCTTGGCCTCTCATTGGTCAAGGGACTGGTGGCCTTGCACGACGGCACGATGTCGATCGAGAGCGCGCCGGGCGAGGGCACCACGGTTACCATCAGCTTGCCGATCGAAGGCCCGGCTTTCCGCCCCTCGCAGGAGGCGAAGGGCGAACTGATGCGCCTTCCGGCCGGCAGGACCAAGGAGAAGCACGATGGCTCGCTCCGCAAAGCAAGCTAAGCGGAAGGTCGTCGAGGAACGCAGCGCCCTCCAGGACGGCGCGCTGGCTCTCGGCGGCATGATCGCGCGCAATCCGGTGCTGGTCGGCGGCTCGACCGCTTTCCTGGTTGCGCTGTTCTATGTTTCGGCCAACGCCCTTTGGTATCAGCCTTACGCACACAAGGGCGCATTCTTCTCCACCCGCGAAGCCGTCCAGTTTCCTGACATGGCGCCTGACGCCTCGGAAACGACGATCAAGATCGAGCGTCCGGAACCGGCGCAGACGGCGCAATTGCCCGAGGGCAATCCTGCGGTCGAGCAGGTTCAGAGCATTCTGAAGGACCTCAATTTCTACGGCGGCACGGTTGACGGCCTCAACGGGCCTGCAACACGCAGCGCCATCCAGGCCTATCAGAAGAAGGTCGGCCTAGCTGCGACGGGCGAGATCGACCAGTCGCTGCTTCAGCAACTCGGGGCTCGAGATACCACTGCCGGGATTACGCCGACGCCGAAGCCCAGGGTGGAGCAGGCGCAGGCGCCTGCACCGCGCAGTCTGGTGACGCCGGCCTCCGCGCCAGCACGGCCCGTACCCGCTAGGGAAGTCGATCTCGATGCGCGCATCAAGAAGATCCAGGTGGGACTCAAGGCGTTCGGCAATGACGGCATCGACGTCGATGGCGTGATCGGAGCCAGGACCAAATCGGCTATCCGCGAGTTCCAGGCGCTGTTCGGCCTGCCCGAGACGGGGGAACCCGACCAGGCTGTCTACGCCAAGATGCGCGAGATCGGCCTGACCAATTAGCTTGCGCATCAAGCCTGTCCGCGTCGCCGGATGGGCGGTATAGAGGCCCATCGAAACTGCGACGGGCCGGCACATGCGCGTAACCACCGATTTCTGGGTATCGGCTCTTCTGCGAAGGGTGTTCGGCGATGGCGGCTTTGGCGCCATAATCAGCAAGGGGGCGACCGAAGCGGGCGCCGTGTTCGTGTTGACGCGCGACCGCTTCGGCCAGACAAGCCTATACGGGCCCGCGCCGCAGTCGAGCTACGACACCGCACGGCCCGACGAACGCCAGTTCAGCCTTCTCGACAGCAATGACGATAGTGAGGCTATCGAAAAGCGGCTGGAGCGCGAGCGGCGCTTCGACCCCGATATCTGGGTCGTCGAGATCGAGGCCGGAAAGACCGAGATCAAGGACCTTCTGGCGCTTACGACGCCCTGAGCCGGTCGCCTTTCGGCGGATCGCCGGCCGCCCTGCGTTGCAGGCGCTCGGCGTTGCTGCGGATGCGCGCGCCGACGGCCGCTGCCTTCCAGTCCCTGACACGGTCGAGGGCAACGTCACGGTGCAGCAGGCGGTAGCGGTCTAGGAACAACCGAATTGCCTCGGCATGGGCGAATTGGCCGGGGAAGGTTGCCGATGCGAGCAGGAAGGCATGTTCTTCAGGCAGGTCGAGCGCTTTCAGTGCATCGATAAGCGAGGAATAGCCTGCCTTCTCGGTGATGGCGCGGGCTGTCTGGAAATCGATCTCAAGGGCATCGGCCAGTGCCGTCTGGAAGAAGGCATTGTTACCGGTGAGGGCGGTCGTCTTCAATTTCTCATAGGACGAAGGACGGACGATCGTTTCGGGCTGCGAGAGCTCGTGGCCGTCGTTTGGCGCCATCATCGAGCGCAATCTGCGGCGCACGGTCTCCGCCAGTTCGCCGGGCAGGGGATCGTGGCTGAGCGAAGCTGCCGCGGCGGCCTGTCCCCGTTCCGGCTGGGAAGCTGATTCCACCGGGGACGTTTCCGGATAGACGAGACGTGGCTTTTCAAGCACCCGGATCAGGTCGGCGATGGTCGGGTTGAGATTGGGACGCCTGAAGATAGCGCGCGCATGCGGCAGCCCGTGACGGCCGATCAGGGCGATGAGTGTCACGTCCGACAGAAGTGGCGAGCGGATCAGCAGCGGGGCTGCGATATCGACGCTGTCGTCGCAAAGCCGGCGCACGAGGCCGGGCGGTGCATACTCGCTTTCGGACAGGGCGGCTGCAACGAAGCGACGAGCCTCGACCGACACGTTCTCGAACAACGGCAGGGTCAGGTCTTCGAGCTGGGAGATTTCGCGGCGCGATGGACGCGGCAACGCGCAGAAAGCGGATACCGCCGCCCGGAACAGCCGCTCGGGCTTGCCGGTCTCGCGCCCTATGGCGATTTGCCTGAAGTCCGATGCTGACACGGTACGCCTGACACAACTCGATACTGCTTCGGAAGCGACCCCGGCCACGGCGCTGCGTTTCTGATGTCCCCGAAGATGAACATAAACTTAGCGGCGATTTGTTAGCAGTACGTTAACTCTCTGCTGGCCTTATCGAGACGGAGGCGTTGCGTGCTTGCTCCGGTAAAACCGAGAGGGAAATCGCCAACCATGGGCAGCGTTGTGTCATTCATGCCGCGCCGTGCGGCCGTCCGCAAATCCCCGAGATCAGCGGAAACTTCGGCATCCATCATCATTTTTCCGGGCGTTCGCTACGAGCGCGTCAAGGACGCCGTTACTGGTGTCGAACGCGTCGGCCGGGCCAGTGCTCCGCGCCGCAACGATCCTCTGCCGCGACACTGATCCGGACGGGCAGGGTTACTGGATCTCGCAGTTGATGCCGTCGAGGAAGCGCGACACCTCGGGCTTCCAGCTGTCGTCGGGCACGAAGACGCGGACGACGACGATACCCTCGTCGATTGGCGTTTCGACAAAGATCGATTTCTCGAATTCCGGCGGCAGTTCCTTGCGCAGTTCGATCATCTGGGCCGGGGTCAGCACGACGAAATCGAGGCCGCCGTCCGGCGAGGTGCGATCGTTGAAGCTGTAGATGTTCTGCCCGCTGCGATCGTAGACCGAGGCCGACCAGAACGGAACCTTGCCAGCATTGTCGATGCGAACGACGCCCTCGGCGAGGTCGAAGCGGCAGGCGGCCTCGAAGAACGACGGATCGAGAGACTTCACGACCGGCGCGCCGCCGACTTCCTGGTCGAGGCGCACGATCTTGTTGGGACCAGCGACCATGGCAAGCCGAGACCAGGCGTCCCGTTCAGAGAAACTGGGCACCAAGAGCAGGATGACGATGTGGGCAATGCCCGCACCGACAAGGCCGATGACGAGCGCATGAAGGAGCCTAAGCATTGCACTGGACCCTGACGATGCGCGGCATCTCGATATCGGACAGGCCGGTGCTGCTGGCGATCGGGGTGTCGTAGAGCGTGAGCACCAGGTTCATGTCGCCGACGCCTGAAACCGCGAGCCAGTTGCCCGGCACGGCTTTGGCGCCGACTGATATCTCGACCGAATTGTCGGGCTGGCGCAGCACTTCGAGCGAATGCAGCTCGCCGTCGCGGCGCATGCCCGACTTCAGCGCCATCTGGTCCTTGTCCGAGGCGTAGAGCGTCCAGAAGCGCGCGACCGGCAGGCCGCCTTCGACGCGGTAGCTGCATTCGCGCTTGAGATGGGTGCCGCTGGAATCGCGTTCGGCAACAAAGGCGAGGCCCTCAGCGCGGCCGAGCGCGAGGATGCCGTCACGCGCCACGCGAGCCTTGGAGTAGGGATCGGCGTCGGGCGTGCCGCTGTCCGGGAAGGCCGTCCAGGGCCCGATCGACACGGCACCGATGCCTTCCTGCGACTTCAGGATCATGCCGACGCTTGCGGCACCTCCGCCGATGGCGATGGCTAGCGCCAGACCTATCAGGATCGATTGTTTCAGCATGAGCCGCCGCAGACTGGAGTTGGCGGAGGAATATCCTGCCTCGCGCCGGGAAGGCAAGCCGGGAACGGCTGCAACCGGTACGGGAACTGCTGCTGTGAGGCCGCCCGCAAGGTCACAGCGCCGAAAGCGTCTCGGGTTCGGCTGGCGGTTCGATTGCCGGCGCGTTGTGGAAGAAGTCGGCGATCTCGCGCAGCGTCCGCGTCGTCGTGCTCGACAGCACGGGTGGACGGTCGGCCGCGTCTGCTGCGGCCTGGTCGGTTCCAGCCTTTGCCGCCTCCTCGGCCTTGGCGATCTGGGCCGGATCGACGAACGGGTTCTTGATGCCCGGTATCGGCTTCAGATCGATGTTCTGGTGGGCGTAGGCCATGAGGCGCTGCCAGACCATTGCAGGCAGCGAACCGCCGGTCATCTTGTTGGTTGGCGAAAAGTCGTCATTGCCGAGCCAGACGGCGGCCGTGTAGTTGCCGGTGAAACCGATGTACCAGGCGTCGCGATAGGACTGGGTGGTGCCGGTCTTGCCCGCCGAGCGGATGTTGGGCAGGGCGGCCTTTCGCGCGGTGCCGGTCTCCGGGATCTGGACCATGATCGAATTCATCGACGAAACCGCCTGTTCCGACAGAACCCGATGCGGCGGCGTGCCGTCCTTGGACCAGTCATAGATCAACTTGCCGGAATGGGTGACGAGCTGCGTGATGCCGTGACGGGTGCCGACGAGGCCATTCTGGGCCAGCACACTGTAGCCTGTTGCCTGATCCATGACGGTGAGGCCGGAGGTGCCGAGCACCATCGTCTTGTGTGAACTGACAGGGGACTCGACACCCATCGCCTCGGCCATGGCCTTGATCGGCGCTATGGTCAGGTGTTCCTTGGCGAGACGCACAGGCACGGTATTGATCGACTTGATCAGAGCTGTGGCGAGCGTCATCCGCCCGGAATAGCCGCGTGTGTAGTTCTTCGGTGACCAGTTGCCCCAGCTGATCGGCGCATCCGATATCACCGATTCCGGCGTGAAGCCGTGTTCCATCGCCGTCGAGTAGACATAAGGCTTGAACGACGAGCCGGTCTGGCGCTGCGCCTTGGTGGCGCGGTTGAACTGGCTGGCACCGTAGTCGCGTCCGCCGACGAGAGCGCGGACCGCACCGTTGGTCTCGATGACGACGATGGCGCCCTCGCTGACGTGATATTCCTTGCCATATTGGCGCAGGTGGAACTCGACCGACTCCTCGGCCGCGTTCTGGATGTTCATGTCGATGGTGGTGCGCGCGACCAGCGAATGAACGCCCGACTTGGCGGCGATCTTCTTGACCTCGTCGAAGGCCCAGTCGAGGAAATAGTCAGGGCTTTTCTGCTTGCCGCGGTCGACCACGTTGGCCGGGTGGAGTCGCGCCGAAAGCACCTGACCCTCGGTCATGAAGCCGGCCTGGACGAGATTGGTCAGCACCACGTTGGCGCGGGCGCGGGCTGCAGGCAGATTGATATGCGGGGCGTATTTGGTCGGGGCCTTGAACAGGCCGGCGAGCATCGCCGCCTCTGCAAGGTTGAGATCCTTGACCTGCTTGCCAAAGTAGAAATTGGCTGCAGCAGAGATGCCGAACGTGCCGCCGCCCATATAGGCGCGGTCGAGATAGAGCTGCAGGATCTCTTTCTTGGACAGGTTGGATTCCAGCCACAGCGACAGAAACGCTTCCTTGATCTTGCGTTCGACCGTGCGCTCGTTTGTGAGGAACAGGTTCTTGGCGAGCTGCTGGGTGATGCTGGAGCCGCCCTGGACCACTGAGTTGGCGCGCATGTTCTCGGACATGGCGCGGATCAGGCCGAGGACGTCGATGCCGTAATGCTCGAAGAAGCGACGGTCTTCGGTGGCGAGCACCGCCTTGATGACATGGTCCGGCATCTCGTCGACCGGCACGGAATCGCGCTGGATGATACCGCGCTGGCCGATCTCGTTGCCGTAGCGGTCGAGGAAGGTGACGGCGAAGTCGTCGCGGTTGCGCCAGTCGCCTGCCGTTTCCTGAAAGGCGGGCATGGCCAGCGCCAGCATCACGACCGAACCGCCGGCGCCCATGGTGAAGGCTTCGCTCAGCATCTCGACGACGCCGCGGCGCCAGCCTTTGACGCGAAAGCGGCGGAAGAAGATCGTCGCGCTTTCCCAGAATTGCTGGGCGCGGAAGCGCAACTCATAGAGGGTGGAATCGAGCCAGGCGTCGATGGCCAGAAGCCCAGCGGCGAAACGGCTTCTTTTCTTGCGGGGTTCGATTGGGCTTTCCATGCGCAAAGGTCCGACGCGTGCCTGGAGAATATACTTATTTGGCCTTGCTGGCGAATTAAGGGCACGCGTCCCTCGGCCCCATGAACGACTTGTCCCCGATTTTGCCCGACGGGACAAGGGGGCAGCGCCATCATCGACAGCTATCCGGAAAAAGCGAAATTATAGGAATGTATTCTTTTTGCCGTGGCTGTGATCTGGTGTTTCTATATCGTCGAAAAAGTGTTGCGGGCAGACCCGATACTCCGGCGGACGTCCATCATTTCAGTCATCGGGAGGCATCTTGGACGTGAAGGCGAACGGAGGCTGGCGCGTTGCGCGCGCTTTACGAAGGCGCGGAAGCGGATGCGACGCTGCCTTGCCGGCAATCACAGCATTTTCGGGGCTTGTGGCGATTCTCAGCAGGCTAAGTGCCATGGAGCGGACCGGCATCAAGTAGAAGGCTTGCAATGGCAGCAATTGCATGAACTCATTGTTCATTCCACGTTCAGCACTGCTGTATTAGAAGTCCCGGCATGAAAACGCTTCGCTCCATATTCCGGTCTGCCATGACTGCGCTGTGCGCGGCGGGCCTGTTCGCCAGCGCGGCGGCGGCTGAACAGATGCCGCCTCGCGAAGGCGAGTATGTTGTAGCCGCTGCGGATTGCTACGCGATCGGCCAGCAGGTAGCCGACGAGCATGGTGGTACTTTGGCGAGGGCGTCCGAATCCAACCAGGGCGGGCAGTCGGTATGCGTGATCGTGGTGCTCGTGCCGGCGAAAGACGGCCAGCGCCCGCGCCGCGTGCAGGTCGTGGTCCCCGCCAACTGACGGCGATTTCACCGAAAGGCCGGAATCGCCTATATCTTCTGCAGCTTACCACTGGTCGTAAAACAGCATGCGCATACTCGTCGTCGAAGATGACAAGGACCTGAACCGCCAGATTTCCGAGGCGTTGACCGATGCCGGCTACGTCGTCGACAAGGCTTTCGACGGCGAGGAGGGACATTTCCTCGGCGATACCGAGCCCTATGACGCCGTGGTCCTCGACATTGGTCTGCCGCAGATGGATGGCATCAGCGTCGTGGAAAAATGGCGCCGCGGTGGCCGCAAGATGCCTGTACTGATGCTGACGGCGCGCGACCGCTGGAGCGACAAGGTGGCCGGCATTGACGCTGGCGCTGACGATTACGTCACCAAGCCGTTCCACATCGAAGAGGTGCTGGCCCGCTTGCGCGCCCTGATCCGACGTGCTGCCGGCCACGCCTCCTCGGAACTGTCCTGCGGTCCTGTGCGGCTCGACACCAAGGCTTCGAAGGCTGATGTCAACGGCGTGCCTCTGAAGCTGACCTCGCACGAGTTCCGCCTGCTTGCCTATCTCATGCATCATATGGGCGAGGTGGTTTCGCGGACAGAGCTGGTCGAGCACCTCTACGACCAGGATTTCGACCGCGATTCCAATACCATCGAGGTGTTCGTCGGTCGCCTTCGCAAGAAGATGGGCATCGACATGATCGAAACCGTCCGCGGTATGGGATACCGCATGCGCGAGCCGGAGGCGTAAGGCGGAACAGCTCAGCAAACGACTGGCGCGCTGGAAGCGGTACGGGCTGAGCCTCGGCCCGCGCTCCCTGGCGTTTCGCGTCATCGCCTTTTCGACGATCTGGGCGATCCTCGCCTTTGCGCTCATCTTCACCGTGATCGGTTCGCTTTATCGCCAAACCAGCGAGCGCGGCTTCGACAGTCTCTTGTCGGCGCATCTGTTCAACCTGATCGGATCGGTCGGTGTGTCGGACAGCGGCACCCTGACCGGCGGTCCCGATCTGGGTGACCTCAGGTTCTCGGAGCCGGAGTCGGGCTGGTACTGGTCGGTGGAGCCGGTGTCGAAGGGGCTGGTCGGCCAGCTGCGTTCGTCGTCGATGACCGAGCCGATCGCCTCGCCCAGCATCAACGAGGCGCCGTTCAATTCGGAGTTCCAGCGCCACTACCGCATTGCCGGCATCAACGGCGAGGAACTCGAGGTGTTCGAGAGCGAGTTTGTGCTCGATTCGCAGAACCGCATCGCGCGCTTTCGCGTCATGGGCAATCGCAGCGAACTGGAAGACGAGATATCGGGCTTCGAATGGCGCCTGTTTTCCTACCTGTCGCTGTTCGGTTTCGGCATGATCGCCATCAACGCCATCGCCATCCTGCTCGGCCTGCAGCCGCTCGCACGCGTCCGCAACGCGCTTGCCATGGTGCGCGAAGGCACGGCGCAAAGGCTGACCGGGCGCTTTCCAGCCGAGATCCAGCCGCTTGCCAATGAGACCAATGCGTTGATCGAAAACAACCGGCGCATCGTCGAGCGTTCCCGTACACAGGTTGGCAATCTCGCCCATTCGCTGAAGACGCCGCTGGCGGTGATGCTCAACGAGGGTCGTGCTCTGGGTGGTCCCAAGGGCCAACTGATCGCCGACCACGCGGCGGCGATGCAGCAGCAGATCGATCATTATCTGCAGCGCGCGCGTGTTGCGGCGCAACGCGAAAGCGTCGTCTATCGCACGCCGGTCACGCCGCTGCTTGAACGCATGGTGCGCGTCATGGACAAGCTGTCTCGTGGCACCGGCATTTCACTGGCCACGCCGCCGGCGGACGTCGTCTTTGCCGGCGAGCGGGAAGATCTCGAGGAGGTTGTCGGCAACCTCCTCGAAAATGCAATGAAATGGGCGCACAGTGCGGTCAGGGTGTCTGTCGAAACGGCAGTGCCTGTTGGCGAGGAGCCGCCGCGATTTTCGATCCTGATCGAGGATGACGGACCGGGCATTCCCGAGGACAAGGCGCGCGAGGCACTGCAGCGCGGCAAGCGTCTCGACGAGACAAAACCGGGCACCGGGCTGGGGCTCGCCATTGTCGCCGACCTGGTCAAGGAGTATGGCGGCACCTTGCGGCTTGAGCGCTCGGCGATGGGCGGCTTGAAGGCTGTCGTCGAACTGCGCGGAGTGCAGTAGAAATGGCTGGCCGAATCGGCCCCATTTCGGCCAAAGATGGAAACTAACGCGACGCCAAGCCATTGTAAGTGGAAGCGAATTCGGGACCGGTGATGGATATGAGACTGCGGGTTGCACTGGTGGCGGGACTGATTGCCGTTTCCGGCTGCACGACCACTGGTCTGGGCAGCGGCGGCGGCATCATTCCGTCGTCCTCCGGCGCCGACACTGCAAATTCCAGCGGCAGGGTCGCAGCGCGTAACATCAACGCCATGAATGGCGGCCTGATCGGCGGTTCGATCGGCAGTGGCCTGAGCGACAGTGATCGCCGCAAGGCGCTGGAAGCGGAGTACCGCGCGCTGGAATACGGCCAGGGTGGCCAGGCGATTGGCTGGAAGGGCGATGGCCGCTCCGGCGAAGTCATCGCGGCTCAGCCTTATCGCGTCGGCTCGCAGGACTGCCGTCAATATTCGCAGACGGTGTTCACCACCGGAACTCCGCTGACCTCGCGCGGAACGGCCTGCCGCAACGCCGACGGCAGCTGGTCGCCGCTGACCTGAGGCACAATCCTACAATTGCCTGAAATTCAGTGCTGAATCGTCAATAAGCCGCAGCCCGTCCATGTTGGCAGTTTGATGGCTGCTGGCTATTTAGATGGCCATGCTGTTCTGGATTGTTGCCGCTCTTCTGACACTGGGTGCGAGCCTCGCGGTTCTGCTGCCTTTGACGCGCCAAGCCGAAGGCGACGCCGACAAGAGCCATGACCTGGAGGTCTATCGCGACCAGTTGGCGGAGGTGGAGCGCGACGCCGCGCGCGGCCTGATCGCCGCGCCCGACGCCGAGCAGGCGCGCGCCGAGATCGCACGCCGCATCATCAGGCTGGATGCCGAAGGCACGAGCGCACCGCGAAGCGGCCCGTCCTTGGCGCCGCGGCTGGTTGGTGTCGTTGCCGTGCTCGCAGTGCCGCTGTTGAGCTGGAGCGTCTATACGGTGATCGGCTCGCCCGACATTCCCTCGCAGCCGCAGAGCGCGCGCCTGTCGCAGAATCCCGCCAACAGCTCGGTCGACGAGTTGATCGCGCGCGCCGAGGCTCATCTTGTCGCCAACCCCACCGATGGCCGTGGCTGGGACGTACTGGCGCCTGTCTACATGCGCATGGGCCGCGCCAATGACGCGGTCACTGCCTATCGCAATGCGATCCGGCTGCTCGGCTCGTCCTCGGCGCGCGAATCCGGCCTTGGCGAAGCGATAGCTGCCG
The DNA here is from genome assembly GCF_026521175.1 of Aminobacter sp. MET-1. Lineage (NCBI taxonomy): Bacteria > Pseudomonadati > Pseudomonadota > Alphaproteobacteria > Hyphomicrobiales > Phyllobacteriaceae > Aminobacter > Aminobacter sp. MET-1. Next base: position 194,199 of record NZ_JAMSHL010000006.1, on the reverse strand, counting down.
CCGCCGGCGGCATCGTCACCGCCGACGCGCGTTCGGCATTCGAGGATGCGCTGAAGAGCGACCCGACCAATCCCAAGGCGCGCTACTTCCTTGGCATCGCTTTGGCCCAGGAAGGCAAGACGGCCGACGCGGCCATCGTATGGCGTCAGTTGGCCGACGGAGTGCCTGCGGATTCGCCGTGGCGTTCGGTTGTCGAGCAGGCAATTGCGCAGGCGGAAGGCCGCGTGCCGCAACAGAACCAGACAGCCGGCGCACCTGCGCCCAGCCAGGACCAGATCGATGCCGCGGCTTCCATGTCGGCGGGCGACCGCACGGTGATGATCGAGGGCATGGTCGCCACGCTTGATGAGAAGCTGCGCCAGAACCCGCGCGACACGGAAGGCTGGCTGCGGCTTGTTCGTTCATATCAGGTGCTGGGCAAGACCGACCAGGCGCAGGACGCGCTGGGTCGCGCCTATACGGCCCTTGGCCGTGACAGCGACGACGGCCGCAAGCTCACCGAACTGGCCGGCTCGCTTGGCCTAAAGGTTACGGAGTAGGCCATGACGCGCAAACAGAAACGCCTCTCTGTCATTGCTGGCGCGCTGGTTTTCCTGGGCGCGGCAACGGCGCTGACCTTCTACGCGCTCGGCCAGAAGGCCTCCTATTTCTACATGCCAGGCGACCTGCAGACGGCGACCCTCGAGCCCGGCCAGCGCATACGTCTCGGCGGGTTGGTCGAGAACGGATCGATCGTGCGCGGGCAGGGGACCGAGGTGGCGTTCGGCGTCACCGATTCCGAGAAGACCGTGAAGGTGCGCTACACCGGCATCCTGCCGGACCTTTTCCGAGAAGGGCAGGGCGTCATTACCGAGGGCAGCTTCGCTGCGGACGGAACGTTTGTCGCCGACAGCGTGCTGGCCAAGCACGACGAGAACTACATGCCCAAGGAGGTTGCCGACAGCCTGAAGGCAAAGGGCGTCTGGCAACAGGAAACCACTCAATGATTGGCGGGCGGGGCTGAGATGGTCGAAACGGGTCACTTTGCGCTTATCCTGGCGCTTGCCTTGTCGCTGGTGCAGTCGCTGGTGCCGCTTTATGGCGCCCACAAGGGCGATGCCCGGCTGATGGCCGTGGGCGGGCCGGTGGCGGTCACCGGCTTCGCGCTGATCGCGCTGTCGTTCGCAGTGCTGACGGCCGCCTATGTCCAGTCGGACTTCTCGCTGGTCAACGTCTGGGAAAACTCCCACTCGCTGCAGCCGCTGCTCTATAAGATCACCGGTACCTGGGGCAACCACGAAGGCTCTATGCTGCTCTGGGTGCTGATCCTGGCTTTCTTCGGCGCGCTCGTGGCGGCCTTCGGCGGCAATCTGCCGGCGACGCTCCGCGCCAATGTGATTGCCGTCCAGGGCTGGATCGGCACGGCTTTCCTGCTCTTCATCCTGATCACGTCCAACCCGTTCACGCGGCTGGTGCCAGCTCCCATCGAAGGCAAGGATCTCAACCCGATCCTGCAGGACTTCGGCCTCGCGGTACACCCGCCGCTACTCTATCTCGGCTATGTCGGCTTCTCCGTCTGCTTCTCCTTTGCCGTCGCCGCGCTGATCGAGGGGCGCATCGATGCCGCATGGGCGCGCTGGGTGCGGCCGTGGACCCTGATGGCTTGGGTGTTCCTGACCGGCGGCATCGCCATGGGCTCCTACTGGGCCTATTACGAGCTCGGCTGGGGCGGCTTCTGGTTCTGGGACCCGGTCGAAAACGCGTCGTTCATGCCTTGGCTCGCCGGCACGGCACTGCTGCACTCGGCCATCGTCATGGAAAAGCGCTCGGCGCTGAAGATCTGGACGCTGCTGCTTGCCATCCTGACCTTTTCGCTGTCGTTGCTCGGCACCTTCCTTGTGCGCTCGGGCGTCTTGACCTCGGTCCACGCCTTTGCCAGCGATCCCAGCCGCGGCGTCTTCATCCTCTGCATCCTGATGCTGTTCATTGGCGGCTCGCTGGCCTTGTTCGCGCTGCGGGCGTCGTCGCTCACCGCGGGCGGCCTGTTCCATCCGATCTCGCGTGAAGGCGCGCTGGTGCTGAACAATCTGTTCCTCACCACGGCAACCGCGACGGTCTTGATCGGCACACTCTATCCGCTGCTGGTCGAGGCCCTGTTCGGCGACAAGATTTCGGTCGGCGAGCCCTTTTTCAATCTGACCTTCGGCCCGCTGATGTTGCCGCTGCTGCTGCTGGTACCCTTCGGCCCGCTGCTTGCCTGGAAGCGCGGCGACATCGCCGCAGCCTCGCAGCGCCTGATGTTTGCGTTTGGCGCAGCCCTTCTGGCCGTGCTCGTCACCTTCCTGTTCGTCGATGGCGCGTCGGTCTTCGCAGCCCTTGGGGCCGGCCTGTCGGCCTGGCTGGTTCTGGGGTCGCTGACCGACCTCGTGCTGAAGTCGGGTCTCGGCAATGTGACACCGCGCATCGCCCTGCGCCGCTTCCTCGGCTTGCCGCGTTCGGTCTTCGGCACCGCACTTGCCCATCTCGGGCTTGGGCTGACCCTGCTCGGCATCGTCTCGGTCCTGTCGTTCCAGAAAGAGGCGATCTTGGTGATGAAGCCGGCGCAGGTGCTGGAGATCGGTGGACACCATCTGCGTTTCGACGGCCTGCATCCGGTGCGTGGCCCGAACTTCACCGAAGACCAGGGCCGCTTCTCGCTGCTCGACGACAATGGCAAGCCGACCGCCGAGATCATGTCGGCCAAGCGCTTCTATCCGGTGCGCCAGATGCCGACAACGGAAGCAGGCATCCGCACGATGTGGCTGAGCCAGCTCTATGTCGCGCTGGGCGACGAGACGGCGGACGGCTCCGTTGTCGTGCGCGTCTGGTGGAAGCCGCTGGTGACGCTGATCTGGGGCGGCGCGCTGGTGATGATGGTCGGCGGTTTCGTGTCGCTGATGGACCGTCGCCTGCGGGTTGGTGCGCCGGCACGGCGCAAGACGGTTGAGGCCAAAGCGAGCCCGGTGACCTCATGATCAAGAAACTGCCGGCAGCAGCTGCCTTCCTGGGCGCACTCCTTCTTGCAGGCACGGCGCTCGCGGTGAAGCCGAACGAGATGCTGGCCGATCCGAAGCTTGAGGCCCGGGCGCGGCTGCTCTCGGAAGAGCTGCGCTGCATGGTCTGCCAGAACCAGTCCATTGACGAATCCGACGCGGAGCTCGCTGCCGACCTTCGCGTGTTGCTGCGCGAGCGCCTCATGGCAGGCGATACAGACAAGCAGGTGATGGACTACATCGTCTCCCGCTATGGCGAGTTTGTGCTCTTGAAACCGCCCTTCAACCTGCGCAACGCGCTGCTCTGGGGCGCGCCGGTGCTCATCCTGCTGGCGGGCGGGGCTTTCGTCTTCATGTCTGCCCGTTCGCGTCGCCGGCAAGAAACGACTGTACTCAGCAAGGAAGAGCAGGATGCGCTCGACGTTATCCTGCGCAAGGAAAGCTGATTTTCTCAAACATTACGAAAGTTTCATCCGTCGGAAATGGAGCTGTAATGTGAGCCTCTCTATCTCTTGAGTCATCGGATGCGGATGGAAAGCATCCCGCTCAAGAGGATCAGAGACAATGAACAGCGCACATTCTCCCCTTTCGCGTTCCCGCAAGCGCTTCATGGCCGCTGCCGCATCCGTCGCCCTTGCAGGTGCGATCGGCTTTGGCGCCATGACCAGCGGGACGATCCCCTCCTATGCCGACGCCGTGCGCGTCAATGCACCCCAGATTTCAAGCTTCGCCGACGTTGTCGACCAGGTCTCGCCCGCCGTTGTGAGCGTCCAGGTCAAGGCCCGGATCGATCCGGCCGCCGACACCGGCTCCTCGCCCTTCTCAGACCAGCAGAATTTCGACAACCTCCCCGACAACCATCCGCTGAAGCGCTTCTTCCGCCAGTTCGGCGGCCCGGATGGCCAGGGTGGTCAGGACGGCGGTCAGCGCTTCAAGCGCAACAACCGTGGCAACCAGCAGCCGCGTCCGGTCGCCCAGGGCTCGGGCTTCTTCATTTCCGATGACGGCTACCTGGTTACCAACAACCACGTCGTCGAGGACGGCACCGCCTATACTGTTGTCACCAATGACGGCAAGGAATTCGACGCCAAGCTGATCGGTACCGATCCGCGCACAGATCTCGCCGTGCTCAAGGTCGACGCCGCAGGCACCAAGTTCACCTATGTCTCCTTTGCCGACGATGCCAAGGTCCGTGTCGGCGACTGGGTCGTGGCGGTCGGCAATCCGTTCGGTCTCGGCGGCACAGTCACCGCCGGCATCGTCTCGGCCCGTGGCCGCGACATCGGCGCCGGCCCATATGACGATTTCCTCCAGATCGACGCTGCGGTGAACCGCGGCAACTCGGGCGGTCCGGCCTTCAACCTCAACGGCGAAGTCGTTGGCATCAACACTGCGATCTTCTCGCCGTCGGGCGGCAGCGTCGGCATCGCCTTCGCCATCCCGGCCTCGACCGCCAAGCAGGTCGTCGGGGACCTGATGAAGAACGGCAGCGTCCAGCGTGGCTGGCTTGGCGTGGAAATCCAGCCGGTCACCACTGATATTGCGGAGTCCCTCGGCCTCAAGGGCGAGAAGGGTGCACTGGTTTCCAGTGCCCAGGACACCGGCCCGGCCAAGAAGGCGGGCATCGTGGCAGGTGACGTCATCACCCAGGTCAACGGTCAGGAGGTCGCCTCTCCGAGGGAGCTCGCCCGTTTGATCGGCGCTGTCACACCAGGCAAGGCGGTCGACGTCACGGTATGGCGCAACGGCAAGAGCGAGGCGATCAGCGTCGACCTCGGCACGCTTCCAGGTTCGGACAAGAAGGCGTCGGCCGACGAGCAGTCGGCGCCCTCCGAAGCCACCTCGCTTGCCGATCTCGGCCTGACTGTCACGCGCAATGAAAGCGGCGCCGGTCTCGTCGTGACCGACGTCGATCCTTCCAGCAGCGCTGCCGATCGCGGCATCCAGGCCGGCGACATCATTACCGCCGTGAACTCTGTCGAGATCAAGAACCCGGCTGATGTCGGCAAGGCGCTTGCCGACGCGGAAAAGGCGGGCCGCAAGGCCGTCCTCTTCCAGGTCAGCCGCGAGAACTCGAACCGCTTCGTCGCATTGCCCATCAACCAGGGCTGAATGGAGTAACCGGTCTCTCCCATCGCGCGGTTTCATCACCCCCGGGCTGCGCGATGGCCGAGACTGTGCCGAAAGCGTCTGTCACTCGTCGCGTTCGGCCAGGCGGCAGCGGGATCCCCTATCTCCCGCTGCCGCTCGAATGTCTGGAGGACCGCAACATGTCGCCTCTGCTATCCCGGAAAATCGCGTATAACGGCGGCATGAAGATTCTCGTCATCGAAGATGATCGCGAAGCGGCGGACTACCTGCAGAAGGCCTTCGCCGAGGCGGGTCATACCGCCCATGTCGCCGGCGACGGCGATTCCGGCTTCGCTTTGGCCGATGCCGGCGAATATGACGTGATGGTGGTCGATCGCATGCTGCCCCGGCGCGACGGCCTCTCGGTGATCGCCGGCCTGCGCTCGCGCGGCAACACCACTCCCGTTCTCATCCTTTCAGCGCTCGGCGAAGTCGACGACCGCGTCACCGGCCTGCGCGCCGGCGGCGACGACTATCTGACCAAGCCTTATGCCTTCTCCGAGCTGCTTGCCCGCGTCGAGGTGCTCAACCGCCGCGCACCGGCGCGCGAATCCGAGACGCTCTACCGCGTCGGCGATCTCGAGCTCGACCGGCTGTCCCACACCGTCCGCCGCTCGTCACAGGAAATCACGCTGCAGCCGCGCGAATATCGGCTGCTCGAATATCTGATGCGCCACGCCGGCCAGGTGGTGACACGCACCATGCTGCTCGAGAATGTCTGGGACTATCATTTCGACCCGCAGACCAATGTGATCGACGTTCACGTCTCGCGTCTGCGCGGCAAGATCGAGAAGGGCTTCGAAAAGCCGATCCTGCACACGATCCGCGGTGCCGGCTACATGCTCAAGGCGGGGTGATGGCGCCCAGACTGCCGGCCATCATGAAAACAACTGCGGCGCGCCTTTCGGCGCTCTACCTGCTGCTGTTTGCCATCTGTGCGGTGCTGCTGGTCTTTTACATGACCTCGCTGTCGGCCCGCATGCTGACCGCCCAGACCCAGGACACCATCAACGAGGAAGTGCTCGGCCTCGCCGCGGCCTACCAGCGCGGCGGCATCCCCGTGCTCGTCCGTGTCGTCGAGCAGCGGTCGCGCCAGCCCGGCGCGAACCTCTACCTGCTCGCCGATCCCAATGGCCAGATATTGTCGGGCAACGTCCAGAGCATCCAGCCAGGCGTGCTGCAGCGCGAGGGCTGGACCGAGCTGCCGTTCTCCTACGAACGTTATGGCGAAAACACCGGCAGGCGTCCGCCCTTGGCGACCGAGCCCGCTGCCGAACAGCCGTCTCCTGACATCAGGCACAACGCCATCGCCGTGGTGCTGCGCCTGCCCAACCAGATGATCCTGCTCGTCGGCCGCGACCTGGGCGAACCGGAGCGCTTCAGAAGCGTCGTCCAGCGCGCCCTGATGGCGGCGCTCGGCATGATGGCTTTAGGTGGCCTGCTGATCTGGTATTTCGTCGGCCGCCGCGCCCTCAAGCACATCGACGGCGTCTCCGAAGCCAGCCGTCGGATCATGGGCGGCGACCTCAGCGGTCGCCTTCCGGTCACCGGCGCCGGCGACGAGTTCGACCGTCTGTCGGAAAACCTCAACGCCATGCTGGCCCGCATCGCCCATCTCAACGAAGGGCTGAAGCAGGTTTCCGACAACATTGCCCACGATCTCAAGACGCCGCTGACGCGGCTGCGCAACCGTTCCGAGGCGGCATTGGCCGGCAAGAAGACGGCGGCCGACTATCGCGAGGTGCTGGAAGGCACGATCGCCGAATCCGACCAGCTCATCCGCACCTTCAACGCCATCCTGATGATCTCACGTCTCGAGGCGGGCTATTCCGCCGAGGCGCTGGCCAAGGTCGATCTCGCCGAGGTGGTTCGCGACGTCGTCGAGCTCTACGAGCCTGCCGCCGAAGAGATGGGCGTCGGCCTGGAGGCGACGGTTGCCGGCAGCTGCGTCATCAACGGCAACCGCGAACTGATTGCCCAGGCGCTGTCCAATATCGTCGACAACGCCATCAAATATTCGGCCGGCTCGGGCGAGAAGCCTGAGGTGAAGGTCGGCCTGCAGCGCGACGCCGGCGAAATCCGCCTGCTGGTCTCCGACAATGGCCAGGGCATTCCCGACGAGGGCGACCGCAAGCGTGCCACCGAGCGTTTCGTGCGGCTCGAGAAGAGCCGCTCGCAGCCAGGCTCAGGCCTCGGCCTCAGCCTCGCCAAGGCCGTGATGAAGTTTCACAACGGCCGGCTTGATCTTCTGCCTGGCAATCCCGGATTATCGGTCCTGATGGGATTCCCGGGGACGAAGGACGAATAGATGGCAAAAGTGGCGGCTAGCAAGGCAGCCTCCGATTGGCGGCTGGCCCCGGTTGTCGAGCTCAGTCCGCTCGATCCCGAGCGTGCCCGCAGCGAACTGGCCGAGCTAGCCGGGCAGGCCAGGGAGGAGGGGCTCGACCGGCTCGCCGCATTCCTCGAGGCCAGCGGGCCGCAGCAGAGCTTCCTTGCGGCGATCTTCGACCTTTCCGAGTTCATGCGCGACAGCTCCCGCCGCCAGCCGGAGATACTGGATCGCCTGTTCGACCAGAGCGTCGAGGAACGGCTTCAGGCCATCGGCGAGGCGATTGCCGGCACGCTGCGCGAAGACGGCCTCACCGAGGCGGTCCTGATGATGCGGCTGCGGCGCCTGAAGTCGGAGGCGCACTTCCTCATTGCGCTTGCCGACCTCGCGGGCGAGGCAGATGCGTCGCAAAGCGTTGTCAGGCTGAGCGATCTCGCCGACGCCTGCACCGGTGCTGCAGTCGACTTCCTGCTCAGGGATGCCCACAATCAGGGCAAGCTCAAGCTGCCCGATCCCGACAACCCGTCCACTGGGTCCGGGTGGATTCTGCTCGGCATGGGCAAGCTCGGCGCCCACGAGCTCAATTTTTCATCCGACATCGACCTTGTGGTGTTCTTCGATCCTGAGGCGCCGGCGATCGTCGAACCGTTCGAAGCGGGCGACTTGTTCGCCCGGCTCACCCGACGCTTGGTCCGCATCATGCAGGACCGCACCGAGCATGGTTATGTCTTCCGCACCGATCTCCGGCTGCGGCCCGATCCCGGTTCGACGCCGCTGGCAATATCCGTTCACGCAGCATTGCATTATTACGAGAGCCGCGGCCAGAACTGGGAGCGCGCGGCGATGATCAAGGCGCGCCCGGTGGCCGGCGACCTCGCGGCGGGAGCAGCCTTCCTCAAGGAGCTGCAGCCCTATGTCTGGCGCAAATACATGGACTATGCGGCCATCGCCGACGTCCATTCGATCAAGCGCCAGATCCACGCCCACAAGGGCCACGGCGAGGTGGCAGTCAAGGGCCACAACGTCAAGCTCGGCCGTGGCGGCATCCGCGAGATCGAGTTCTTCGTCCAGACCCAGCAACTGATTGCCGGCGGCCGCTTCCCCGAACTGCGCGGCCGCGCCACGGTGCCGATGCTCGACCAACTGGCCGTGCGTGGCTGGATCACCATGGAGGCCCGCGACGCGCTGGAGCGCCAGTACTGGTTCCTGCGCCGGGTCGAGCACGCCATCCAGATGGTTGCCGACGAGCAGACCCATACGCTGCCGGAGGACGACGAGGGCATCGAGCGCATAGCCCACATGCTCGGCTTTGCCGACGCCGAGATCTTCTCCAGGGTATTCAGGTCCTCGCTCCAGGAAGTCGAGGGTCACTACGCGGCGCTGTTCGAGACGGCGCCCGAGCTGTCGTCTGGCGTTGGAAATCTAGTCTTCACCGGCGATGTCGACGATCCCGACACGCTTCACACCTTGCATCAACTCGGCTTCCAGCGCCCGTCCGACATCTGCCGCGTCATCCGCAGCTGGCACTTCGGCCGCTACCGCGCCACCCAGTCGGCGGAAGCACGCGAGCGCCTGACCGAACTCACGCCTGCACTGCTCGAATCCTTCGGCAAGACGCGCCGGGCCGATGAGGCGCTGATGCGCTTCGACGAGTTTCTGGCGGGGCTGCCCGCCGGCATCCAGCTGTTCTCGCTGCTGCAGTCGAACCCGGCACTGCTCAAGCTGCTCGCCACCATCATGGGAGCAGCACCCCGGCTGGCCGGCATCATCACGCGCAGGCCGCATGTCTTCGACGGCCTGCTCGATCCCGCACTCCTGTCCGAATTGCCCGATCGCGCCTATCTTGCGGCGCGCCTGCAGGCCTTCCTCGAAAGCACCAGGCTCTACGAGGAGGTGCTGGATCGCCTGCGCATTTTCGCCGCCGAGCAGAAGTTCCTGATCGGCGTCCGCCTGCTCGCAGGTGCCATCGACGCCTCGCGCGCCGGCAAGGCCTTTTCCGATCTCGCCGACCTGACCGTGGGAGCCGCACTCGACGCGGTCCAGGCCGAGTTCGCCCTGCGCCATGGCCGGATTTCAGGCGGGCGCGTCACCATCCTTGGCATGGGCAAGCTCGGCAGCCGAGAGCTCACCGCCGGCTCCGATGTCGACCTGATCCTGCTCTACGACCACGACGAGCATGCCGAGGAGTCGGATGGCGACAAGCCGCTGGCGCCGTCGCACTATTATGCCCGCATGACCCAGCGCCTGATCGCCGCCGTCTCGGCGCCCACGGCCGAAGGCGTGCTCTACGAACTCGACCTCAGGCTGCGCCCGTCGGGCAACAAGGGGCCGGTTGCGACGCACATTTCGTCCTTCCGCAAATACCAGCGCGAGGACGCCTGGACCTGGGAGCACATGGCGCTGACCCGCGCCCGACCCATCGCTGGCGACGCCTCCCTGTGCGCCGAGGTCGATGCCGAAGTGGCAGGCATCATAGCCTTGCCGCGAGATGCCGCGAAGGTGGCGACCGAGGCGCGCGACATGCGCAAGCTGATCGAGGAAGAGAAGCCGCCACACGACCTCTGGGACATCAAGCTCGTGCCCGGCGGGCTCATCGATCTCGAATTCATCGCCCAGGTGGCCGTGTTGACGGGCGGGATCGAGGGCAGGGATCGCACGACCGGAACCGTCGATGTGCTGCATCGACTGGCACCCGCCTTTGCCGATGCGCAACTGCGCCAGGACCTAGTCGACGCCTACGGACTCTATTCGGCGATCATGCAAATGACGAGGCTGTGCCTCACCGGCGCGTTCGAGCGGAACGACGTTCCGCCGGGGCTTTCCGACCTGTTGCTTGCGGCGACGGACTTGCCCGATTTCAGCGTGCTCGAGGCACATCTCAAGGAAACGTCGCAGAAGGCTCGAGTTGATTTCGACCGTCTGCTTCGTGCGAAGCGTAGGTGAGGTGAGGGGACGCCTCGCCGGCTTCGCAAGGCATCGGGGGTAACGATGCAGAAGGAAAGACCATGAAGAAGACGCTCAAGATGGCCATCGCGTTCATCTCGCTTGCGGGTGCTGCGGCCACCGCGCACGCTGCCACGCAGGCCGGACCTGGACGCAACGACAAGCTGTCACGCTTCGAAAGGGCCGATACCGACAAAAGCGGCGACGTGACCTTCGAGGAATTCGCGGCCCTGATGAACAACCGCTTCGCCAAGGCGGACGCCGATGGCGACGGCAAGATCACTGTCGGCGAACTGGCCGAGCAGATCCACAACAAGAAGCGGGCCGAGCGCATGGCCGAACGCATCATCAAGCGTTACGACGCCAATGGCGACGGCGTACTGACCAAAGCTGAGATCGAGAACAGGCAGAAGAAGCTGTTTGCACTTCTCGACGTTAACGACGACGGCAAGCTGGTCAAGGACGAGATGCCCCAGCGCCAGGCCAAGCACCACGAGCGTCCGCATGGCAAGGGCTCGATGAAGCTCTGAAGCGGCGACACGCCACCCCGGCGGGCAGCCGCCGGGCCTCCTCTCAAGGCCGCGTCACGCGGCCTTTTTCATGACGCGGCTGTTCCTGCGCACCGGGATCCGTACGGCAACGATGGTGCCGACGCCTTCGGTCGAGCGGATCTTGAGGGCGCCGCCATGCAATTCGGCCAGCGAGCGTGAGATCGCGAGGCCGAGGCCGGAGCCTTCGTGGTTCTTGGAGAACTGGTTCTGCACCTGCTCGAACGGCCGGCCGAGCTTGCCCAGCGCGTGCTTGGGAATGCCGCAGCCATTGTCCTCGATCGACAGCGTCAGCGCCCCCGAGGCGTTGCGGGCGCGCACCGAGATTCGGCCGCCCTGACCGGTGAACTTCACGGCGTTGGACAAAAGGTTGATGACGATCTGCTTGATGGCGCGGCGGTCGGCGAACAGTGTCATCTCGTCGGCGATCTGGGTCTCGAGCGTGATCTGCTTCTGCGCCGCCTGCAGCGAGATAACCCGCACAGTCTCGCGGATCAGCGGGCACAGGTCGATCTCTTCGCGGTCCATCGAGAACTGGCCGGCCTCTATCTTCGACATGTCGAGGATGTCGTTGATCACGCCCAGCAGGTACTTGCCGCTCGAATTGATGTCGCGGGCATACTCCTCGTAGCGCGGCGAACCCAGCGGCCCGAACAGCTTGCCTTCCATCAGCTCCGAGAAACCGATGACGGCGTTGAGCGGCGTCCTGAGCTCATGGGACATGTTGGCCAGGAATTCCGACTTGGCCCGGTTGGCGGCCTCGGCGCGCTCGGTTTCCTTCATGTATTTGCGGTTGAGGTCGACCAGCTCACGCCCGCGTTCCTCTTCGGCGCGCCGCGCCAGGCTGAGGTCGTGGATCGTCGCCATCAGGCGCCGTTCGCTCTCCATCAGCTTGTCCTGGTGCTGCTTGATCTGGGTGATGTCGGATCCCACCGACACCGTGCCGCCGTCGCGCGTCTTCAGCTCGTTGACCTGCAGCCAGCGGCCGTCGGCCAGTTGCCGCTCATAGCTGGCGCCGGCGCGCGGACCGTTGGCGGTGGCCAGCCTGCGCTCGGAGATCAGGGCGACCATGCGCTCTTCGAGATCTTCGCGCTCGGTGCCGGGCAGCACGTCGCGGTCGTTCAGGCCGTTGTCCTGCTGGTATTTCGAATTGCACATCACCAGCCGGTCGTTGGCGTCCCACAAGACGAAGGATTCCGTGATGTTCTCGATGGCAGTGCGCAGCCGAAGGTCGGCCGTCTCCGAGCGCATGGCGAGGTGGCGCTGCTCGGTGATGTCGACGGCGATGCCGGTCATCTGGATTTCCGGCGCCTCCGGGTCGATGACCTGGGCGCGGGCGCGCATCCACACCCAGCGGCCATCGGCATGGCGCATGCGGAACACACGGTCGATATGGTCGATCTCGCGCGCCACCACCTGGTTGGCCAATTCGAACAGGTCGCCGTCGTCGGCGTGGATGATACGGGCGACCTCGCCGAACGACAGCATGCCGTCGCAGGCCTCGTAGCCCAGCAATTCATACATCGAGCGCGACCAGTACATCTTGCCGCGCACCATGTCCCAGTCCCACAGGCCGCACTTGCCGCGCACGAGCGCCAGGTCGATGCGCTGGTGCGCCTCGAAATAGATGCTGTCGGCGGTCTGTGCCCGCGCCGCCTGGCCGAAATAGGCAAACAGGATGACGATCAGCACGCCAGCTGTCATGACGAACAGCGACACGTTCAGCGACACCGTCTTGCGCCATTCGGCGAACACGGCCTCCTGCGGGATCATTGCCGCCGCAGCAGCCCGTTTGCCGTCTGCCAGGCTCACTGCGGCAAACCAGTCCTGGCCGCCGACGCGCACGCTCATCACGCCGGCGCGGTCGCCGAACATGAACAGCGGCTGCCCGCCGCTGACGATCGCGTCGAGCGCCTGGCCCTGCCAGCCCGTCGATTGCGGGCTCACAGCGATGACGCGGAAATTCTGATCGGTAAGCGCAACGACATGGCTGCGGCTCAGCGTGCCCTGCTGGCTGGTGCGTTCGAGCAGGTCCAGGCCGGCGGCGGCGAGCGGCTCCTGCTTGTTGGCCTCGACCATCAGCGAGCTGACAAGCTCGCCGGCGGCCAGCGACAGGATCGCCTTGGCGTTGCGCTCGACATCGTCGCGCTGGGCCATCAGCGACAGGAAACGGGTGCCGGCGACGATAACCAGGAAGATGACGATCAGCGTCGGGATCGAGCGGCGCAGCAGCGGTTCGGCTGCCAGCAGGCGGCGGTAGGCGGGTTCCGCGAAAAGACGTGCGTTGCCCGACAGGGCAGCGCCGCGCGCCTGCCTGCGTCGGACAACAGTCGTCTCATCGGGCGCGCCCCACGCGTCCGCCTTTGCCATAAATGGCTCCCCGAAATCCCGTTTTGAAATGGCCGATCCGGCAAAACCGCACATCCGAATCGTCACTAAAGAATCAAAGCTGATTCGCCTTGTCCAGTGGGCCGGACGAAAAAGATTAAAAGTTGCCTAAAAGTCAGCCGAATTTGCCCGCAACCGATCGACCAAGCAAAAGCGGCGACCCCGATGCCGAGGCCGCCGCTTTTGGTCAGTCTGTCGGGCCTGAGGCCCGCCGATCAGGCGAGCGTGCGGTCGATGATGTCGCGCAGGTCGGCCGACAGGCCTTCCTTGGCCTGCATCGACACCAACGCCGCACGGGCCTTGGCCTGGCGCTTGGGCTCAAGCGACCGCCACGAGCGGAGTGCGGTTGCGAGCCGTGCCGCCACCTGCGGGTTGCGCTTCTCGACCGTCAGCACCGTCTCGGCGAAGAACGTGTAGCCGGCGCCGTCGGCGCGATGGAAGCCGGTCTGGTTGGCACTGGCAAAACCGCCGATCAGCGAGCGCACCCGGTTCGGGTTGGCGATCGAGAAGGCGGGATGCTCGATCAGCGCCCTGACGGCGTCGACCGCACCCGCGCCCGGCGCAGTTGCCTGGATCACGAACCACTTGTCCATCACCAGCGGATCGTTGCGATAACGCTTGTCGAACTCCGCGAGCGCATCCTTGGCCTCCGTCGTGCCGGCATGGCGATGCGCCAGAACCATAAGCCCCGCCGCGCGGTCCGTCATGTTGGCGGCGGCGGCGAAATGCTCGGCGGCAAGCTTTGCGCCGCCTGGCTGGGTGGCGAGATAGTCGAGCAACGTGTTGCGCAGCGCCCTCCGTCCGGCGCTCGCCGCATCGGGTGAGAACGCACCCGACTTCAGCAGATCGGCGTAAAGCTCGGAGAAGACTCCGCTATTGGTCGCGGCGATCGTCCCGGCCAGCGCTTCGCGCCCGGCAAAGATCGCGTCGGGATCGATGTTCTTGCCGATCTCGCGGGCTATGTCGGCTTCGCCGGGCAGGGCGAGCGCCAGCGCCCGGAACGCGTGCTCGAGCGTCTTGTCGCCGGCGATGCGGCCGGCGAGCTTGGCCAGGTCTGGGCTGAAGGCCGGCTGCTTGCCGCCGAGGATGCCTTTGAAGGCAGCTATGTTGGCATCGGTCAAAAGTGTGTTGAACGCCTGCCAGCGCGAGAACGCGTCGCTGTCATGCGAGGCCAGGAACATCTGGTCTTCGGCCCGCTGCTCGACCGTCAGCGTGACCGGCGCCGAGAAGCCGCGGTTGAGCGACAGCACCGGCCGTTCCGTCACGCCGGAGAAGGTTACCGCATGCCTGCGCTTGCGCACATGGATGACGCCGTTCTCGACGGTGGCGCCTTCCACGGCGCCATAGGCCAAGTCCTTGCCGTCGGCGCCGACGAGGCCGAAGGCGAGAGGAATGTGCATCAGCCGCTTGCGGCTTTCCGAAGGCGTCGGCGGCACCGACTGCTCGATCTCGATGGTGAACTGTCCCGTCGCCGCATTGTGGTTGGTGCTGACGCTGAGATTGGGCGTGCCGGCCTGATGGTACCAAAGCGCGAACTGCGACAGGTCCTTGCCCGACACGTCCTCGAACACCTTGAGGAAGTCCTCGATGGTGGCGGCGTCGCCGTCATGACGCTCGAAATAGAGGTCCATGCCCTGGCGGAACAGTTCCGCGCCCAGCACGGTGCGGATCATCCGCACAACTTCCGAGCCCTTTTCGTAGACGGTCGCGGTGTAGAAGTTGTTGATCTCGCGATAGCGCCTGGGGCGGACGGGATGGGCCAGCGGCCCCTGGTCCTCGGGGAACTGGTGGGCGCGCAGCGTGCGCACCTCGGCAATGCGCTTGACCGGCCGCGAACGCTGGTCAGCCGAGAATTCGTGGTCGCGGAAAACGGTCAACCCTTCCTTGAGGCAGAGTTGGAACCAGTCGCGGCAAGTGATTCTGTTGCCTGTCCAATTGTGGAAATACTCATGCGCGATGATCGCCTCGATATTGGCGAAGTCGGCGTCCGTCGCGGTCTCCTCGTCGGCAAGCACATACTTGTCGTTGAAGATGTTGAGCCCCTTGTTTTCCATCGCGCCCATGTTGAAGTCGGACACGGCGACGATGTTGAAGACGTCGAGGTCGTACTCGCAGCCGAACACCTCTTCGTCCCACTTCATCGAGCGGCGGAGCGCGTCCATGGCGTAACCCGCCTGGTTCTCCTTGCCGTGCTCGACATAGATGCCGAGCTCCACCTGCTTGCCGGAAGCGGTGACAAAACGGTCCTTGATGCAGCCGAGGTCGCCGGCGACCAGCGCAAACAGATAGGACGGCTTGGGGAAGGGGTCATGCCAGACGGCATAGTGCCAGCCACCGCCAAGGTCGCCATGCTCGACCGGATTGCCGTTGGCGAGCAGCAGCGGCGCCTCGGCGCGCTCGGCCTCGATGCGCACCGTGTAGACGGAGAGGATGTCCGGCCGGTCGAGGAAGTAGGTGATGCGGCGGAAACCCTCGGCTTCGCATTGGGTGCAATAGACCTTGCTCGAGCGATAGAGGCCCATCAGCGCCTCGTTGATCGACGGGGCAAGTTCGGTCTCGATCAGAAGCGTAAAGCGGCCGGACGCTGGCGGGTTGTGGATCACCAGCTTGTCGGGCGTCGCGTCGAAGCTGGCGGCGTCCACCGCCTCGCCGTCGATCTCGATGCGGCGCAGCGTCAGCCCGTCGCCGTCGAGTTCGAGCGGGATCGGCTTGTCAACGCCGTCACGCCGCTCGATGGTCAGCCGCGCTACTGCCTTTGTGCTGTCCTTGCCGAGGCGGAAATCGAGTTCGGTCCTGGGGATCAGGTAGTCGCTGGGTCGGTAGTCCTCCAGGCGAAAAACCTGTCCGGTATCTGTGCGCATGCGATTGGCCTTCCTCGACGTCCAACGCCTGTTGCGCGTTGGCAGAATAAATATGCGGCGGCTGCTCTTTACACGAAACGCCCCCTCGGCAAAACTGTCCGGGACCGCACATTTGCTGCGCTGCTCAACCAATCCCACGAGGCAATCATGACAATCGTCACGCCGAAATTCGGAATGGGCGCGTCCGTATTGCGGGTCGAGGATGGTGCCTTCATCACCGGCCGCGGCCGCTATACCGACGACATCGCGCCGGCCTCTCAACTGCATGGTTATGTGCTGCGCTCGCCCGTCGCCAAGGCGACCTTCACCTTGGGTTCGCTCGAGGCGGCGCGCGCCGCGCCGGGTGTCCATCTGGTGCTGACCGGGGCCGATATCGCCCATCTCGGCGACCTCAAGTCGATGGTCATGCAGAAGCAGCCCGATGGCACGCGGGCGCCAACCCGTGACATCCCGATTCTCTGCCGCGACCGCGTCCACTATGTCGGCGATGCCGTGGCCTTCGTTGTCGCCGACACCAGGGCACTAGCGCAGGATGCCGCCGAACTCATCGAAGTCGACTATGATGGCGAGGACGCGGCAGCCGTCACGGCGACCGCACTTGACGATGACACGCCGCTCGTCTGGCCCGAGCTGGGCTCCAACAAGGCCTTCACCTATCATATCGGCGACAAGTCCAGGACCGATGCCGCCTTTGCCAAGGCAGACCGCGTCACCCGTATCGAATTCGTCAACAACCGTCTGATCTGCAACTACATGGAGCCGCGCTCGGCCATCGGCGAATGGCGCAAGGACGAAGACCGCTTCGTGCTGACCACGGGGTCGCAGGGCGTGCATTCGATGCGCAACATCCTGACCGGCCAGGTGTTCGGCATCGATGCCGACAAGCTTCGCGTCGTGACCCCCGACGTCGGCGGCGGTTTCGGTACCAAGGCCTTCGTCTATCGCGAGCACGCGCTGGTGATGGAGGCCGCCAAGCGCCTTGGCCGCCCGGTGAAGTGGGCAAGCGACCGCACCGAGCATTTCCTCACCGACGCACAAGGCCGCGACAATGTCGTGACCGCCGAGATGGCGATGGACAGCAATGGCCGCTTCCTCGGCCTGCGCGTCCATCTCCTGTCCAATGCCGGTGCCTACATTTCCCAGTTCGGACCCGTGATCGCCTTTATCGGCGCCAGCATGTCGACTGGCGTCTACGATATCCAGGCGCTCGATGTGACGATCCTGGGCGTCTACACCAACACCTGCCCTGTTGATGCCTATCGCGGCGCGGGGCGCCCGGAAGCCGCACTTCTGGTCGAGAAGCTGGTCGACGCCTGCGCCCGCGAGCTCGGCCTTTCGGTCGATGAGATCCGCCGCCGCAACTTCATCCGCCCCGAGCAGTTCCCGTACCGCACGCAGACCGGCCGGCTCTACGATGTCGGCGAGTTCGAGGCCCATATGGACCAGTCGATGGACCGCGCCGGCTGGGCGAACTTCCCGGACCGGCTGGCCGAAGCCTGGCAACGCGGAAAGATCCGCGGCATCGGCATGGCCACCTACATCGAGGCCTGCGCCTTCGCCGGGTCCGAGCCGGCACGTGTCGAACTCAACGCCGATGGTTCGGTGTCCGTGTTCATCGGGACCCAGTCCAACGGCCAGGGTCATGCCACGGCCTACGCTCAGTTCGTCTCGGAGAAGCTCAATCTCGACGTCGCCAGAATCAGCGTGCATCAGGGCGATACGGACCAGCTCGCCAAAGGCGGCGGCACCGGCGGTTCGCGTTCGATCCCGCTCGGCGGCGTCTCGGCCTCACGCGCAGGTGCAGCCCTTGCCGAGAAGCTGAAGAAGATCGCCGCCGACGAGCTGGAGGCAGCAGCCGCCGACATCGACCTCGACAATGGCGAAGCGCGCATCGTCGGCACTGACCGCGTCATCTCCTTCGCCGACCTCCATGCCGCGGCGAAAAACCCCGATGATCTCAAGGCGATGGGAGAGTTTGTTCAGGACGAGGCAACTTATCCCAACGGCACCCATATCTGCGAGGTGGAGATCGACCCGGAGACCGGGTCCACCGAGGTCGTCGCCTACACTATCGTCGACGATTTCGGCACCACCGTGAACCCCATCCTGCTCGCCGGCCAGGTCCATGGCGGCGTCGTCCAGGGCATCGGTCAGGCGTTGTCGGAAGAGGCGGTCTATGGCGAGGACGGCCAGCTCATCACCGCAAGCTTCATGGATTACGCCATGCCGCGCGCCGACACCGTGCCGTCCTTTCATTTCGAGACGCGCAATGTGCCCTCGACCACCAACGCCATGGGCATGAAGGGGGCAGGCGAGGCGGGCACCATCGGCTCCACGCCCGCCGCGCTCAATGCGGTGACCGATGCGCTCTACCGCGCCTACGGCATCGGCCATATCGAGATGCCGGCAACGCCGGCGCGCATCTGGGCTTCCATCGCGGCGGCCCGGCAGCAGTGAAGCATCAGGTGGTTCAGGCGGCGTCATCGCCACTTACGGGCATCGCGCTCAAGGTCATTTCGGTGGCGATCTTCGTCGGCATGTCGACGGCCATCAAGCTGGCCGGCCAGGTGCCTGCCGGCCAGATCGTCTTCTACCGGTCATTCTTCGCCATTTTTCCGATCCTGGCCTTTCTCGCCTTTCGCGGCGAGCTGCGCACTGCGGTCGCCACCAAGCGGCCCTTCGGACACATCATGCGCGGCTTGGCCGGCGTCACCGCCATGGGCTTCGGCTTCTTCGCGCTGACGCAGCTGCCATTGCCGGAGGCGATCACGCTGAATTACGCCCAGCCGCTTCTGGTCGTCGTCTTCAGCGCCCTCATTCTCGGCGAAAACGTCCGTGCCTATCGCTGGACGGCGGTCGCTATCGGCCTTGTCGGCGTGTTGATCGTCTCGTGGCCCAATCTGACGCTGTTCACTTCGCCCGAAGGCGTCAGCGACAAGGCGGCGATGGGCGCGCTGGCTGCAATCATCGGTGCGGCGCTGTCGGCCATCGCAATGCTCCTGGTCCGCAACCTCGTCCATTCCGAACGCACCGCGACGATCGTGCTGTGGTTCTCGCTGACCGCCAGCGTCATGGCCCTGTTCAGCATTCCGTTCGGCTGGCAGGCGCTCAGCTGGGAACAGACGGCGCTGCTGGTCACCGGTGGCTTCTGCGGCGGCATCGCCCAGCTGTTCATGACCGAGGCCTATCGCCACGCCGAAGCGTCCACGGTCGCCCCGTTCGAATACAGTTCCTTGCTGCTGGGCATCGTTGTCGGCTATCTCGTTTTCGGCGACCTGCCGACCATCCATACACTGGTCGGCGGCGTCATCGTCGTCGGCGCCGGCATCTTCATCATCTGGCGCGAACGGCGTCTTGGAATCGAACGCCGCGCCGCCAAGAAGGCCACAACGCCGCAATAGGCGCGAACGAAGCAACCGGAGCCTGCCCGCTCCACAACCGAAAGGTCGGCCGCGTCGTGGCCGGAGCGGGCATGGACGAAGCGTTTCCGATCGATGTGGTCATGCCGTGGGTCGATGGCAGCGATCCCGGCCACCGTGCCGAACTCGAGGGACGCTGGCCGTGGCAGCCATGGCTACAGCCGGCGCGCTATCGTTTTCGCGACAATGGCGAGCTGCGCTACGCGCTGCGTTCCATCCAGCTGAACATGCCGTGGGTGCGTACCATCCATCTGGTCACCAACGGCCAGGCGCCGCGCTGGCTCGATCTGGAGCATCCCAAGGTCAATCTCGTCACCCACGACCTCTTTTTCGAAAGGCCCGAGCGGCTGCCGGTGTTCAGCTCGAGCGCCATCGAGGCCAACCTGCACCGCATCGGCCAGGCCGGCGTCGCCAGGCATTTCCTGCTCTTCAACGACGACTTTTTCGTTGGCCAGCCGGTGGATCGCGGGGAATATGTCGGGGCCGACGGCGGCAAGCGGCTGCATGCCCTGCAGTGCGGCTTGCCCGCTTTCAGGTTCGGCGTCGACCGCTACCAGCACACGCTGGCCTTCAATAATTTGCTGCTTTCGGTCGCCTTCCGCCGTCGGAAATGGGCTTATCCGGCCCACGTGCCGCTCTTGATGGACATCGAGGATCTGGACTGGCTGCATCGCCGCTTCCGCGTCTGGCTGCGCCGCACCGCAGGCCATCGCTTCCGCCAGCGCACCGACGCGCTCGCACGCATACTCTACATAAATGCCGTTCCCGAACGTGATCGCAACCGCAGCTCGGGCGCCCGCCTTGTCCGGCTGGACCGGGAACATGTCATCCCGCTGCGCGACGATGTCCAGTTCGGCATGGCGCTGGCGCGTCTGGTCGAGCGACCGCCTCAGTTCTTCTGCCTCAACGACGAGATCGAGGATCACGCCCGTGCCGCCATCCGCGCCATCGAGATGCGGACGGCGTTGGAAACCATCTTTCCCGATCCGGCTCCATTCGAGCTGGACCGCCTACGGCAGCCGCTGACTATTGTCCGGCCCTGAGGTGGGCGGCCGTTTCCTCATCGGCGGGGAAGAAGGATTCAATGGCGATTTCCGACAGCGTCACGTCGAGCGGCGTGCCGAACACGGTCGTCGTGCTGATAAAGGACAATACGACGTCGCCGACACGTATCCTGAGCGGGTGCACGATCGCATTGGCGTTGCCCTGGATCGGCCGGCCCTGGCGGGGGCCGTCGGGATAGCCGAGCAGTTCCGTCTCCAGTGCCTTCAGCACCGGGTCGCCGGCTATGTCATTCTGATGCTTCAGCCGCTCGATCAGGTGCGCTCGCCATTCATGCAGGTTGACGATATACGGCGCCACGCCGTTCGGATGCAGGCTGAGGCGCAGCACATTGACAGGGGCCTCCAGCAGCGACGCATCTTCCACCCCACCCAAAAGCTGGCCGAGCGCGGCATTGCCCTCGATCAGGTTCCAGTGTCGGTCGATGGCAATGGCCGGATAGGGCTCATGGCCCTTCAGCACCATGCGCACTGCGTCCATCGCGGGGGTGAGCGAGGGGTGATCCAGCGGCTTTTCGCTGAAGCTCGGCGCATATCCGGCGGCGAGCAACAGCTGGTTGCGCTGGCGCAGCGGGATCGCAAGCTGCTCGGCGATGTGCAGCACCATGTCACGTGAGGGCAGGGAGCGCCCGCTCTCCATGAAGCTCAGGTGCCGCTGCGAGATTTCGGCCTCCATGGCCAGATCGAGCTGGCTCATGCGCCGTTTTGTGCGCCATTCGCGGATCAGGCCGCCGACCGTGTTTGTGTCCATGCCTGCAATCTAGCGCGACAACTTTCTCGTTTCTATTACCTCAAGCGTAATCGCATCAAGGCTGGCGCAGTGGGATGTTGCCTCAAGGAAGGCGGACGCAGCAAGCGAAGCCTCCGCCAAGACAAACCCAAAGGAGCCTGCCATGACAGTCACCATGTTCCTCCGCAACACGCTTTACCTTGATGCCCTTGCCAGCGGAGCCACAGCACTTTTGATGCTGCTCGGCGCGCCGCTGCTTGCGGGCCTTCTCGAATTGCCCGAGCCGCTGCTGTTCTGGGCCGGCCTGCTGCTCATCCCCTTCGTCGCCATGCTGGTCGTCATAGCCCGGCGTGACAGCGTGCCGCGCGGCCTGCTCCCCGTCATTATCGTACTGAACATGCTCTGGGTAATCGGCAGCTTCGTCCTGCTCTTGTCGGGTGCCGTTGCGCCAAACGCTCTTGGCATCGCCTTCGTGGTAGTCCAGGCACTCGCCGTCGCAGTTTTCGCCGAATTGCAGTTCATTGGAATCCGCCGTGCCGGTACGGTCGCCGTCGCCTGAACCGGTTGCGCCCTACAGGCCGCCGAGTTCCCTCAGCTTGGCCTTGATCTCCAGGAAATCCCGCCACGCAAGTTTCTTGTGGGCGGGATTTCTCAACAGATACGCCGGATGCAGCGTCGGCATGACCGGAATGACCGTTCCGTCGGCCGTCCTGTGCGTCTTCCAGTTACCGCGCAGCCGCAGGATGCCATCGGGCGCGCCGGTCAACAGCTTGGCCGACGGGCCGCCGAGCGACACCAGCACCTTCGGATTGGCGAGCGCGATCTGGCGTTCGATGAACGGCCGGCAGATTTCCGTTTCGTGTGGTGTCGGCGTGCGGTTGCCGGGCGGACGCCAGGGAATGACGTTGGCGATATAGGCCGACTTCCGGTCGAGGCCGATGGCCGTGAGGATGCGGTCGAGCAGCTGGCCCGAGCGGCCGACGAAGGGAAGCCCCTCCAGATCCTCGTCCCGTCCCGGCGCTTCGCCGACCAGCATCAGGTCGGCCTCGGGGTTGCCGTCGGCAAACACCATGCTCTTGGCCGTAGCCTTGAGGTTGCAGCCGTCGAAGCTTTCGAGAATCTGGCGCAACTCGTCGAGAGAGGCGGCTTTCGAGGCGGCCTCGCGTGCCGCGGCAGCCTGCGCTTCATCAGGCACCGCAGCCGCAACGGGCCGTGGCGGCGGCGCAGCAGCTGTTCTGTCGCTCCCAGCGGATACGCCTGGCCGGGAAAGGCCCGGCTGGGCAGCACGCGTCGCCGGCGCTGCCTGTCGCGCCGCCGCGCTTTCGGCGAACCTGTCGATGGGATCGTCGGCCAACGCCTCGTCCACGCCCGCCGCCGCATAGAAGGCGAGCAGATCGCGCAGATCCGGACGTTCATTTCCCGAAATGGAGGCCATGGCTCTTTTTCGGCGTTCGGACGCCGATTTGCAAGTTCACGACGACGGAATGCGCGGGTCCTGCACTATATAAAAGCGCCAGCGCGGCGTGTAGTCGGTGATCAGGAAGTTGAAATCGGCGGCCTCGCCGGGGTCTATCTTGCCTTCGGTATAGCGCAGCCGGTCATAGGGCTCGAAATCCCTGACATATTTGGAGAAGCTGCTCGACGAGATGTTGGCGCTGTCGCCGCGCCTTTGGTCGAAGGACAGGCCATCGCCGAAGTCGCTCGGCTTGCCCTCGATCTCCTGCAGTTCGAACTCGAATTCGATCCATGCCTGGCCGCTGTTGTTGAGCGCCTCGATGCGCATGAACATGATGCCGTTGGCGTACAGCCCGGACGTGTCGAAGGGCCTGATCGGTCGTGTGGTGCGGATGGTCAGCGTCACCGGCGACGACGACTCCAGCTCCTCCCTGATGACAAGCGGGTCCTCGCGCGTGCCGATGCCCGAGACCGAGGTGATGCGGAAGCCGCCGAGCTCGTCTGAAAACGAATAGGCGCCGCTGGTCCAGAGCTTCTGTCCGTCCGCGGTTTCCTGCGAACGACCTTCGCCGGCCAAACACGTCGCAATAAGAAGGGAGACCACCGCCAGCATGTGGCTTGTGGGGCTGAAGCGTTTCAGTCCGGTCTTGCAAGGCACGAATTGGCGCATGAAGAATCAATGGACGAAAAGCGATGGGCAACCTGCCGCCGACACTACCCTGTCACATCGGGGCGGAAAGCGAAATATTTTGACCTTTACGTTAACGTAAGATAATTCTCGACTTGGACGGGCTGCAGCTAGGCCAAACAGCCGATGTGCGGATTGGTCCGGTTTGACGTTTCCGACTGATGCGCTATGCAGCGCGTAGCCAAAAGATTGCCCTTGGGACAGGGTTAGCCAACGCGGAGGGATTGATGAGCGATATCGAGCGCGAGAGCATGGAATTCGACGTTGTCATCGTTGGCGCTGGGCCGGCGGGTCTGGCAGCGGCGATCCGGCTCAAGCAGGTCAATCCCGAGCTCTCCGTGGTCGTGCTCGAAAAGGGCGGCGAGGTCGGAGCCCACATCCTGTCAGGCGCGGTGGTCGACCCGATCGGTATCAACCGCCTGCTGCCCGACTGGCGCGAAGACGCCGACCATCCGTTCAAGACCCCCGTCACCGACGACCATTTCCTGGTGCTCGGGCCGGCAGGTTCGGTCAAGCTGCCGAACATCCTGATGCCGCCGCTGATGAGCAATCACGGCAACTATATCGTCTCGCTCGGCAATGTCTGCCGCTGGCTGGCCACCAAGGCCGAAGCGCTCGGCGTCGAGATCTATCCGGGCTTTGCCGCCGCAGGCCTGCTCTACAATGATGAGGGCGCGGTAACAGGCGTCTACACCGGCGACATGGGCGTCGAACGCGACGGTTCGCACGGTCCGTCCTTCGCTCCTGGTATGGCGCTGATGGGCAAGTATGTGCTGATTGGCGAGGGCGCGCGCGGTTCGCTCGCCAAGCAGCTGATCGCCAAATACGACCTCGGCGCCGGTAAGGAGCCGCAGAAGTTCGGCATCGGCATCAAGGAGCTGTGGCAGGTCGCGCCCGAAAAGCACAAGCCGGGCCTCGTTCAGCACTCCTTCGGCTGGCCGCTCGACATGAAGACCGGCGGCGGCTCGTTCCTCTACCATCTCGAAGACAACATGGTGGCGGTCGGGTTCGTCCTCCACCTCAACTACAAGAACCCGTATCTGTCGCCCTTCGAGGAGTTCCAGCGTTTCAAGACGCATCCGGCGATCCGCGGCACCTTCGAGGGCGGCAAGCGCCTGTCCTATGGCGCCCGCGCCATCACCGAGGGCGGCTACCAGTCGGTGCCGAAGCTGTCGTTCCCCGGCGGCGTGCTGATGGGCTGCTCGGCCGGCCTGGTCAACGTTCCGCGCATCAAGGGTTCGCACAACGCCGTGCTCTCGGGCATGCTTGCTGCCGAACATGTCGCGGAGGCCATCGCCGGCGGCCGCGCCAATGACGAGCTTGCCGCCTACGAAGCGGCCTGGCGCGCCACCGATATCGGCAAGGATTTGAAGAAGGTCCGCAACGTCAAGCCGCTGTGGTCGCGTTTCGGCACCATTCTCGGCGTCGGCCTCGGCGGCCTCGACATGTGGCTCAACACCCTGTTCGGCGTCTCACCCTTCGGCACGCTGAAGCACGGCAAGACGGACGCCCAGTCGCTTGAGCCGGCTTCGAAGCACAAGAAGATCGACTACCCCAAGCCCGATGGCGTTTTGACCTTTGATCGCCTGTCGTCGGTGTTCCTGTCCAACACCAACCATGAGGAGAACCAGCCGGTTCACCTCCAGGTCAAGGATGCGGAACTTCAGAAGCGTTCGGAATACGGCGTTTTTGCCGGGCCTTCGAGCCGCTATTGCCCGGCCGGCGTCTATGAATGGGTCGATGCCGACGGCAATTCGATCGCCGGCGATCCCGGCCATGCGGATGCGAAGTTCGTCATCAACGCGCAGAACTGCGTCCACTGCAAGACCTGCGACATCAAGGATCCCAACCAGAACATCAACTGGGTGCCGCCGCAGGGCGGCGAGGGGCCTGTCTACCCGAACATGTAAGCTGCTCCGCAGCCAATGAACAATTCAACGGCCCGGAGGTCATCGACTTCCGGGCCGTTTCTGTTCGTGGCGAAGATTTTGGTCTAGCCGCGCGGCGCCGGCGGCGTTTCGAGCCGCACCGTCTGCGGTTCGACGTCTTCGGGCTCCGGTACGCTGTCCTTGAAGGAGAATTCCACCAGCAGCGGCCGGTGATCCGAACCGGCGTCGTCGCCCATCTTGACCGAGTGCACCGTAATCTCGCCCTTGGCCATCACATGGTCGATGGTCAGGCCGGCAAAGCGCATGAAGTCGGGCAGCATGAATGTCAGCCATGTGCGCCCGGCCGAGGGCATCAGCGTCATGCCGCCGGCTTCGGCGACGCGGCTGACGGAATTGCTCCAGGGCGTCGCGTTGAAGTCGCCGCCCAGAATGGCGTTCTGGTCTAGCCCGGCCAGAATCGGGCTCAGCGCATCGATCTGGCTCGATTGCTCGAACGGCCAGGGCCAGCCGAGATGCAGGGCGACGACATCGGCGGCGCGACCGCCGAAATCGACTTTGGCGACAGCCAGTGCCCCGCCGCCGTAGCATTGCGGCTCGCTGCCCTCGACGAAGGGCCGGCGCGACAGGATCGCTGCCCCAAACACATTGTTCGGATAAGGGCAAATCATCCGGTAGGGATAGCGCGCAAACAGCGGTTCGAGCTTGCGCGTCCACATCCTCGACACTTCCTCGAAGGTGATCACGTCGGGCTGCATGCGCCCGACCAGCGACAGCACCTTGGCCGGCTCTGCATTGTCGAAGCGCAGGTTCATCTGCAGCATCTTGTAGACAGGGCGGTTGCCCTGGCGTGGCTCGAAGGCCGCGTGCACCGAGCCTATGCCGGGTATGGAAGGCGAGGTCGTGGCAAGGGCTGCAGCCCCGAACACGAGTGCTGTAACCGCGGGCCAGCGCATCGAGGTGGCCAGAAGCGGCAGCGCCGCGACCATCATCAGGACCGCCAGATGCACGCGGAAATGCGCAAACGAATCCAGCGCCGGATGCCAGGCGCCGAAAAAGCCGGCGACCAGCGGAATGGAAATGAGCAGCATCGCCGAAAAACAGGCGATCTTGGCGATCATGAGCAAGGCCGGTGTCGTCATGTCTGCTTCATGGCCGCACAATTGCGGCTCATTGATGATATCGGGTGCCCGTTCCGGGCCCTATTGGAATGCCGTCTCGGCAAAGCTGCGCAGCTTGCGCGAATGCAGCCTTTCATTGGGCATTTCGGCGAGCTTTTCCAGCGCCCGGATGCCGATGGTCAGGTGCTGGGCCACCTGCCGCTTGTAGAACTCCGAGGCCATGCCGGGCAGCTTGAGTTCGCCGTGCAGCGGCTTGTCGGAGACGCACAGCAGCGTGCCGTAGGGCACGCGGAAGCGGAAGCCGTTGGCGGCGATCGTCGCCGATTCCATGTCGAGCGCGATCGCCCGAGACTGCGACAGACGCTGCACCGGCCCGCGCTGGTCGCGCAGTTCCCAGTTGCGGTTGTCGATGGTGGCGACCGTGCCCGTGCGCATGATGCGCTTGAGGTCGTAGCCGGACAGCCCGGTCACCTCGGCGACGGCCTCCTGCAGCGCCACCTGTACCTCGGCCAGTGGTGGGATCGGCACCCACACCGGCAGGTCGTCGTCGAGCACGTGGTCTTCGCGCACATAGGCGTGCGCCAGCACATAGTCGCCCAGCGCCTGGGTGTTGCGTAGGCCGGCGCAGTGGCCGAGCATCAGCCAGGCATGCGGCCTCAGCACCGCGACGTGGTCGGTGATGGTCTTGGCGTTGGAGGGGCCGACGCCGATATTCACCATGGTGATGCCGCCATGGCCCGCCTTCTTCAGGTGATAGGCCGGCATCTGCGGCAGCCGTGGCGGCGGGTTGCCTTCTGATGGCGCACTCTCTCCGGCCTTGGTCACCACGCCGCCCGGTTCGACGAACTCCGTGTAGCCGCCGCCGCCCTTGGCCATCAGCTCGCGGGCAAGCACCACGAACTCGTCGATGTAGAACTGGTAGTTGGTGAACAGCACGAAGTTCTGGAAATGCTGCGGCGTGGTCGCCGTGTAGTGCGCCAGCCGGTGCAGCGAATAGTCGATGCGCTGGGCGGTGAATACTGCCAGCGGTCGCGGCTCGCCCGGCAGAATCTCGAAGGTGCCGTTGGCGATGTGGTCGTCGGTACCATCGAGGTCGGGCACATCGAACAGGTCGCGGATCGGGCGCTGGATGCGCTCGGCGACGGCCGCGTCGACATGGGTGCCCTCGAGGAAGGCGAAATGCAGCGGGATTGGCGTCGAGGATTCCGACACGGTGACCGAGACGCCGTGATTGCGCATGATCAGCTTCAGCTGCTCGACCAGGTAGCTCTCGAACAGGTCGGGCCGGGTGATCGTGGTGGTGAACAGGCCGGGCGTCGGCATGTGGCCGTAAGCCTGGCGGGAATCGACCTGCGAATAGGACGAGGTGACGACGCCGACCTCAGGATAGCAGGCCCGGAAACGCTGCGGCGGCGTGCCGTGCGCGAGCGATGCAAATGCGTCGCGCAGGAAGGCCGTGTTGCGGTCGTAGAGCTGCTGGAGCGCCTTCACTGCCTCATGGGCGTCGGTGAAGCTCTGCCGGGAATAAGGCTCCGGCGTGGTGATGGATTCGATGGGTTCAGGATAGATTCGCTTTTCCATGACCCATTATAGAGATCAATTGTGACGGTTGGGAGAGGTTCGTATTACAGCCTCGCCAAATCGTCGCGTCAGGCCCGCTGCAGGCTGACCAACAGCACGAAACCGACGCCGTTCTTGCGTGCGGCTGGCGCTTCGATGGTATTGCCGGCGTCGCCGCGCAGCTGCGGCACGGCGAGAACGGGGGCAGCCAGAACGAGCAGGATGAGCGCCGCCCGCAAGGCGATACGAACCATGTTTGCGATGTGGGAAGCGGGGCGGGTCATCGGCGTTTCTTCTTTTCGTGCTGGAGCGGATCGGTCTCTTTTGTCGGTTAGTGTCTCAAGGGCGGCTTGCAGTTCATGTTTTCTTCGAACACGCAGGGCACCACGCTGCCGATTTCCCAGGAATGGGCCGGACGGCTCACCTCGGCGACGAGGGTTGCGAAGGCGATGCCAAACAGGGCGCTGAGCAGGCATACGATGGTGAAGCGACGAGCAAGCATTGGTGTATCCCCTTCGATGGAGCGGAATATGCCAAAGCCCTGCTGAACGGGTTCTGAGACCTCCGTTCATCCTCGGTTCAAATTTATTGACGGTCTTTAACAGGGGCTCAGGGTTGCGTTCCGGCCACCCGCACATATCTCCTGTGCAGTGCACAACACGGAGAGTTCGGAATGACCACGCAGACTTTGCCGATCGACCTCTATTATTGGCCGACGCCCAACGGCTGGAAGATTTCGATCATGCTGGAGGAACTTGGCGTTCCCTACACGATCAAATACGTCAACATCGGCAAGGGCGAGCAGTTCGAGCCGTCATTCCTGAAGATCGCGCCCAACAACCGTATGCCGGCGATCGTCGATCCGGAAGGTCCGGCCGTCGACGGCAAGGCAGCGCCCATCTCCATCTTCGAGTCAGGGGCGATCCTGCAATATCTCGGCCGCAAGTTCGGCAAATTCTATCCGGCCGACGAGCGCACGCGTGTCGAGGTCGACCAGTGGCTGTTCTGGCAGGTCGGTGGCCTCGGCCCTATGGCCGGCCAGGCCCATCACTTCCGGCAATATGCGCCCGAAAAGATCGGCTATGCCGTCGACCGCTACACCAACGAGGTCAACCGCCTCTACGGTGTGATGAACAAGCGCCTCGCCGATCGCGAATTCCTGGCTGGCGATTATTCGATTGCCGACATGGCAGCGCTTGGCTGGGTGAAGCCGTACAAGAACCAGGGCCAGGACATCGAGGACTTCCCGCACCTCAAGCGCTGGTTTGAAACGCTGCTGGCCCGTCCGGCCGTTGTCCGCGGCATCGCCGTGGGTGAAGACCACCGCCGCAATCTCGCCGACGACAAGGAAGCCCAGAAGGTGCTGTTCGGTCAGCGAGCGAGGGCGTGAAAACAGCGAATAGGGAGTAGTGGGTGGCGAACAGGGAACACGTGGCGTCGAAGCCCTCGGTCTTCCCCTCTATTCGCTACTCACTACTCCCTATTCGATCTTACAGCTTCGTCCAGTTCTGGCTCTTGCAGATGAGGCCGCCGAGCACGCAGCCCTTCATCTTCAGGTTCGAGCCGGCCACCGAGGCCTTGCCGGTATAGGTCTTGTCATTGGCGGGGTCGGTGATCTTGCCCGAATAGGCATTGCCGCCGTCCGCGTTGAAGGTGCCGATCTGCTTGCCGGCGTGCTTGCCGTCTTTCAGCGTGATGCAGAAGCCGCTGCCGCACGTTGCGATCGCGGCCGTCGAGCCGGCTTCCGTCTTCCAGTTGCCTTCGATCGGATCGGCATAGGCCGCGCCCGCCAGCATCAGGGTAGCCGCAACGGCCATGCTCATCTTGCGAAACATTGAAGTCCTCCCGGTTGGTGTCACAGGCGTCTCCCCCGCGTGACGTTTACGCAAACGTAAGCGTAATGCAGCCTTCGCCAAAACAAAAGCGGTGTCGCTGGGGAAGTTGCCGGCTTTTTTCTGGCCCGAAAAAGTCCCTTTCGCCGCCGAAAGTTCATCTCCCACCATCAGCGGATGTCGGGCGTGGTTATCAAAGACTTAGCCGCAGACAGGCGAATTTTCATCGCATTTTCTTCAAATCCCAGGCAGCCCAAGGCTTCCTATCCTTAACGAAATCCAAGCTTTACCCTTTGTTTTGACTTTGTTTTCTTCGGGTTAAGCAAGCCATTTAACGGCAGATTCAAGGCTCCCCGGCATCTTCGGAAGCATCGAAGGGCGGCTCCTGGTGACCCAGGCAGGCCCGCTCCAGGAGACGGACAGGGGACAAGAAAATGGCACGTTTCGAAATCTTTGAAGCCGGCTTTGGCGCGATGGGCACCACCGCTCAGGCTGATATTCTGCTGGAATTGGGCATGATGTATGCCACCGGCCGCGACTGCGACATCGACGTGGTTGCCGCCCACAAGTGGTTCAACATCGCCGCCATCAAGGGCTCGGCCCGCGCTGCTGAACTGCGCTCGGAGCTGTCGGTCACGATGTCCAAGACCGACATCGTCAAGGCGCTGCGCGAAGCGCGCGAATGGATGACGATGCACTAGTGCATGCCCCGAAAATCGCTTGGATTTTCGGAACGGATCATGCACCAGCAAGACAAGATTTCTTCGGGGGAAGAACGGGGACGCCGGGATGGCAGCCCCCAACAACAGAAGCGCGACGGCTTGAAGGACGGGCAAGGCGCGCCAGGGACATGATCTCCAGCATGTCCCCACCAATTGGACAGAGCAGTTAGACAGGGCAGGCGAACTTCCGACGGGCCGAAGATGCTCGCGGGAACTCTCCACGAAAAAAGCCGCGACCGATCGAGACAAGATCGGCGCGGCTTTTTCGTTGTTGCTGAAACATGCTATCGTTTGCTTTGCAAAATCAGCAAAAATGGGGGGTGGCATGCGCAGGACTTTGCTTCGCAGTTCGACTACGCTCATACTCTTGCTTGCAGCCGATATGTCCTGGGCCCAGGACTACTATGGCAAGTTCATCGATCTTCCGATCGGGCTGGAAAACCGGACGGATGCCTCGCCAAAGCCGTTCAGGACCACCAAGGCTGTCAACTTCGATGACCCGAACGGACTTCGCTGGACCGTGCCGGCGGGAAGCTACACCGATGGCGCGACCATTCCCTGGCTGTTCGAGCTGATCGTCGGCGACAACTATGACGGTCCGTATTTCCCGGCGTCGATCGTCCATGACTATTATTGCTGCACCCAAACGCGCACCGCACACGACACGCACCGCAATTTCTATTACGCGATGCTGGCCAACAACACGCCGTCCTGGCAGGCGTGGCTCATGTATTCGGCCGTCAGGCTCGGCGGTCCAGACTGGTCGTTGACGCAGCAGTCGCTCGCCAACGACGGCACCAACTGTTTCGACGAGCTCGGCTCGCTTCTGCCATCGACGGACGCCGGTCCGAAGCCCGCCGCCGCGCCTGCTCCCCAGATGTCTTCCCCGTCCCGAAAATTCGACATCTTCATCAGGGCGGCGGCCCTGGCGCAGGACCAGCGCGACACATTCCTCGTCAGCAAGCTGATGGCGATCGCCAAGACGCTGCAGGATACCGACGGCAAGGTTATCGACCTGACGGCGACGGGCGAGATCCCGGCAACCTTCGAAGGCGTCGAGCAGCTCAAGGCCATGGTCGACGGGGCGACGACCTTCGCCGGCTACAGCCCGACCGAGGCCCGCACCAACTTCACCGATTTCGGCCTGCTGGTGCCGATCGAAGGCAACTCCCAGCAGGTCGTGGCCAGCGTCAAGGCGGAGGGCGGGCTGGTCAAGACCACAGGCGGCTGGAAGGCTGTCGAGCTCAGCAACATCGGCATCGCCCAGGAGACCCTGCCGAAGATGCTGCCGGACACCTATCTGGTGGAGGCGTCCCAGATGAACGGCCTGAAAGGCACCGGGATCGAGTGGGCTGCCACCAGGACCGTGGCCGAGCGGGATCAGTGGAACAAGGTCATCGAGGCCGACCGCAGCTACCAGAACTGGCTGACTTCGCCCAACGTCCTCAGGCCGCAGGGTGGCTGACGCCAGACGTTGCCATTCCGCCAGTTACGTGATTGTCTCCGTACATGTGTGTCGATACAGGCACAATGGCTTGCTGCCCATGCTCCAAGAGGGGCACTGGCGCAGGCGAAAAGCATTGGATATCTGGGCTAGCGGCGCGATTCCTGACGTCAGGCGCGTCCACAGGGAGGGAATATGCATCTGAAACGTACTGTTGGCGCGTTGCTCGCGCTGTCGCTGAGCGCCGGTGTGGCCTTCGCCGAGGACATCACCTTTGCCGTCGTCGGTCCGATGACCGGCCAGCTCGCCAATATCGGCGACCAGTTCAAGCAGGGTGCCGAGGCTGCCGCTAAGGCCATCAATGAGAAGGGCGGCGTTCTTGGCCGCCAGATCAAGCTGTCGATCGAAGACGACGTCTGCGATCCCAAGCAGGCCGTTTCGGTCGCCAACCGCATCGTTGCCAACGGCATCAAGTTCGTCGATGGCCACGCCTGCTCGGGCTCGAGCATTCCGGCCTCGGCTGTCTACGCCGAGAGCGGCGCGCTGATGATGAGCCCGGCCTCGTCCAATCCGGTCATGACCGATGATGCCGCCGCCAAGGGTTGGCCGACGATCATGCGCCTCTACACCCGTGACGACGCCCAGGGCGCCTTCATCGGCCCGTGGATCGCCAAGAAGTATGCCGGCAAGAACGTCGTCATCCTTCATGACAAGAGCGCCTACGGCCAGGGCGTGGCCGATGCCGTCCGCAAGACGATGAACGAAAACGGCCTCAAGGAAATCCTCTATGAAGGCCTGAACGCCGGCGAAAAGGACTATTCGGCGCTCGTCACCAAGCTCAAGGAACTCAAGGCCGACGTCGTCTATTTCGGCGGCTACCACCCCGAAGCTGGCCTGATGCTGCGCCAGTCGGCCGAGCAGAACTTCAAATATCAGCTGATCATGCCCGACTCGATCGCGTCGCCCGAATTCTGGCAGATCGCCGGTCCTGCCGGCGAGGGCACGATGTTCGTGTTCCCGTCCGACCCGCAGGCCAAGCCTGAGGCCAAGGAAGCGGTCGAGAAGATCAAGGCCGGCGGCTTCGTGCCGGAAGGCTTCACGCTCTTCTCCTACGCCGTCGTCCAGGCCTTCGCCCAGGGCATCGAGCGCGCCGGCACCGACGACCCGATGAAGGTCGCCGAAGTCCTCAAGAACGGCGAGCCGATCCATACTGTTGTCGGCGATGTCGTCTTTGACGAAAAGGGCGATCTCAAGAACGCCAGCTACGACATCAACCAGTGGCACGACGGCAAGTACGCGCCGATCGCGCAGTAAGCTTTTTCTGCAAAAGCTGGATTTGTTGCAATGGCCGGGCTCGTCCCGGCCATTGTCGTTTTGGGTGGGCTGGAGCACAATGCCGGAAACGCGCTTCTAGGCAGGGTTGCGGCCGTTCGGCTGGTGCGGGGGCGTGTTTGCCATCAAGGGAGTATCCGAACATGAGTCTTCGTATCAACGACACCGCCCCGGATTTTAAGGCCGACACCACTGACGGGCCGATCAGCTTCCACGACTGGATCGGCGACGGCTACGCGGTCCTGTTCTCCCATCCGAAGGATTTCACGCCGGTTTGCACCACCGAACTCGGCTACATGGCCGGGCTCAAGGCCGACTTCGCCAAGCGCAACGCCAAGATGATCGGCATCTCGGTCGATCCGGTCGAGAACCATCACAAATGGAAGGCCGATATCGAGAAGCTGTCGGGCAACAAGGTCGACTATCCGATGATCGGCGACCCGACGCTTGCCGTCGCCAAGCTCTACGACATGCTGCCGGCCAGCGCCGGCGACAGCTCCGAGGGCCGCACCCCTGCCGACAACGCCACCGTGCGATCGGTCTTCGTCATCGGCCCCGATAAGAAGATCAAGCTGACGCTGACCTACCCAATGTCCACCGGCCGCAACTTCGATGAGATCCTGCGCGCCCTGGACTCGATCCAGCTCACCGCCAAGTACCAGGTGGCGACGCCGGTACAGTGGAAACAGGGCGACGACGTCATCGTCACCGCCGCCGTGTCGGACGAGGACGCCATCAAGCGTTTCGGTTCGTTCGAGCGCGTGCTGCCCTACCTCAGGAGGACCAAGCAGCCGACGGCCTGAGCCACTTCAGCGCCTGTGATCGAAGGCCGCGCCACGCGCGGCCTTTTGCTTGTCTAGAGCAACTCCACGAAAAGTGCGCAGCGGTTTTCCGTCCGGAATTGCGCAAAAACAAAGAGATAGAGGGATTCCGCGATTTGAAGAAAAGCGGAAGCGCTCTAGCGTCAGCTCATGCCGACATAGCGGCCCGGACGGTGATTGATGGCGATGATCAGGTTCAGCACCGCAGCGCCCGCCACCGACAGCGCGACATTTGTCCAGTCGAGATAAAACAGCGAGACCACCAGGATGACGAGATCGACGCCGAGCTGGAAGTAGCCGGCGCGGATGCCGAAATTGTCCTGCAAATAGAGCGCCAGGATATTGAAGCCACCGAGCCCGGCGCGGTGACGAAACAGAACCAGCAGCCCCATGCCCATCAGGCCGCCGCCAGCAACCGCGGCATAGAGAGGGTTGATTTCGGCGATGCTGATCCAGTCGGGCGTCAGCCGCGACAGAACCGAAATCAGCGCCACAGCGGCAAAGGTGCGCAGCGTGAACGGCCATCCCATGCGCTTCACCGCGAGATAGTAGAAGGGCAGGTTGATGACGAAGAACACCGTGCCGAAGCCGTAGCCCGTCACATACTGGATCAGCAGCGCAAGCCCTGCCGAACTGCCGGTTATCAGCCCCGCATGGGTGTAGAGCACCAACCCCAGCGCCACCAGCATGGTGCCGGTGAGCAGGGCCAGCACGTCCTCGTATTGGCGGTGCGGAAGGGCGTCACTTTTGTCGATATTGGTCACTGCGCTTGCCTGATGATGTCTGCTGCGTCGCAGCAATAAGGCACAGGCCCGAAAATCGGTACCGAATTCCGGGCCGGTCTGTCATGCGCAAGACGCAATGGTTGTCGGCTAGTCCTCGAAGCGCACCAGCACCGTGCCGTCGGTCACCTGCGCGCCCTCGGTGGCGATCTCCTGGATCACGCCGTCATGGGTAGCGGCGATGGTGTGCTCCATCTTCATCGCCTCCAGCACCAATAGCGGCTGGCCCTTGCTCACCTTGTCGCCCTTGGCAGCACGCACCAGCTTGACCAACCCGGGCATCGGCGCGCGCATGCTCGACGTGCCTTCGCCGATTTCGGCGGCGCGGGCGAAGGGATCGCTGATGGCGAAGTCAAAGGAGCGGCCGTTCTCGAACACGGTGACATGCCCCGGCCACACAGCCACGGTGGCACCAGCAGTGTCGTTGACACCGGCCTTGAGCACAAACCCGTCGCTGCCCTCTGATGTCACCTCGAAACGGCCGTCCGGCCGTGCCGCGACGTGGGCGACGATGTCGGTGCTGCCATAGGCAAGCGAAACGCGCCGCGACATCGGGTTGAAATGGGCATAGCCCGGCAGGCTGGCCCAAGGGTTGTTTTCCGCTTCCAGCGCCTTCGCCCCGCTTGCTGCAAGTGCTGCCAGCGCAACCGCCCGGCCGCTCGGCACCGCAGTCGTCGTCAGCGCCTCCTGCTTGCGGCCAATCAGGCCGGTGTCGACATCGCCGGAGGCAAAGTCCGCATCGGTGGCGAGTGCCGCGAGGAACGTGGCGTTGGTCACGCAGCCCGCTACCTCCGTCCGCTGCACCGCTTGAGCAAGTGCTGCCAGCGCCGTTGCGCGGTCAGGTCCATGCGTCACCAGCTTGGCGATCATCGGGTCGTAGTAGGGCGGGATGGCATCGCCTTGGCGCACGCCGGTTTCAACCCGCAATGCGGTTCCGGGCGCCGCCTC
Source organism: Aminobacter sp. MET-1 (assembly GCF_026521175.1). Taxonomy (NCBI): domain Bacteria; kingdom Pseudomonadati; phylum Pseudomonadota; class Alphaproteobacteria; order Hyphomicrobiales; family Phyllobacteriaceae; genus Aminobacter; species Aminobacter sp. MET-1. Next base: position 158,188 of record NZ_JAMSHL010000006.1, on the reverse strand, counting down.
CGTCGGGAAGCTGAGATGGTGCAGCGTGCCGATCGCCGGCAGGAACCCCTTGGCCGGATCCTCGGCATACAGCCGCGCCTCGAAGGCGTGGCCGGAGAGCGTGATGTCATCCTGCGTTGCAGGCAGCACTTCGCCGGAAGCGACGCGCAGCTGCCATTCAACGAGATCGACGCCGGTCACCATCTCGGTCACCGGATGCTCGACCTGTAGGCGCGTGTTCATCTCCATGAACCAGAACCGGTCGGGCTTCAGCCCATCCGAGGCATCGATGATGAATTCGATTGTACCCGCGCCCGAATAGTTGATTGCCTTGGCGGCTTTCACGGCGGCGTTGGTCATCGCCGCGCGCAGCTCGGCCGTCATGCCGGGAGCAGGGGCCTCCTCGATCACCTTCTGGTGGCGGCGCTGGGCCGAGCAGTCGCGCTCGAACAGGTGCACGGCGTTGCCAAAATTGTCGCCGAACACCTGCACCTCGATATGGCGCGGCTTGTCGACATATTTCTCGACCAGCACCCGGTCGTCGCCGAAGGCTGCCTTGGCCTCGCGCCGTGCCCCCGACAGCGCGTCGGCGAAATCGTCGGGATGGTCGACGCGGCGCATGCCCTTTCCGCCGCCGCCGGCACGCGCCTTGATCAGCACGGGATAGCCGATCTCGCGCGCCTTGCTGGCAAGGATGACGATCTCCTGCGCTTCGCCGTGATAGCCGGGCACAACAGGTACGCCGGCCTTTTCCATCAGCCGCTTGGCCGCATCCTTCAGCCCCATGGCGCGGATCGAGGCCGCCGACGGGCCGATGAAGACCAGCCCTGCCGCCGTCACCTGGTCGACAAAATCTGGGTTTTCCGACAGGAAGCCATAACCCGGATGGATGGCTTCCGCGCCCGTCGCCTTGGCAGCCGCGATGATGACGTCGCCGCGGAGATAGCTTTCTGCCACGGGAGAGGGGCCGATATGCACGGCCTCGTCGGCCATCGCCACGTGCAGTGCGCGCGCATCCGCATCCGAACAGACGGCCACCGTCTTCACGCCCAGCTTGCGGGCGGTTCGGATGACACGGCAGGCGATCTCGCCCCGGTTGGCGATGAGGATTTTCGAGAACATCATTCCCCCGAAATGAAGTGAAGCAACAAAAGGAGCGCGCTAGTCATGCTCGCTCCCAAGAGCGGCAAGTGCTGCGCGATGAAGAGCGGCGGCGTCCGGCGAGAAGCAGCACAAGGTGACATGCGACGGCTTGGCCGATTCTTTCAGGAATGCGGCAACCGTGCCAACGGCGATCTTTGCAGCCGCCTCCGCCGGAAAACGATAGACGCCGGTCGAGATGGACGGAAAAGCGATCGTATCAAGCGCGTGCTTCGCTGCGAGTTGAAGTGAGGTGGCGTAGCAAGAGGCCAGGAGCGCGTGCTCACTGCTCTTGCCACCGTTCCACACGGGGCCAACCGTATGGATGATGAACTTGGCGGGGAGCCGGTAGCCCTTGGTCATCTTGGCTTCGCCGACCTTGCAGCCATTCAGCATCCGGCATTCAAACTCCAGATCGGGGCCTGCGGCCCGGTGGATCGCGCCGTCGACGCCTCCGCCGCCCAACAGCGACGAGTTGGCTGCGTTGACGATGGCGTCGACGTCGAGCGTGGTGATGTCGGCGACGATGATCGAGACGCGCTGTGTCATGCGGCCCGTGCCTCCCGGGCGCCACAATGGGGTGCACGAACTTCACGCTGACACCCGATGTCGGCAGTGAAAAGCAAAACTGATTGCAAAAATGGATCGGTTATGCGATCCAGCAACCGGTTGCAATTTGAAAGCATAAGGGAGCCAGCATGTGCAAGATTATCGCCTGGAACCTGATGACCCTCGATGGCTACTTCGAGGGGACCAGCCCCTGGGACCTCGCCTTCCACACTAGCGTCTGGGGTGAAGAGCTCGAGGCCTTCTCGCTGGAACAGGGCGCCGATATCGGCGCGCTGCTGTTCGGCCGCAAGACCTATGAAGGCATGGCGAGCTACTGGTCCAAGGAAACCGGCGCCATCGCCGACATGATGAACGGCCTCGAAAAGATCGTCGCCTCGCGCACGCTGAAGGAGGCGGCCTGGAACAACAGCCGCCTGCTCGACGGTGCCGTGCCCGAAGCGATCGAGCGGCTCAAGCGCGAGCCCGGCAAGGACGTCTATGTCTTCGGCAGCGCCGACCTGCTCGACAGCTTGCTCTCCCATGGCCTCGTCGACGAATACCGGCTTTGCCTCGCCCCCGTCGTGCTCGGCGCCGGCAACCCGCTGTTCAAGCCCGGCCGCGGGCTCGCCATGAAGCTCGGCAAGACCACGCCGCTCAAGACGGGTGGCGTCATCCTGCACTATCTGCCGCAGGCGGCTGGCTGAACCGTAATGTTGCGGGCGGTCGCTCAAAGCTCCTGCATCCTTCCCCGAAGTGCCGCTCCACGTGGGTGCGGCACTTCCGTCACATCCTAAACACGCCGAATTTGGTGTCGCCGACCGGCGCGTTGAGCGCCGCAGACAGGCTGAGCGCCAGCACCTCGCGCGTCCTCGCCGGGTCGATGATTCCGTCGTCCCACAGCCGCGCCGACGAATAGAGCGGGTGTCCCTCGCGCTCGTATTTCTCAAGGATCGGGGCGCGGAACTCGGCCTCTTCCTCTTTCGACCAGGTGCCGCCCTTGCGTTCAATGCCCTCGCGCTTGACCATGGCAAGCACGGTCGCCGCCTGCTCGCCGCCCATGACGGAGATGCGGGCGTTCGGCCACATCCACAGGAAACGGGGCGAGTAGGCGCGGCCACACATGCCGTAATTGCCGGCGCCGAACGAGCCGCCGATGATGATGGTCACCTTCGGCACCTGCGCGGTCGCCACTGCCGTCACCAGCTTGGCGCCGTCCTTGGCGATGCCGCCGGCCTCGTATTTTGCGCCGACCATGAAGCCGGTGATGTTCTGCAGGAACACCAGCGGGATCTTGCGCTGGCAGCACAGTTCGATGAAATGCGCGCCCTTCAGCGCGCTCTCCGAAAACAGCACGCCGTTGTTGGCGATGATGCCGACAGGCATACCGTGGATATGGGCAAAGCCCGTCACCAGGGTCGTGCCGTAGTTCTGCTTGAACTCGTCGAACTCCGAGCCGTCGACCGTGCGCGCAATCACCTCGCGCACGTCATAGGGCTGTCTTAGGTCGGCGGGGATGACGCCATAGACCTCTTCCGGCGCATGAACCGGCGGAATCGATTTCTGCAAGACGAGCCCGATGTCTTTCTTCCGATTCAGGTTTTTGACGATACGCCTGACGATCGCCAGGGCGTGCTCATCGTCGACGGCATAGTGGTCGGCGACACCTGATACCCGTGTGTGCAGGTCCGCCCCGCCAAGCTCTTCGGCACTCACATCCTCGCCCGTTGCCGCCTTCACCAAGGGCGGACCTGCAAGAAAGATGGTCGCCTGGTTTCGCACCATGACAGTCTCGTCCGACATCGCCGGCACATAGGCACCGCCCGCGGTGCACGAGCCCATCACGCAGGCGATCTGCGGAATGCCCGCCGCCGACATGTTGGCCTGGTTGAAGAAGATGCGGCCGAAATGGTCGCGGTCGGGGAAAACCTCATCCTGGTTGGGCAGGTTGGCTCCGCCGGAATCGACAAGGTAGATGCAGGGCAGATTGTTCTGCAGCGCGATCTCCTGCGCCCTAAGATGCTTCTTCACCGTCATCGGATAATAGGTGCCGCCTTTCACCGTGGCGTCGTTGACGACGATCATCACCTCTGTGCCCTCGACCCGGCCGATGCCGGCGATCACGCCCGCCGACGCGATGTCGCCGCCATAGAGTCCCCACGCCGCGAACTGGCCGACCTCGAGGAAAGGCGAGCCAGCATCCAGCAACTGTGCCAGCCTTTCACGTGGCAGGAGCTTGCCGCGCGAAGTATGTCGCTTGCGGGCATCTTCCGTGCCGCCGAGCTCGACATGTCGGGCCTTCTCCTTGATGTCGGCCACCAGCCCGCGCAGCCGCGCCGCATTGACCTTGAAGCTTTCGGAGGAGGGGGACAGCTGGGAATGAAGTGTCGGCATTTTTCCTCGTCTTTCCTTCAATATCACCAGCGCCGGGCAGGCGCGGCCGCCCGGTGACAGGCGCTGGGTGTAGGCGCGCTACTTGCCCGCAAGCTCATGGTCGAACGGCATCGAGTCGAGATTGAGTCCGTCGTAAAACCATCGGGCGCGATCGGGCCAGGCCCCTGATGCATCCCTGCCACACTGTATCGCTCTCGACATTCCCATGCGTCAACATGACTTGCGTCCTGCAATCCCTGCGACTATGTAGCCCGCCCATTCAACCCAAGGAGGTCTGTCATGTCAGCGCGATCGAAATCGACACATTCCGTGCCGGTTGTCGCTTTGCGCCCGGCTGACAGGTTCTCGATGAGGTTGAACGGCTATGGCACGTTCCAGAATAAGGCGCCGGCACGAAGCCGAGCGCGAACGAATTGCTGCTTATGAAGCGACGCTCAGGCAGGTCGTCCGACCGCTTCGCCAGCCGCCCGATTTCAAGCGGGCGCTGGACGAGGCGTTCGCCGGCTTTGGCAACGCCATCCGCCACCGCGACGCCTGGCATCCGCAGCTCAAGACGCGTGACCCCGGACGGCTGCGGCTGGCTGCCGCGCGCCATCTTTTCGCGGTCTACCCCGTGGCGGCACATCTCGAGCACATCTGGCTCGACGGCGGCGGCCTCGACGCCAACGAGATCAGGCTGCGCAAGCGCTGGTATGTCGCCGCGGCCGGCGGACAGTCGCTGTACAAGGCCGGCGCCGGCGAGTGGCTGACGCGCAAGGAGGTCCATTGCTTCCTCAACCCGCCGGCGGTGCTCGACTTCTGCGAGACCTTCTGGCTGGCGATCGCACGCACCTATGCCGACGATCTCGGCGTCGCCCAGCGCATTGCCCGATCGAAGATCTCGCGCACGCCGAGAGGCGAGCTTGCCTTTTGGCGGGAGGCGGCGCGCTTCTTTGTCGTCAATCCGCTGCCGGTCGAAGAGATCGACGACCTCTGCGACTATCTCGCGGCGCGTCTCGAGCGCGACCGGCAATACAGCCTGCGCGGGCGCACGCTGGCCTCGCTGGAGCGCCAGATGCGGGACTGGCACCGTGACATCGCGATGGTCGCCCGCATCAGGGCTGCCCAACGGCAGGCCGAGATCCGGCGAGGCAGCAATGGTCAGGACGAAGGCGGCTGGGCCGGCTCGCCGCTTGCCAACTGGTCCTGGCGTCCAAGCGACAGAAAGGCCAGCACCCGTGGCGAGGAGTTCGCGGTGGTGCAGATCACCAAGGCGGACGACCTCGTCGCCGAAAGCCGAGCCATGCATCACTGCGTCTGGACCTATGCCGCAAAATGCATCGCCGGCCATGCCTCCATCTGGTCGTTGCGGCGGAAGGGCGTCGGTCGGGCGGATCGCATGCTGACGATCGAGCTCGACCCGCGCAACCGCGCCGTCCAGGTCCGCGGCTTCGGCAACCGGACGGCCAGGCAGGACGAACTGCAGATTCTTGGGCGCTGGGCGCAGGCGAGGGGGGTGACGCTTGTCGAGCATTGAAAATCAGCCCTGCGCGGCATTGTCGCGCAGGGTCACTCCCCCATGATCTCGCGACCGATCAGCCAGCGCCTGATCTCGCTTGTGCCGGCGCCGATCTCGTAGAGCTTGGCGTCGCGCAGCAGCCGGCCTGTCGGATAGTCGTTGATGTAGCCATTGCCGCCGAGCAACTGAATTGCATCCAGCGCCATCAGCGTTGCCTTTTCGGCGGCAAACAGCACGCATCCGGCGGCGTCCTTGCGTGTCGTCTGGCCGCGGTCGCAGGCGGCGGCGACGGCGTAGACATAGGCGCGCGCCGCATTCATCGTCGAATACATGTCGGCGAGCTTGCCCTGCACCAGCTGGAATTCTCCGATCGGCTGGCCGAACTGCTTGCGGTCATGCACATAAGGTACGGCAACGTCCAAACACGCCGCCATGATGCCGATCGGCCCGCCGGCCAGCACCACGCGCTCATAGTCCAGGCCCGACATCAGCACTTCGACGCCGCTGCCTTCCTGGTGCAGCACGTTTTCGAACGGCACCTCGACATTGTCGAACACCAGCTCGCCGGTGTTGGAGCCGCGCATGCCGAGCTTGTCGAGCTTCTGGGCGACCGAAAAGCCCTTCATCGTCTTTTCGACAATAAAGGCAGTGATGCCGCGCGACTTCCGGTCGGGGTCGGTCTTCGCATAGACCACCAGCGTGTCGGCGTCCGGCCCGTTGGTGATCCACATCTTCGAGCCGTTCAGCACATAGGCGTCATTGTGCTTCTCGGCGCGGAGCCGCATCGACACGACATCCGAACCCGAGCCGCTTTCCGACATGGCGAGCGCGCCGACATTCTCGCCCGAGCATAGTTTTGGCAGGTACTTCGCCTTCTGCTCCGCCGTGCCCCAACGCTTGATCTGGTTGACGCAGAGGTTCGAATGCGCGCCGTAGGACAGACCGACCGAGGCCGAGGCGCGGGAGATTTCCTCGACCGCCACGACATGGGCGACATAGCCCATGTCGGAGCCGCCATATTCGCTTTCGGCGGTGATGCCGAGCAGGCCGAGCGCGCCCAGTTCCTGCCAGAGTTCGGCAGGAAACTCGTTGGACCGGTCGATGTCGGCAGCCATCGGCGCAAGGCGCTCCTGGGCAAAGCGCCGGACCATTTCGCGCAGGCTGTCGACGTCCTCACCGAGCCCGAAGTTCAGCGTCCTGTCGTACATGGCGTTCCTCCGTATTGGTCTTGGCGCCAGTCAGGCGCATCGTCATTGCGAGGTAGGTCGCGGTCACTTCATTGACCGAAAGCCGCTCGTCGGGGCGGAACCACACGATCACGCCCGTGATCATCTGGATGATCGCCATAGCCGTCAGCCCGGTGTCGTCAACTTCGAGCAGCCGCAGCTCCGCGCCATCGCGCAGGATGGTCCTGAGCTCCTTCTCATAGGCCGTGCGCAGCTTCAGGATCGTCGTCAGATTGTCACGCGAAAGGCTGCGCAGCTCCATATTGGACACGTGCGTCGCGTGCCGGCGCTCGACATGAAAGCGGATGTGGTTGGTGACGAACGCCGTCAGCCGCGCCACCGGATCGTCATTGTCGGGGTGGGAGTTCGCCCATTCGGCCAACAGCGCCTCCATGTGCTCGCGCATCAGCGTGAACAACAGGTCTTCCTTGGTCGGAAAATAGCGGTAGAGCGCCGCCGCCTGTACGCCCACTTCGGCGGCCAGCTGGCGCATGGTCACGGCCTCGAAGCCGTGGCGGGCAATAAGGGCCACAGAGGCGTCGCGGATCGCCGCTTCGGTCCTTTCGCCGTCCGAACCTGCCGTGCGCGCCATAGGGCATCCTCCCGATGACAAGAGTAATAAAACGAACGTTAAATTAATTCAAGAGATGACCGGAAGAGTCGAGACTGGCTTTGCCGCCTCAGTCGCTGCGGAAGGCGCGGCTTGCCTGGTCGGTCAGCGGCTTGAACAGGTAGGAGAGCACAGTCCTGTCGGTGGTCTTGAGGAACACCTCGGCCGGCATCCCTGGCTTGAGTTCAAGAGAACCTGCCTGCTGCAGGCTCGGTGCCGACAGTGCGATGCGCACGGCATAGTAGGATAGGCCCGCCTTCTGGTCCTCGATCAGGTCGGGCGATATCCTGTTCACCTCGCCTTCGACCTCCGGCGTGGTCTGCTGGTTGAAGGCAGAGAGCCGGAGTGTCGCCGGCTGCCCGACATGCACCTGGTCGATGTCCTGCGGCGCCACGCGCGCCTCCACCACCAGCGCATCCGCTGTCGGCACGATCTGCATGATGGCTTCGCCGGGCGCGATCACCCCGCCAACTGTGTGAACCGCGAGCTGGTGCACGCGGCCCGCCTGGGGCGAACGGATGTCGGTCTGCTTCAATGACTGCTCGGCGGCGATCTGGCGCTCGCGCATCTCGCCCGCCTTGGCGTCGATCTCGCGCAACTCGCCGGCAACCTGGCTGCGCATGTCCTGGTCGATCTGAATGATGGCCAGCTCGGTCTCGCTGATGCGGCCGCGTGTCTGTGCCGCGGTGGCGGTCAATGCGCCGTCCTCGCCGGTCAGCTGCGCCTGCGCCCGCTGCCGTTCGGACAGGCGCGACAGCGGCACCAGCTTCTTCTTCCACAACGCCTCGACGCCCTCCAGTTCGGCATCGACAAGCGCTATTTCCTTCTGCTTGCTCTGCTGCTGGGCCTCGATGCCGGCAATCTCCTGCCGGTATTGGGCAATCCGTTCGCGCAACTGCGAGACTTGGCCGTTGCGAGCCTGTTGCCTGAGCGTAAACAGCTTGTTCTCGCCTTCGATCAGCTGAGCGACTTGCGGGTCCGAGGCGTGGTCGCGCAGTTCGGCGGGGTAGGCGACCTCGGCCGCTCCGTCGCGTTCGGCGATCAGTCGTGCCCGTCGCGCTGCAAGTTCTGCGAGGCCGTTGTCGAAGACCGCCAGATTGGCCTTGGCCACCGTGTCGTCGAGCCTGACAAGCACGTCACCTTCCGAAACCATGCTGCCATTGTGCACATTGAGCGCGCCGACCACGCCACCCTGCGGATGCTGCACTGCCTTGACGCTGGAATCGACCACAAGATGTCCGCCGGCGACGACGGCGCCGGACAGCGAACTCGTTGCCGCCCACAGGCCAAGCCCGCCAACAAGCACGACGGCTGCGAATCCACCGAGCCTGACGTTGCGCCGGATAGCCGCCCGCAATCTCTGCTGCTGCGGGCTCGCCCCGTCAACTGGCGTGGCGCCGCGGTCGAGCAGGGCAAGGGCGCTCGTTTGGGCGGAAGCGACCAACTGGCGTGTCCTCGCCAAGCCCTGCTGGGCGGATGTGCTGGTTAAGAGGCTCATGATGCCCCCGCTGCGCGTTCGTTTGCCACGGCATGCAACGGTGCTGGCTGCATTGCTTGGCGGGCAACGTCGCTCTTGAGGCCGAACGCCTGCTGCCGACCGCCACCGAGCACCAGCAAATGGTCGAGTGCGGCCAGCGCGCTCGGCCGGTGCGCCACCACGATGACGATGCCGCCGCGCGCCCTGATCTTTTCGATCGCCTGCGTCAGTGCCTGTTCGCCTGATGCGTCGAGGTTGGAGTTCGGCTCGTCCAGGACCACCAGGAACGGGTCGCGGTAGAGCGCGCGCGCCAGCGCCACCCTTTGCCTTTGGCCGGCCGACAGGGCAGCACCTGCATCGCCGATCTCGGTCTGGTAGCCGTCAGGCAGCCTCAGGATCATCTCATGTGCACCGGCCGCCTCGGCCGCCGCGATGACCGCCTCGGGCGACGAATCGTCGTCGAAGCGCGAGATGTTCTGCCCCACGGTTCCGGCAAACAACTCGACGTCCTGTGGCAGGTAGCCGACATGGCGGCCGAGCGAACCTGCCGGCCACTGCTCGAGTGCGGCGCCGTCGAGCCGGACCTTGCCGCGCATCAGCGGCCAGACGCCGACCAGGGCGCGTGCCAGCGACGATTTTCCGGAACCGCTCGGTCCGATCACTCCCATGCCGGAGCCCGCCGTGAGTGAGAATTCGACGTCCTGGATGAGAATCCGTCGGTCGCCGGGGGAGGCGACGCCGATGCTTTCGACCGCCAGCACCGCCTTCGGCGCGGGAAGCGCCATTGCGTCTGTTGCCCTGGGCATGGCGGCAAACAGGCCGTCAAGCCGCTGCCAGCCCTGGCGCGCGGCGAGGAAGCTTTTCCAGTGGGCGATGGCTGCCTCGATCGGCGCCAGCGCCCGCGAGGTCAGGATCGAGCTGGCGATGATGATTCCAGGCGTCGCCTGCTGGTAGATGACGAGATAGGCGCCCAGCGCCAACACCATCGACTGCAGCATCATTCGCAGGATGCGCGACACCGCGCCGAAACCGCCGGTGATGTCGCTGGCGCGTTCCTGCGCGGCGCGGAAATCGCCGTTCGCGCTCGTCCAGCGCCTGGCAAGGTTCACGCCCATGCCCATGGCGGTCAGCACCTCTGCGTTGCGCACGCTTGCCTGGGCTATCGCGCCGCGCCGGGCACTCAGGTCGGACATCGATTTTGTTGGTGCCCGCACCAGCCGGTCGGCCAGAACAGTCAACAGGATCAGGAGGATGGCGCCTGCAAGCGCCGCCACGCCGATCCACGGATGGAACAGAAAACAGATCAGGACATAGAGCGGGATCCACGGCAGGTCGAAGAGTGAGGCCGGCCCGCCACCGGACAGAAAGCCGCTAACCTGATCGAGATCGCGCAGCGCCTGCAGGCCTTCGCCGCGGTCGCGAATGCGTAGCGGCAGGCGCACGATGCAGTCGAACACGCGGCCCGAAATCAACTCATCGATGCCGGCGCCAACGCGCGTCAGCACCCGGGCGCGCACAGTTTCGAGCACGCCCTGGAAGGCATAGAGCACGGCCACCATGACGATCAGTGCCACCAGCGTCGGCACGCTGCGGCTCGGCAGCACCCGGTCGTAGACCTGCAGCATGAACAGCGAGCCGGACAGCATCAGCACGTTGATGAGGCCGCTGAAGCCGGCGACAGCGATGAAGGTGCCGCGGAACGAGGCCAGTGCCGAGCCGAGTTCCGAACGTCCGGAACGGGACGCCGTCGAGAACGATTGGGTCAGGGGGATCCCTCTCAATTGCCTTGGGGCGCGACCGGCGGGGGAGTGTTCGCCCGCCGGCCGCCGTAGTCAGCTTGCGTCAGGCAACAACGTCGCCGTGGTGATGGCCCTGATGGGCGGCCATCTGCGCCAAAATCTTGGCGACAGTGGCCTGCGCTGCGTCGCCGGCGTCGGTCATTACATCGGCAGGCATGTGCGCCTGCAGCGCGGCAATTGCCTGGTCGACGGCCTGGTGGACATGGCCGCCGTCGATGAGATCGCCGGCATGCTCGGCGTTCACATGATTTGCCACCTTGGCGCCGAAGGCGAACTGGTCGCCGTGAAGGGCAACCGTGTGTTTGGCCGGACTGTCCGTCGTGGTTGCAAACTTGCTCGCCGCGCGGCTTGCGTGGTGGTCGTTGCCGAAACCATCCATGTTCTTGAAGAAGTCGGTCAGCCAGGCATTTCCAGGCTTGCTGACAGGCGTATTGCCGGCGTCGGCGTTGCCCGCAACGGTCTTGTCGGTCGTGACGGGCTGCGTCGAAGGCGCAGTGGCGATGTCGCCTGCGGGATTGTCCGCGGAAGCGGTGGCGGCCAGTGTTCCCGACTTCGCCGCCGGATTGAACAGGTCAAGCTTCACGTTCTTGGTGCCGATGGTCACAGTCTTCGTCGTCGTGGCGACGTTTGCGCCGGCGAACGTCACCGTGTAGGTGCCCGGCTTCAGCACGAGGTCATAACCGCCGGCCGCCGATGTCGTGGTCTTGAAGGTCTGGCCCGCGGCGTTCTTGGCGGTGATGGTGATGGCACCCAGTCCTTCGCCCGGATCGTAGAAGCGGTCGCCGTCCTTGTCGCCATAGGCCACGCCGGTCAGGAACAGGTCGGAGCCGGTCTTGCCGAAATCCTCGGTCACGAAGGCACTCTGCCGGCCCTGGTAGTCTCCGACCTCGAAGCCGAGGCCGACCTCGCGGAAGTTGGGGTTGAGGATGTTCGCCCGATGGCCGGACGAATTCATCAGGTTGGTGTGAAGCAGCTTCACTTCGTCGACATAACCTGTCGGTGCGCGCGTTGTCGCCCAGGCGATGTTCTCGCCCGTCGCCCACGAGCCGGAGAGCGTATAGCCCGCCGCCTTCATGCGCGTCGTCGGCGACGAGCCGCCGGAGCCGGTGTGCGAGAAGGTGTCGGTCGCCAGCATCCACTGGTCGTGGCCTTCGGCCGCTTCGCTGAGGTCGTTGTCGAATGCCAGAGGCTGGGCGCCTACCTTGGCGCGTTCCGCGTTGATGAGCTCGAGCAAATACTGCTCGTTGGCGCTGTGCTGAGGCATAGGGTCTCCCCGTTGGTTCTGATTGCTGTTGAACCCCCAGTGTCCCCGTCCGCCCGACATCCGGCCTAGGCAGGAAGTGTGTTGATGATGCGGCGCTCGAATGAATAAATTAGGATGTGCGCATGTATCTTCGCGCGGCCTGACGCCGCGTGAAGCCGGACATGTATCCCTGGTTGAGGACGTCTGTCGTCAGGCGCCGCGTGCAGCGGCAATCGCCTTCGGGAGTTCCTCGGCGAAGATGTCGATCTCGTGATCCAGGCCCACGCTGACGCGGATGCATCGATCGAGCACCGGCGCCATCGGCTTGCGAATGAACACGTCGCGGGCAAGTAGGTTGCGCATGATGGCGAGCGCAAAGCTCGAATCCGCGCCGCAGTCGACGGTCACGAAATTGGTACCCGAGGGCAGCGGCTTCAGCCCGTTGTCCGTGGCGATCTTGGCTATGCGCCTGCGCCCGGCGTCCACCTTGGTGACGACCTCGGCCAGATAGGCCTGGTCGGCGAGTGCTTCCTCGCCTGCGATCTGCGCCATGCGGCTGACGCCATAGTGATTGCGTACTTTCTCGAAGTCGGAAATCACCTCGGCATCGCCGAAAGCGTAACCGCAGCGAATGCCGGCGAGGCCGTAAGCCTTGGAGAAGGTGCGCATGCGCACGACGTTGGGCCGGGAAATGTCGACCGGCGGCAGCGCCGAGGCCAGTGCCGTCTCGCCATAGGCCTCGTCGAGGATCAGCGTCGTCGTTTCCGGCAGCTGTTCGACGAAACGCAGGATCTCGTTCGCCTCCCACCAGCTGCCCATTGGGTTGTCGGGGTTGGAAAGATAGACAACCGGTGCGTTTTCGCGCCTTGCCGCGTCCAGAAGGCCCTGCAGGTCTTCCTTGTCGTCGCGGAACGGCACCGGCACCAGCCGCCCTCCCACGCTGGCAACGTGGAAATTGAAGGTGGGGTAGGCGCCCAGCGAGGTGACGACTGGCGTGCCTTCGGTGGCGTACATGCGCACGACGAGATTGAGCAGACCGTCGATGCCTTCACCGACGACAACATTTTCAGCGCCGATGCCGAGATGGCGGGCCAGCGCAACCTTCAGGTCGTAATTGTCGGGGTCGCAATATTTCCACATCTCGGCCGCCGCTTGTTCCATGCGGGCGATGACGCGCGGCGAGGGGCCGAAGCCGCTTTCATTGGCGCCCATGCGCGCTCGGAACGGCCTGCCGCGCTCGCGCTCCTGTGCTTCAGGCCCGACAAAAGGCACGGTGACGGGCAGGGCGCGGATGACGGGAGTGAGGAGCGGCCGTACGGGCATCGGTGTCGAACTCTATGGCTGGCAGAGAGCCGCATCTCGTTCAAGCGCGGCAAGGTTGATTGTGCTTGAGCCTATACGACAAAAAATGCGGTATTTGCATGCGCTTTGTACGATGGGTGACAATTGCTTCCGGCTTTTGAGGCCCGAACATGTGCTGCGCGCAAGGCCGATTGATGGCTGGCTGGCGGAAGAAATCTACGGGAGCGATCCGGTCCTTCCGACCTTGCTGCCTCCTTGAGCGCTTGGGCGCATACTGAGGCAATAAGAACGGCCCGGGTCTCGACGAAACCCGGGCCGTCTTTTGGCTAAACGTGTCGTTCGATTAGAACGATGCGTCGAGGCGCAGGAAGCCGGCGAACGAGCCGTCGGTTGCCTTGTAGCTGTCGCCGTCGGTGTAGTTGACGGCCAGCTTGGCGTCGAGGTTCTGGACGATGTTGTAGTCGACAACCGCGCCGACGACCCAGTCGTTGCCGCCGGCGAAGCCCGTGACCAGAGCGGTGTCGTAGCGATCGCCGAGGTACTGGCCGCCAACGGTCAGCGCCAGCTTCTCGTTGACCTGGTACACGACGTCGCCGCCGACCGACCACTCGTAGCCGATGCCGTAGAAGCTGTCGGCCGAATCGTAGCTGGCGATTGCCTTCAGCGTGATGGCATCCGTCGCCTTGAAGCGAGCGATTGCCTTCAGAGCATACTCTTCCGCGATCGAGTCGTAAGCGGCGAAGAGGTCGACGCCACCCCAGCCCTGGACAACCGATGCCTTGCCGGTGATGTTCGGGGTGTAGGACTGGTTGTTCTCGGCAACTTCGAGGCCTGCGCTCAGCGCGATGCCGTTGCCGGCGTCGAAGGTGTAGCGGACCTGGTTGATGCGGTCGCCGCCAGCGAGTCCATTCCGCTTGGCCTACGCATTGCCAGTCGATGGTATCGATCTGAAGTGCAGGGTCTTTGCCGAATGGCACGCAATATGGGAGTTCGAATGGTGCATGCGCCGACCGGCGCGCAGGACCCGGTCGCTCGTTCATCAATGCCCGCTGTTCCGCTTCCGCCTTAACGTGAAGCCGGCGGATCACGGGCTCAACCGCGGATTTGGCGTCGCGTAAAGCTGGCTCAGAAAGCGGATTTCCTTAGAGGCGGCTTGCGACAGTCGACGCGGACACGCGGGTGTTTGCGCTCAGTGTCTCTCCAGCACCACCACGCAACGGTCGAGATCGTTTGTCGCCAGGTGCGCATAGCGCATAGTCATGGTCAGTGTCTGGTGTCCGAGCCACATCTGCACGCGGCGGATGTCGATGCCGCCCTGGACCAGTCGCGAAGCGCATGTGTGACGCAGGATGTGCGGCACGACCTGGTCGTCGGTACCGAGACCGACTTCCGCCTTAGCCTCGTTCCAGATGGCTCGGTACTGCGGTTGCGTCAGCATGGCGAAGGGCCCTTTCGGGCGCGGCCCGCGTTCGGCCAGCCACTTCGCCGCCTCCTTGGCGCGCGCCGTCAGCGGAATCGTACGGCTGCGACCTGATTTGGTGATCCAGAAGCTGACGCGCGTTTCCTGCAGGTCGTTCCAGATCAGCCCAAGAGCCTCGCCGAGACGGCATCCGGTATCTACAAGAAAGACGGAGAGGCGGTAGCAATCCTCGCTCTTGGCGCGGATGGCGGCAAACAGCCTGTCCTCTTCCTCGAACTCGAGAAAGCGGATTCGTCCTGCACGCTCTTTCTGGCGGCGGAACTCGGGCAGGCTATGGATATCTCCCATTTTGTAGGCCTTACGCAGTAGTTTGCTCAAAGCGGCCATCTTCCTATTGATGGTCGCGTTGCTGTTACCGCGTTGGCGCAGGGAGCCTATAAGGCCGTCGAGTGTCTCCTGGGAAAATGCACTGAAGCGTTCGCCTAGAAGAATCTCGTCGATCTCGCCCAGGAAGGAGCTGACGTTGTATTTGTGCTTCCCGTCATCCCACAAAATATCTTTGTACGACGCAAAAAGATCTAAAACCCTGTGTGACTTTACTTCTTTTAAGTTATTAAAATTATAAGTAACTTTGCAATTTGCCAACAGGGCGGCTGAATGGTGGCCGCTCAAAACCTGATCCTTTGAAGTTGCTTTTTTCACAATACGCCTGCAACCGGTGGCAAAGAGTCGCAAAAAGCTATCTTAGCCGGTGTCGCTCGACAAGATGACGTTTACAGTTTCGGTATGGTCGTCGGGCGGACGGCAATGTCGTCCCTTGCGCCTGACCCACTTCCTTACAACGCTGTCTCTTCTCCTTCTTGGCTGTCTGGCATCCCAGCGTTTGCCGCCGGTAGAAAAACAGCCCGGGTATCTTTCGAAACCCGGGCTGCCTTTATTGCTTACGACGTCAGTCGATTAGAACGAGGCGTCGAGGCGGAGGAAGCCGCTGAACGAGCCGTCCGTGAAGCTGTCGCCGTCGTTGTAGTTGAGAGCGAGCTTGGCATCGAGACCCTGAACGACCTGATAGTCGACGACAGCGCCGATCGCCCAGTCGTTGTTGTCGGTATCGAGGAAGCCGGGAAGCACGCCGCCAATGTGACGATCAGCGAAGTACTGACCGCCAGCGCCAACAGCCAGCTTCTCATTGACCTGGTACTTCAGGTAGCCACCGACCGACCAGGTGTAGCCGTCATACTCGGTATTCAGGCTCCAGTAGGACGGGCCGGTCTCATACGTCGCGATCATTTCGAGCGTCAGAGCGTCCGTTGCCTTGACGTTGGCGATGGCCTTGAATGCGCCTTCGCCGTAAGCATCGTCATAAGCGGCAAACAGGTTGACCGAGCCCCAGCCCTGAGCGATCGACACCTTGCCGACGACGAGCGGAACGTAATCGAAGTTGTCCGACTCTTCTTCCAGCGAGGCCGAGACCGAGATGCCGTTGCCGGCGTCGAAGGTGTAGCGGATCTGGTTGACGCGGTCGCCGCCGCCCTTGTCGAATTCGCCCGACAGGTCGCCGTCGAACAGCGTGTCGGTGTGACCGACGAGCAGGCCGCCGAGTTCGAAGTAGGCGTGACGAAGGGCAGTGCTGCCTTCAGACTTGAGACCGGTCCAAACGTCGCCTTCCCAGCCGCCGCCGCCGATGCCAGCCTGGAACTCGATGTAACGGCGGAACGTGCCGTATTCGGTTTCCGACCGAGCGTCGAACTTCAGGCGGGCCAGCGACGTCTTGTTCCAGCCGTTGTCTTCGTCGGTCCAGTCGATTTCGTAACGAACGAGGCCGCCGATCTTGAGGCAGGTCTCGGTGCCCGGGATGTAATAGAAGCCGGCGCCGTAAACGTCGCAGATGCGGACGTATTCCATGGGCTCCGGCTCAGCGACGACGACAGCGTCGGCAGCGCGAGCGCCGGAGACTGCGAGCAGAGCCGCAGCGGAGCCGAGAAGAAGGCTCTTGATGTTCATTTTCTGACCTCCAGTCAAAAGTTTCAAAAGAGGGTCTGGGTATTTTTTGCTGAAGGACAGCGTTCCCTGCCCCATCCCCGTTTGAAAAAGATACGCACCGCGTTCCTTCTTCGATGCCGACATTTACCGATGAGCCGGGGCGGTTCAACAACGAACAGCGCCAACAGGCACCCTGATGCAATCTATCCGCAACCGATGTTGCACAAATGACACGATTTGATGCCCCCTATAAAGAAGTCATTAAGGTTTGGGCGCCTGGGAGGGGTTGAATCGTATATGGAATCGTCGAGCTCGACGTTCCGCTGACAGAGGAATCGACCGGATTGGGTTTCTCCGAGACATTCCCGGGGGGCTGAGATTCGCCTGGTCGAATCTCCATTCGGTTCTTTTTACGTCTAAAGGCACAAAGCCTTATTGATTGTGCCGCGCCTTTTCTTTATCCAGCGCCTCGACGGAGAGGTGGCCGAGTGGTCGAAGGCGCTCCCCTGCTAAGGGAGTAGAGGTCAAAAGCTTCTCGTGGGTTCGAATCCCATCCTCTCCGCCATCCCCAGGCCATCGAGGCCGACAATCTCCAGAAAACCAAATCATTTCAAAGCGCTATCGCACGCCTCATCGGCGCCAACTACGATTCTGCACGCTGTTTTTCCGCCTCCAGCCGCGATTCTGACTGGAGGTCAGAAAATGAACATCAAGAGCCTTCTTCTCGGCTCCGCTGCGGCTCTGCTCGCAGTCTCCGGCGCTCGCGCTGCCGACGCTGTCGTCGTCGCTGAGCCGGAGCCCATGGAATACGTCCGCATCTGCGACGTTTACGGCGCCGGCTTCTATTACATCCCGGGCACCGAGACCTGCCTCAAGATCGGCGGCCTCGTTCGTTACCAGATCAACTGGACCGACAACGATGACGGCTGGAAGAAGAAGACCACCGCTCGTCTGAAGCTCGACGCGCGTTCGGAGACCGAGTACGGCACCTTCAAGCGCTACATTGAAGTCGAGTTCGCGAACCAGACGTCTTATGACTCCACAGCCGTGAAGCTTCGCTACGCCTACTTCGAACTCGGCGGTCTGATGGTTGGTCGCAACGACACGCTGTTCGACGGCGACCTGTCGGGCGAGTTTGATTCCGCTGGTGGCGATTTCATCAACTCGGTTCGCTACACGTTCGACGCAGGCAACGGCATTGCCGTCAGCGCGGCTCTCGAAGAAGCTGACACCAACTACGACTACACCCCGAACGTCGCCGGCAAGGTGTCGATCGCTCAGGGCTGGGGTGGTGTTGACCTGTTCGCAGCTTACGACGCGACTGCAGAAGAGTACGCTCTGAAGGCAATCGCCTCGTTCAAGGCAACTGACGCTCTTACGCTTCAGGCAATGGCGATCTACAATTCCGGCGACAGCTTCTACGGTATCGGCTACGAGTGGTCGGTTGGCGGCTACGCCAAGTACCAGGTCAATGAGAAGCTGGCGATCGGTGCCGGTGGTCAGTACTTCGCCGACGACTTCGTCAACAGCCAGAACGACTGGACCATTGGTGCAGTTGTCGACTACAAGATCGTCGACAACCTGAACGCCAAGCTCGCCGTGAACTACAATGACGGTGAGAACTACACCGACGGTGTGTTCTCGGGCTTCCTGCGCCTCGACGCTTCGTTCTAATCAGTTCACAAGCTGACTTAGAGAGAACCCGGCGGGCAACCGCCGGGTTTTTTGTTATCCAGTGCTACGTCGGGTAGTCCGTGCCGCCATACACACTCCGCTCAGGCGAAGGATTCAGTCTCCGACTGCATCCACACGTCGAAAAACGTGGCGATTGTGGCCGGCAACTCACCTGTTTCCAGCAACGGCGCATGGCCTTGGTCCTCGATTGTAACCGCCTCCATCTGCGGATTGCGGCTTCTCATCTCATCGAGTGTCTCCGCCGACAGCAGCCGCGAATTGGCGCCGCGGATCGCGAACATTGGAACGGTGGCCAGAGCCTCGAACTGCGGCCACAGGTCCGGCAGGGGCTTCGACAGATCCATCGCCAGCACGGTCTTGATCAGGGCCGGATCGTAGTCCGCTACAGGCTTGCCGCCTTTGTCGCGGTAGATCGCGCGGACGAAGCGCTGCCAGTCGGCTTCTGTCAATGCCGGGAACGCTGAGCCGTGAACCTGCTTCTGCATTTCGACCGCCTCGGTGAAGGTCTCGGGCTGCCGGGCGTTCTGCAGGTATGAGCGAATGTGGGCGAGGCCTTCGGCTTCGATCACCGGGCCGATGTCGTTCAGAACAGCGGCCTCGATCAGGCCGGGACGCATGGCGGCCAGCACATGCATGATCAGCCCGCCGCGCGACGTCCCGACGAAGGCGGCCTGTTCGATCCCCAGCTCTGCGAGACCTGCCAGAATGTCGGCTGCTTCCATGCCAACATTGTAGTTCTGCCAGTTCGGGTCGTAGGCCGACTGCCCGCGGCCGCGATAGTCGAAGCATATGATTCGACGTCGAGTTTTCGAATCGCTTGCGAGGAAGCGCGCGAGTTCGTGGAAATCCCTGCTGTTTCGGGTGAGGCCGGGCAGGCAGACGACGGGCAGATGCGCGTTGCGCTCGCCGTAGATTCGCGCATGCAGCCTCAGGCCGTCATGCGACTGATAGAAAAAGTCGGAGAAACCGTTGTCCATGCGCGTCCCTGCTGACCTCGCTTCGTCAGCGAATTAGCTACCGAAGCGGCCGAACGAGGTCAAACCCGGGCGAGGTCAAACCAGGCGAGGTTAGGCAGGGCAGGGGGCGTCAGCGGCCGTTCACCAAGTCGCCGGCGATGTCGTAGCCGCCGGTGAGGCGCATCTTGTAGACCTGATAGTTCTCCATCACGCGCTGGACGTAGCTGCGCGTCTCCGAGAACGGAATGCGCTCGATCCAGTCTATGACGGTGTCCAGATCCTTGCCTCGCGGGTCGCCGTAACGTGCGATCCACTGGTCGGCGCGGCGGGGGCCGGCGTTGTAGCCGGCGAAGGTCAGCACATAGGAGCCGTTGAAGCGGCCGAGCTGTTCGCCGAGGAAGGCTGCGCCCAAAGTGGCGTTGTAGCCGGCATCCGAAGTCAGCTTGTCGGCCGAATAGGCCAGGCCTGCCTTCTTTGCCACGTCCTTGGCCGTGCCCGGCATGAGCTGCAGCAGGCCACGTGCGCCGGCATTGGAGACTGCCGCGACGTTGAATTCGCTCTCCTGCCGGGCGATGGCGTAGGCAAGCGCCTTGCCCGAACCGGAAATGTTCGCCGAAGAGGGGATCACGCCGACCGGATGCGACAGCGCGCCGACATCGATGCCGCGCTGGGCCGCGATCTTGCCGACGCGCAGCGCGAGATAATGATTGTCCTGTTTTTCGGCCATGACGGCGAGAAGGGCCAGTTCGCCGGGGCTGGTCAGCTGGTTGGAAAGGTCGCGGTAGAGCATCTCGGCGTAGCGGGCATAGCCAGCACCCTCGAGCCGGCTGATGGCGCTGACCGCCTCGCGCTGCGAGAATGCCTGGCGGTCGGCTGCACTTGGCGTCGGATAGACCACGTTGAGCGCCTTGCGGCCGATTCGTTCAGCCGCTAGCTGGCCATAGAAGGTCGTGCCATAGGTGGCGGCGCGGGCATAATAGTCCTTGGCGTCGCCAGGTCCGCCCGCCTCGGCGGCGCGGCCGAGCCAATAATAGGCACGCGACAGTGAGATCGGTCCGCCGGCGACTTCCGCGATACGGGCGAAGTGGGGTGCTGCCGTCTTGGCGTCATTGAGACCGCGCAGTGCGTACCAGCCGGCGTGGAATTCGGCGTCGGCGGCGTTCGTCGGGCTTTCGGCCGAGTGCGCAGCGACGATTCGGTAGGCTGTCTTGACGTCGCCCTTGTCGACGAGTTCGCGCGACAGGACGCGACGCTCGGCCCACCAGGCGTCGGGGTCGACGAGTGCTGCCTTGTCCCTTGGTGCTTTCAACATGAAGGCAGCGGCGTCGGCGAACTTCTCGTTCTTGCGCATGTTGCGCGACTGGGCAAAGAAATAGCCGGCCGAGCGCTGGTTGGCAGGCACCGCTTCGAGCAGCGCCGCGGACTTCTTGTCGCCCTTGATGACGGCCGCCCAAGCCTCGGCCAGCGCCTTTGCGCCGGCAAGATCGGCAACGCGCAGCGCCGAATTCACCCGGTCGGCATAAAACATCTTTTCCATGCGGAAACGATGGTCGGCCTGCGAAATCAGCGTGCCGAACTCCTTGATGACAGCTGCTTCCTGCTGAGGCTCGAGCTTCTCGTTGCGCCAGTAGGGGCTGAGAGTGGCACGTGCGGCCTTGGCGTCGCCAAGCTCCATCTGGGCACGAGCGAGCAATATGGCGCCTTCGATCGTCTGCGGTTCGCTGCCGGCGAAGGCCTGGACGACGATACGCGGACCGGGGTTCTCGCGCGCCATGGCGCGTTCGCTGTTGCGCCGAAGCGTGGCCAGACCCGGCCAGCCGGGCAGGGCCTGTGCTGCGGCCGCGATGTCGGCGCTCGGTACCTTGTCACCGCCATTGAGCGCAATCGCCCACATCAGGATGTGGCGGTCGAGCGCGGTCGCGGGCAGGGCGTCGCGCACGGCGCGTGCCCTGTCGATGTCGCCGCCCGACAGCGCATCGAGGCCGCTTTTCAACTGGTCGGACGAAGCAAAGGCAGCGCGCATGGCGTCGCCCTTGCCGATCGAGGCAAAGGGGATGGCCGACGTCGTGCCCTGGTCGAGTCCGGCAGCCGAGGCAATGCCGGTCGAAAGCGCAAGGACGGCGCTGAAAATCGCAACACGCTGCGGCCCGAGGGCCGGAATGAACTTTGCCATTCCCTGTCTCTTACAATGACTATCCTGGAGCACGCCGCGCGCCCGATGAAGGCGCAGCCATGCTCCGGCACTTTGAATTGGCGCACCGTCTGTTCCGAAAGGCGAATCCGACTTTCGGGCCGATGCGTCGGGTTGGTAGCTGGAGGCTAGCCCCGGGTTGTGAAGAGGCGGTAAACGAAAGGTTAGCGCGCTCATTACAACCCACTTGCCCAATGCCCCTGTTTGCCCGTTGCCATACTTGCCGCAAATTGATGTCGAGACTATGGTGCGCGGCCCTGCTTTCGGCTAGAAAGCCGGCGACATCAAAAAGACCGCGAAACCGTAGGGTTCCCTGGAGTTGGACGACATGCTGAGAGGCTCACTTACCGCGCTCGTGACACCATTCGACAAGAATGGCCGTCTCGACGAGAAAGCCTTTCGCGAACTCGTCGAATGGCAGATATCTGAGGGCACCACGGGTCTCGTCCCCGTAGGCACAACCGGCGAGTCGCCGACACTCTCCCATGACGAACACCGCCACGTCGTGAAGATGTGCGTCGAGGTTGCGCGTGGCCGCGTGCCGGTTATTGCCGGTGCCGGTTCGAACAACACCGAAGAGGCCGTCGGGCTGGTCAAGTTTGCCGAAACCGTCGGCGCGGATGCCGTGCTGGTCGTCACGCCCTATTACAACAAGCCGACGCAGCGTGGCCTCTATGCGCATTTCGCCGCTGTCGCCCAGGCAACGACCCTGCCTGTCATCATCTACAACATCCCGCCGCGCTCGATCATCGACATGACGCCGGAGACGATGGGCCGGCTGGCCCATGACTTCAAGAACATCGCCGGCGTCAAGGATGCGACCGGCAAGGTCGAGCGCGTCTCCGAGCAGCGCATCACCTGCGGCACCGATTTCATTCAGCTGTCGGGCGAGGACGCTTCGGCGCTCGGCTTCAACGCCCATGGCGGCGTTGGCGCCATTTCGGTGACCTCGAACGTTGCGCCACGCCTGTGCGCCGAATTCCAGATCGCCAGCCTGTCCGGCGACAATGCCAAGGCTCTTGAGCTGCAGGATCGCCTGATGCCGCTGCACAAGGCGATCTTCATGGAGCCGGGTGCTTCGGGCGCCAAATACGCGCTGTCGCGTCTCGGCCGCATCGAGAATGTGCTGCGTTCGCCGCTGGTCACCGTCGAAGCTGCGACAGCAGAGAAGATCGACGCTGCGATGAAGCACGCCGGCCTCATCAACTGAGTGCCCAAAGGCTTGCGGAATTGTCACTTCGCAGCCATGTAAGCGCTCTTGGGATTGTGTCTCCTTCGACGCCAGCCCTTCGAATTCGCACCTCGCGATGAGGGAAATCAGCCACTGCAGCTGAAGCCAAGGCGCTGTTTGCGCAGGGGTTCGGATGCCGGTGGCTCCTCATCCGGGGATGCGGGCCAGACGGGTAAGCCGCAGGACGCACCAAACACATAGCGACGTCATGAGCCAGGGCAAGAAATCCGACCCCAACAACAAGATCGCCGCGGAAAACCGCAAGGCGCGCTTCAATTATGAGGTGCTCGACACGCTCGAGGCCGGCATGGTCTTGAGCGGCACTGAGGTCAAGTCGCTGCGTCTGGGACAGGCCAACATCCAGGATTCCTACGCCTCGTTCGAGGGCGGGGAACTGTGGCTGATCAATTCCTACGTGCCGGAATATCTGCAGGCCAACCGCTTCAACCATGAGACGCGGCGCCGCCGCAAGCTGCTGGTCAACAAGCGCGAGATGGCCAAGCTCGCCCAGAGCATCGAGCGCGAGGGCATGACGCTTGTGCCGCTGAAGATCTATTTCAACGATCGCGGCATGGCCAAGATGCTGCTCGCCATCGGCCGTGGCAAGAAGCTTCACGACAAGCGCGAGACCGAAAAGCAGCGCGACTGGAACCGCGAAAAGGGGCGGCTGCTGAAAGAGCGCGGGTAGCGAATATCCCTTCTCCCTTGTGGGAGAAGGTGCCCCGAAAGGGACGGATGACGGGTGCTGGACAGAGCGCGGCCTTTGGGGTGCGCGCTCTTTCTGCATTTCCTTCTGTACCGTCTCATTTCCTCCAACACCCCTCATCGGCGAAAATGCGACATCGGTCTGTTTCGCGGTCGAAATACGCCATCTGCCGTATGCCCAAGTCGCGGGATTGCATCCATACTTGAGGGCAGATCGCGTCATGGCGCAGGCGTGGTCCAGCACCAAGCGAGGAGCGGTGCGATCGTGCGCCGCAATGCGGCTGGACGGCCGGTGAAGGAGACGAGACAGATGAGGACGATCATGATAGCCGCGGCGGCGCTGATGCTGACGCCTGCGGCCCATGCTGCGGTTTCTGTGGCCAAGGAAGTGGCTTCGACGACGATCAGCTATGAGCAGGTCGAGGGCGCAACCATGGAAATGGCCGCCGGCCCGGGCAGGACCGGCGCTGTTTCAGCTCCTGGGAGCAAGGGCTCGCCTCCCGGCAAAGCCATGTTCGGCGCGAATGATGCCGCCCCAGGTAAGCAGGGCGAGACCATCCGGATCGTGGCGGGTCCCAGCAAGCCGGGCAAGCCGTCTTCGACCTCGGATGGCCGAGGTTACCCCAGCGGCAAGTCGGCCCGCGGTTGAAATCGCCCGGCCTGTTTCGGCCCGGATACCGGCTGGCGCTACTGCCGCGTCGGTCGGAGCTACGGTCAGCTCAGCTGACCGGTTATGCGGCTGACGCGATAGCCAGCCGTCTCCGTCGCGAATGCCCCTTGCCCGGTTGTTGCCTTGCGCGCAACCGGGCATTTTTGCGGTTCCAGGCGTGTTTCTATTTTTGTAGGAACTCGGCTACGTCGCGGAAAACATTGACGAACATCTCTTCCGTCAGGACGCCCGTATTGGTGTTGTAGCGCGAGCAGTGATAGCTCGAAAACACCGTGATGCCGCCGATGTCGTGACGGCCGCCATGCTTGAAGGGAACCGCGGCGACCCGTGCGCCAAGGGCGCGAACGGTCGACTGGTGGCCTATCGAGCCGAGCGTCAGAATGGCCTTGAGCTTGGGAAATCGGTGGATCGTTGGCGTAAGGAAGGCGCGGCAGGTGTTGATCTCGGCGCCGACCGGTTTGTTGTCCGGCGGCACGCAGCGCACGGCATTGGTGATCGCGGTGCCGATCAACTCGAGGCTGTCATCGGGACGGGCCAGGAATTCGCCGCGCGCCATTCCGAATTTCTTCAGCGTTGCATAGAGCAGGTCGCCGGCGTAGTCGCCGGTGAACGGCCGGCCGGTACGGTTTGCTCCGCGCACCCCGGGTGCAAGCCCGACGATCAGAAACGTGACCGCTTGCTCTCCTTCCGGGGGCAGGAAGGAGCGCACCGGCGCGTTGTACCAGCCCGGCTCACGCTCGCGCCAGCCGGCGATGAAGTCGTGCAGGCGCGGGCACAATGGGCAGTTCCGGTCGGGATCGACTGGTAGGGCTGAGGCCGAAAACAGCATCGCTCAGATGTCTTCGGCGGTCTGGTCGGCAGCCTCGGCCTTGCGGACCGGTCGTTCCGACGGCTCGCGGCCGATCTCGCCCTTGAGTGTCATCAGGTCTATGAAGTGGTCGGCCTGGCGGCGCAGGTCGTCCGAGATCATCGGCGGCTGCGACGACATGGTGGAGATCACGCTGACCTTGCGGCCGCGGCGCTGCAACGCCTCGACGAGCGTGCGGAAATCGCCGTCACCGGAGAAGATGACATAGTGGTCGACGACATCGGCAAGCTCCAGCGCATCGACCGTCAGCTCGATGTCCATGTTGCCCTTGATCTTGCGCCGACCGGTCGCGTCGGTGAATTCCTTCGCCGGCTTGGTGACGACCTTGAACCCGTTGTAGTCGAGCCAGTCGATCAGCGGACGGATCGACGAGTATTCCTGGTCCTCGACGAGTGCCGTGTAATAGTAGGCACGAAGCAGATAACCACGCTTCTGAAAGCTTGCGAGCAGTTTCCGATAGTCGATATCGAACCCAAGTGAGCGCGAGGTAGCGTAGAGATTGGCTCCGTCGATGAAGAGTGCGATTTTTTCGCGGGAATCAAACATAGGAAAATATCCTTGTTGAAATAGGTATCGCCAAATACGCCAGTTTCGAGCGTTTACGTCCCCGGAGAATTCCTTGCCCCAATCCGGCAGATATCGCCCACAGTGAGTCATTCCAAGAGGGGTAAGGTCGTGGGGCGGTAAAAAAACTGTGGTTGGACCCATGCGGGTGAACTGGCTACGCAGAGCGTGAATGGGCTTCGTGCTTGAACTGTCCGGCCATTCGGGTTAATGCACGCGTCAGCTTTCCATCAAATCCATGCATGAAAGGGGCACTTCATGGCCCGCGTAACTGTTGAAGACTGCATTGACAAGGTCGACAACCGCTTCGAGCTGGTGTTGCTTGCCGGCCACCGTGCCCGCCAGATCTCGCAGGGCGCGCAGATCACCCTGCCGCGCGACAACGACAAGAACCCGGTCGTGGCGCTGCGCGAAATCGCCGACGAGATGCTGTCGCCCGACGATCTCAAGGAAGACCTGATCCATTCGCTGCAGAAGCATGTCGAGGTCGACGAGCCGGAGCCGGAAGCTCCCGAGCCGGCGGACCAGGCCACCGCTTCGGCAATCGACGCGGACGAGCCGGAAGAGAACATCAACTTCGACCGCATGTCGGAAGAAGATCTGCTCGCCGGCATCGAGAGCCTCGTGGCTCCCGAAAAGAGCGACGATTTCTAAGGCCAATCGTGAGTCCGACCCTGCCGGCCATCTGGCGTGGCAGGGCGAATTCTCAAAAAGGTCTCGCGTCGCGTCAAAACGCGCGCCAAACCGGCTGATCGGCACTTCCGCGCCGCCACATCAGTGTTTATCTATGACATGCGTCGCAAGTCCTTGCGGCGCATGATTCATTTCGAGTTCCAGGAAGCTGCCCATGATGCGTCAGTATGAGCTTGTCGAGCGCGTCCAGCGCTACAAGCCTGACGTCAACGAGGCGCTGCTCAACAAAGCCTATGTCTACGCCATGCAGAAGCATGGCCATCAACGCCGCGCCTCTGGCGATCCCTACTTCTCGCATCCGCTGGAAGTGGCGGCGATTCTCACCGACATGCATCTCGACGAGGCGACGATTGCGGTCGCCCTGCTGCATGACACGATCGAGGACACGAGCGCGACGCGCGCCGAGATCGATGAACTGTTCGGGCCCGACATCGGCAGGCTGGTCGAGGGACTGACCAAGCTCAAGAAGCTCGATCTCGTCTCCAAGAAGGCCGAGCAGGCGGAGAATCTGCGCAAGCTCCTGCTGGCGATCTCGGAAGATGTGCGCGTGCTCCTGGTCAAGCTCGCTGACCGCCTGCACAACATGCGCACCTTGCACCATGTGCCCGAAAGCAAGCGCCTGCGCATCGCCGAAGAGACGATGGACATCTATGCGCCGCTTGCCGGCCGCATGGGCATGCAGGGCATGCGCGAGGAACTCGAGGAGCTCGCCTTCCGCTACATCAACCCGGAAGCCTACCGGACGGTGACGGAGCGGCTGAAGGATCTGTCCGAGCGCAACAAGGGCGTGCTCGAGGACATCGAGAAGGCACTGTCGGCGCTGTTTGACAAATATGCCATCAAGGCCGTGGTCACGAGCCGGCAGAAGAAGCCGTGGTCGGTGTTCCGCAAGATGGAGACCAAGGCGCTGTCCTTCGAGCAGCTGTCCGACATCTTCGGCTTCCGTGTCATCCTCGACAATCTGGAAGACTGCTATCGCGCGCTCGGCGCCATCCACACCACCTGGTCGATGGTTCCCGGCCGCTTCAAGGACTACATCTCGACGCCTAAGCAGAACGACTACCGCTCGATCCACACCACCATCGTCGGCCCCTCGCGCCAGCGCATCGAGCTGCAGATTCGCACCCGCGAGATGAACAAGATCGCCGAATACGGCGTCGCCGCGCATTCGATCTACAAGGATGGAGTCGCCAAGGCCAATGGCGCCGGTCACACCATCTCCAAGGACACCAACGCCTATGGCTGGCTCCGGCGCACGATCGAACAGCTGGCCGACGGCGACAATCCGGAAGAGTTCCTGGAGAACACAAAGCTTGAGCTGTTCCAGGACCAGGTGTTCTGCTTCACGCCCAAGGGCATGCTGATCGCGCTGCCGCGCGGCGCCACCCCGATCGACTTCGCTTATGCCGTCCACACCGACGTCGGCGACACCTGCGTTGGCGCCAAGGTCAACGGCCGCGTCATGCCGCTGATGACCGAGCTCAAGAACGGCGACGAGGTCGAGATCATCCGCTCCAAGGCACAGGTGCCGCCTGCCGCCTGGGAGCAGATCGTCGTCACCGGGAAGGCGCGCTCGGCAATCAGGCGGGCGACCAAGAACGCCATCCGCAAGCAATATTCGGGGCTCGGCACCCGCATTCTCGAGCGCGCCTTCGAGCGCGCCGGCAAGAAGTTCACCAAGGACGGGCTGAAGCCGGTGCTTCACCGTCTCGCCCGCAAGGATATCGAGGACGTGCTGGCGTCAGTCGGCCGCGGCGAGCTGTCGTCCAACGACGTCGTGCGGGCCGTCTTCCCCGACTACAAGGAAGAGCGGGCGACGCCCGCAGCCTCCAAGCCGCGCGAAGAAGGCTGGTCGAAGATCCGCAATGCCGCGGGTATGCTGTTCCAGATTCCGGGGCGCTCCTCGACGCCGCAGCGCAAGGAGCCCAAGCGCTGGGGACCGGCCGTACCGATCCGTGGCGTCAGCGGCGACCTGCCGGTCAAGTTCGCGCCAGAAGGTGCGGTGCCTGGCGACCGCATCGTCGGCATCATGCAGCCGGGCTCGGGCATAACCATCTATCCGATCCAGTCGCCGTCGCTGATGGCCTTCGACGACCAGCCGGAACGTTGGATCGACGTCCGCTGGGATCTCGACGAGGGTTCCAAGGAGCGCTTCCCGGCGCGCATTTCGGTGACGGCGATCAACGCGCCGGGCTCGCTCGCCGACATCACGCAGGTGGTGGCGGCTAACGATGCCAACATCCACTCGCTGTCGATGGTGCGCACGGCCCCCGACTTCACCGAAATGCTGCTCGATCTCGAGGTCTGGGATCTCAAGCACTTGAACCGGCTGATTTCGCAGCTCAAGGAAAATGCCAGCGTCAGTGACGCCCGTCGCGTCAACGGGTGACGGCGTCCGTGCTGGACGAAGACAGGAAAGACAAAATGCAGACAAGCGACGTTCTGGACATCTTCCGCTCGGCGGGTGCCGTGCTGGAAGGCCATTTCATCCTGACCTCGGGCCTGCGCAGCCCGGTGTTCCTGCAGAAGGCGCGTGTCTTCATGCACGCCGACAAGACCGAGGCGCTGTGCAAGGCGCTGGCCGAGAAGATCACCGCCGAGGTCAAGGGCGACATCGACTATGTCGTCGGGCCTGCGATCGGCGGGTTGATCCCGGCCTATGAGACGTCGAGGCACTTGCATGTGCCGGCGATCTGGGTCGAGCGCGAGCAGGGCACCTTCCGCCTGCGCCGCTTCGAGATCGAGAAGGGCGTCCGCGTCGTCATCGTCGAGGACATCGTGACCACCGGGCTGTCGATCCGCGAGACCATTGCTTGTCTGACCGAGCTCGGCGCCGAAGTGGTGGCTGCCGCCTGCATCATCGACCGCTCGGCCGGCAAGACCGATGTCGGCGTACCGCTGATTGCGCTTGCCGAATATGAGGTGCCGGCCTATCCGGCCGACCAGCTGCCGCCGGAACTGGCGGCGATCCCGGCCATCAAGCCGGGCAGCCGTAACATCTGAGAGGGCATTCTGTTGAGCCCGCTCGCCCCCCTCTGGCCTGCCGGCAGTCTTCCCCGCAAGGAGGGAGATCGGCAGCTGCGGCGTTGTGCGCCGGAGGGGAAAAGATGATCATCGGCATCGGCAGCGACCTCATCGACATCAGGCGGATCGAGGAATCGATCGAGCGTCATGGTGAGCGCTTCATCAAGCGCATCTTCACCGAAGCCGAACAGGAACGCGCCGAGGGCAGGCGAGGGCGTGTCGCCTCCTATGCCAAGCGCTTCGCCGCCAAGGAGGCCTGCGCCAAAGCGCTGGGCTGCGGTATTGCCGAAGGCGTGTTCTGGACCGAGATGGGCGTGGTCAACCGACCGGGGGGGCAGCCGACCATGGAACTGACCGGTGGAGCCGCGGCGCGCCTGGCAAAGATCACGCCGGCAGGCCACTACGCCGTCGTCCATCTGACCATCACCGACGATTTCCCGCTCGCACAAGCCTTTGTGATCATCGAGGCGATGCCGGTCGAACAACGGCCACTATCTTGAGGTTTTGGCGGCCCTGGAGACATTGCCCCGGGGCGAACGAGCCCTTATACCATCGCGACCTGCAATCGAGGACGACATGAGCGTGGCTGAAAAACAGAAAAAGTCCGGTGGGCTTGGCGAAACCGTAAGCGTTATCGTCCAGGCGCTGCTGCTGGCCCTGGTGATCCGCACCTTCCTGTTCCAGCCGTTTTCGATTCCGTCGGGCTCCATGCGCCCGACGCTGCTCGAGGGCGACTATCTGTTCGTCACCAAATGGGCATACGGCTATTCGCGTTTCTCGCTGCCGCTGGCGCCCAACCTGTTCTCGGGCCGCATCTTCGGCTCCGATCCCGAGCGTGGCGATGTCGTCGTCTTCAAGTTCCCGCCGAACCCTTCGCTCGACTACATCAAGCGCGTCGTCGGCCTGCCTGGTGATCGCATCCAGATGAAGGACGGCGTGCTCTACATCAATGATGTCGCCGTGCCCAAGGTGAAGGTCGGCCAGATCGACAATCCCGACATCACCGAGGAAAACCGCCCGGTCGACGTCTATCGCGAGACCCTGCCGAACGGCGTTTCCTACGACACGCTGGACCTGACGCCGAATTCGATCGGCGACAACACCCGCGAATTCGTCGTGCCCGAAGGCCATTACTTCATGATGGGCGACAATCGCGACAACTCGACCGACAGCCGCTTCAACGTCGGCTATGTGCCGGCCGAGAACCTTGTCGGCCGCGCCAACATCATTTTCTTCTCGATCGCCGGGGGCGCTAGCCCGCTGGAAATCTGGAAGTGGCCGTCGGAAATGCGCGGCTCGCGCCTGTTCAACTTCGTCAGATAGGACATGGCTGCAAAGCGGCTCACCGCCACAGAACTCGCCGATGCGCTGCAACTTCGCACCGGCCATGTCTTCCGCGACCACCAGCGCCTGCAGCGGGCGCTGACGCATGGCAGTGCGCGCAGTGTGCATGCCGGCGTCGACTACGAGCGCTTCGAATTCCTGGGCGACCGGGTGCTGGGGCTTGCCGTTGCCGACATGCTGCTGGCCGATTTTCCCGACGCGCCCGAGGGCGAGCTTTCGGTCCGGCTGAACGCGCTGGTCAACGCCGAGGCGCTGGCCCAGATCGCCGACGAGATCGGCCTTGCCGAACTCATCCGCGCCGGCTCGGAAGTGCGCAACCTTGCCGAGCGCAAGCGCGTCAACCTGCGCGCCGATGCGCTGGAATCGCTGATCGCCGTCATCTATCTCGACGGCGGGCTGGATGCGGCCAAGCGTTTCATCCACAAATACTGGGAGCCGAGGGCTAAGGCCGTGGACGCCGCGCGCCGCGACCCCAAGACCGAGCTTCAAGAATGGGCGCACCAGGCAGCCGGTGCCGTTCCCGCTTACAAGATCGACAGCCGCACCGGCCCCGACCATGATCCCGTCTTTTCGGTGAGCGTCAGGGTTGGAAATCTTACGCCCGCCACGGGCACCGGCCGCTCCAAGCGCGAAGCCGAGCAGAATGCGGCCTCCGCGTTGCTCGTGCGCGAGGGCGTCTGGAAAAACGAGGAGACCGCATCGTGACCGATGCCCCCGAAACCACCACACCCGAAACCGGCGCCACGCGTTCGGGCTTCGTTGCCCTTCTCGGCGCACCCAATGCCGGCAAGTCGACCCTGGTCAACCAGCTGGTCGGCGCGAAGGTGTCGATTGTCACCCACAAGGTGCAGACCACACGGGCTATCGTACGCGGCATCGCCACCCACGATAGCGCCCAGATCGTCTTCGTCGACACACCCGGCATCTTCAAGCCCAAGCGCCGGCTCGACACGGCGATGGTCACCACCGCTTGGGGCGGTGCCAAGGATGCCGACGTGATCCTGGTGTTGATCGACGCCGAGCGTGGCATCCGCGGTGACGCGGCTGCCATCCTTGAGCGTCTCAAGGACGTGCGCCAGCCCAAGATGCTGATCCTCAACAAGGTCGACAGGGTGAAGCCTGAAGCGCTTCTGGCTTTGACTTCGGCTGCCAATGAGCAGGTCGATTTCGAGCGCACCTTCATGGTCTCGGCGCTGACCGGCTCCGGTTGCAAGGACCTGCTCGACTTCCTGGCCAGGCGCCTGCCGCTGGGCCCCTGGTACTACCCCGAGGACCAGATTTCCGATCTGCCGATGCGCCAACTGGCAGCCGAAATCACCCGCGAGAAGCTGTATCTCAGGCTGCATCAGGAGCTGCCCTACTCGTCGCATGTCGAGACCGAGAAATGGGAAGAAAAGCCCGACGGCTCGGTGCGCATCGAGCAGGTCATCTATGTCGAGCGCGACAGCCAGAAGAAGATCGTTCTCGGCCACAAGGGTGAGACCATCCGCGCCATCGGCCAGGCGGCGCGCATGGAGATCGGTGGCATCCTCGAACAGAAGGTGCACCTGTTCCTGTTCGTCAAGGTGCGCGAGAACTGGGGCAACGACCCCGAGCGCTACCGCGAAATGGGACTCGACTTCCCGCACTGAAGAGGCTTCACAGCCACCTCTTGTCGGCGGCTACGCCAATGCGTATCGCAGGACGTGGTTCGGATAGGATTGGTCGCCGATCTGGAACTCGGTGTCGCCGACGTTAGCGAAGCCTTTTCTCAGGTAGAAGTCGGTTGCCGTGGTGTTTTCGGCGTTGACCGCGAGCCAAACATCCGGCCGGTCAGTGGACGTGCACCACTGCAGCGCCGCCGCGAGAAGCCGGCCGCCGGCGCCCGACCCCTGGTGGCGGGGCTGGACATAGAGCTTGACGATTTCCAGGTCGGAGCAGCCTTTGACCGGCGCCGGCGATCCCAGCGCCATGTGAACGAACCCGTCTATTCCGATGCCGTTCTCCGACACCAGGATGAAGTTGTCGGTCTTCGACAAGATGGCTTCGAAATTGGTGGTCGTGAAATGGCTGAGGGCATAGTCGGCGAAGAACGCGTTCACGCCATTGCGAATATAGGTGTTGAGCCAGACTTCGATGCCGATGGCAGCCAGGCTGGATGCGTCCTCTATTCTGGCATGTTTGATCATCGATGCTTCGCCTTGTTCTGCCGCCGCTTATTCGCACGAAGAAATGGATGGCGACAACCCGAGACAAGGACTTGGCGCGGTCCCGGTATTGTCCGTGTTGCCGGAAGGGGCGGCGAGGAATATCCTGTCCCACGCATAGCCTGAACTACGGACACAAGGGGACGCTCTCTTGAAGGCTGTCGTTCATTCCGACCATGCCATCGAGCAATGGCGCGAAGGCGTCAGCACGCGGATGCTGGTGTCGGCGCAGGCCGGGGCCGATCAACTCTGCATCTTCGAACAATGGGTGGCGCCGGGAGCCGGCGCGCCGACGCATCATCATTCTGTCGAGGAGGTGCTGATGGTCATTGTTGGCGACGCAGAACTGTGGCTGGACGGCACGTCGCTCCGCATGGCAGCGGGGCAGTCTTTTGTCGTGCCTGCGCGCCAAAGGCATGGCTTCCGCAACGTCGGCACGGGCCAGTTGCACATGCATGCGGTGCTTGTGTCGCCCGAATTCGAGGCGACGCTGGAGAGTACGGGCGAAACGATACGGCGATGGGGGCGGCAATGAACGCAGCCGGCAGGCTGGCGAGCCTCCAGACGCCGAGCCTCGTTCTCGACGAGACGATCATGCTCCGCAACATCGCCCGCCTTGACGACAAGCTGGCGCGGCTCGGCGTCGCCGGACGCCCGCATCTCAAGACAGTGAAGTCGGTCGACGCCGCCCGGCGCGTGATGCGCAAGGCGAAGGCTGCCACCGTCTCGACGCTGCGGGAAGCGGAAGTGTTCTTCGACGCGGGCATCAAGGACATTCTCTATTGCGTCGGGATAACACCGCAGAAGCTGCCGCGCGTTCTGGCGCTGCATGCCAGGGGCTGCGAGGCGATCGTGATCCTCGATTCGCTTGCGCAGGCGCACGCCGTTGCCGAGGCTTCGCGCGCCGCCGACCACGCGATCCCGGTGCTGATCGAGATCGACTGCGACGGCCACCGCTCCGGGTTGAACCCCGATGACCCGGCGCTGGTGGAGATCGGCCGGGTGCTTGCCCGGGGTGGCGCGGAACTGCGCGGCGTGATCACCCATGCCGGTGAAAGCTATGGCGCGCACAGCGAGGCCGAGCTGGTCGACTTTGCCGAGCGCGAGCGCGATGCGGTGCTGGCCGCCGCGCGCGCCCTTAAGGACGTCGGCCTGCCTTGCCCGGTGCGCAGCGTCGGCTCGACGCCGACAGCACATTTCGCCCGCGACCTGAGCGGCGTGACGGAGGTGAGGGCAGGTGTTTATGTGCTGTTCGACCTCGTCCAGGCCGGCATCGGCGTTTGTCGGCTCGAGGATATCGCCGTGTCGGTGCTGACAACCGTGATCGGCCATCAGAGGGAACGCGGCTGGATCATGATCGATGCCGGCTGGATGGCGCTGTCGCGCGATCGCGGCACGGCGAGCCAGCAGGTCGACCAGGGGTATGGCGTGGTCTGCGATATCGAGGGCAGGGCGCTCGGCGGGCTGATCGTCACCGGCACCAACCAGGAGCATGGCATCGTGACCCTCAGGCCCGGAGCGTCGGGCGCGGTGCCGGATATCCCTGTTGGAACGATGCTGCGCATCCTGCCCAACCACGCCTGCGCGACGGCCGCCCAGTTTGACGGCTTCGAGGTGCTGACGGCGGATGGCGGGCTGGCGCATTGGCCGCGCTTTCGCGGTTGGTGAGGCCCCGTCGCTGTTGCGGTTTGGCCGAGGCGCTTTCTACAGTACCTGCAGCCCGAGATTGCGCAGAAGATCGGTGGCCTGGCCTTTCGAGATCACCGCCCCCTTCAGGAAGGCAGCCTCGTTGAGCTTCAGCGGGCCGAGATCACAGCCGCGCAGGTCCGCCTTCTGGAAGTTGCAGAGCCGCAGGGCCGTGCCACGCAGGCTGCAGCCGTCGAAGACCGCCTCGCGGAAATCGCAGTCCCTGAGATCGGCATCGCCGAAATCGATGTTTTCGAGCGTCTTCCGGCGAAACGAAACGCCTGAGAGGAAGA
Organism: Aminobacter sp. MET-1; assembly: GCF_026521175.1. Classification (NCBI taxonomy): domain Bacteria; kingdom Pseudomonadati; phylum Pseudomonadota; class Alphaproteobacteria; order Hyphomicrobiales; family Phyllobacteriaceae; genus Aminobacter; species Aminobacter sp. MET-1. The sequence goes on along the minus strand of NZ_JAMSHL010000006.1, from coordinate 123,468 downwards.
TGCTGACAAGCAGGCACGCCTGAAATTCGATGCCGTTCATCGAGCAGTCGGCGAAGGTTGCGCCAGTGAGCTTGCTCTGGCTGAAGCGTGCAGCGTTCAGCCGCGAACGGGTCCAGTCGGTATTGGCGAGGTCGCAGCCGTGAAACTGGGCGTCGACCGCATCGATGGCTGTGAGCCGCGCGCCGGCCATGCGGCAGTTGAGCCAACGGGTGTCCGTGAGTGTTGCCGCCGACAGGTCGGCGCCGGTCAGATTGCAGTCGGCGAGCTCGCAGCCGTTGAGATCGAGCCGCGCAAGATCGTTGCCTGCCAGTTGCAGGCCTTTGAACGAGCGCTGCCCAAGGGCGAGTTGGTCGGCGAATGAGGTGGGGTGTGGTTCGTTCATGAGGCTGTAGGTGGCAAAGGCTCAGGCGATGGCGGCAAAGGTTGGCGTCTCGGCAAGTACCTGCTCCATGATGGACACCATGGCGCCGCGCGCTTCACGGTTGGTGGTGAAACCTGAAATGGCGATGCCCGAGGCTGGCGAATAGTAGGCCGCCGTTCCCCAGAAGCCGAGATGCGAATGGCAATCGGCCTCGCCGACGCGGCTGACGGCGATGCCGAGGCGGTAGGTCTCGGTCCCTTCGTGGGGGCCGGTCGAGAGCATCTGGCGAAGCGTTGCCGGACTGTCGAAAACCCGGCCTTCGAACAGGGCGGCGAAGACTGTGGCAAGGTCACGCGCCGACATGACCAGCCCGCCACCGCCATAGGGTCCATCGACGCGCTGACGTCGGTTGCGTCGATCTCACCGAGAAACTGGTGCGCTCGGGGCTCGATTTCTTCCGGCTGGGGTTCCGCGATCTCCCACCAGGTCGAAGTGAGGCCGAGCCAGTCGAATGACATCTGGCGCCGAACCGTGGCTGCCAGCGTCTCGCCCGAGATACGCTCGATGATGTCGCCCAGCAGGATGTAGCCGGTATCGGAATAGCGGAAGCGGCGGCCGGCCTCGCTCAAGGGTGGCGAATATTGGACCGCGAGGCGGACTTGCTCCTCGCGCGTCCAGAAACGCGCCGGCTCGCGAAGGACGGTCTCGAAATAGCGAGGGTCGTCGGCATGGTCGTTCAGCCCGGCGCTGTGGTTCAGAAGCTGGCGGACCGAAATCTTGCCCGTTCGGTATCCCGCGCCCGAGAGAAGCTCGTTCAATAGGGGCGTGAGCAATGGAGCGATGGGGCCGTCGAGGTCGACGAGGCCTTGTTCCCACAGGCGCAGGACCGTGGCGGCGACGAAGGTCTTGGTGTTGCTCGCCACCCGCAGCGGCGTGTCCACCGTAAGCGGCCTGCCGGCAACGCCGTCGGCCATACCTGACGAAATGCCCCAGGGTTGCTTGAGCCCCTTGCCGGTAGCGTAGAGAGCCATGGCAGCCGGTTGTCGGCCCAGCATTGCGGCAAGATCGTCGCGGTTCATGCAATTCCCCTCTGCATCGCTGCCAGCATGGTGATTCCCGGCGGACACTCTGGCGCCTTGCAGCCGGCGAGCGATAGCGCCAGCTTGCCTGGGCGCATGGCCAGATGCCCAGATTCAGCGTAGCCGGCTGTTTTCGTTGCCGAACCGGCCGAGACCGAGGTTGCCGAAGCAACAAAACTGTTTGACTCTATCCCCTCCAGGGGGATAGCAATCATGCATGTCCGATCACACGCATACCCACGCTACCCATCCTGAGACGCTCAAGCGGCTGAAGCGGGCCGAGGGGCATCTGCGCGGCGTCATCGCCATGATCGAGGCCGGGCGGCCTTGTCTGGATGTCGCCCAGCAGTTGCATGCCGTCGAAAAGGCGGTCGGCCAGGCCAAGCGCACGCTGATCCAGGATCATCTCGACCATTGCCTCGAGGAGGCGGTCGGACCGCTGCCGCGCGAGCAGCGGCAGTCGATCGACGAGTTCAAGGAAATCACCAAGTACCTCTGAGCATGGCCCCGGCTTCCGCCGAGTTGCCTTGCCAGACGCCGAAAGCCGCCTGTAATGCTGCAGATCCTGTCCAACCGCACCTATCGCCATCTTTTCGCCGCCCAGTTGATCGCGCTGGTCGGCACTGGCCTCGCCACGGTGGCGCTGGGGCTTTTGGCCTACGATCTGGCCGGGCCCGATGCTGGCGTCGTGCTTGGCACGGCGCTTGCGATCAAGATGACCGCCTTCGTCGTTATCGCGCCGGTTGCCGCCGCACTTGCCGAGAGGCTGCCGCGGCGCTTGATGCTGGTCTGCCTCGACCTCGTTCGGGCGGGCGTGGTGCTGATTTTGCCGTTCGTATCGGAGGTGTGGCAGGTCTATGTGCTGATCTTCGTGCTGCAATCGGCGTCTGCCGGCTTCACGCCGGCGTTCCAGGCGACCATTCCCGACGTGCTGCCCGACGAGAAGGACTATACGCGCGCGCTGTCGCTGACGCGGCTCGCCTATGATCTCGAAAGCCTTGTCAGCCCGATCCTGGCGGCGGCACTGCTGACGGTGGTGAGCTTCCATAGCCTGTTTGCCGGCACGGTGGTGGGCTTCCTCGCATCCGCGGCACTTGTTGTTTCAGTGAAGTTGCCGAGCAGGCTGGCATCAGGGCAGGGCGGCATCTACGAGCGGACGACGCGCGGGCTGCGCATCTATCTGGCGACACCGCGTCTGCGGGGGCTTCTGGCCGTCGGCATGGCGGTGGCCGCCTCGGGTGCGATGGTGATCGTCAACACCGTCGTCATTGTCCAGGGCGAGTTCGGCCTCGACCAGCAGGCGACCGCCATGGCGCTCGCGGCCTATGGCGGCGGCTCGATGGTGGCGGCACTGATGCTGCCGAGGTTTCTCGACCGCATTTCCGACCGCACGATCATGCTGGCGGGCATCGCACTGGTCGCGGCAGGGCTGCTGTGTGGCACGCTGGTCCGCGGCTATGACGGGCTGCTGCCGCTGTGGTTCGCGCTCGGGCTCGGCTATTCGCTGGCCCAGACGCCGGGTGGCCGCCTGATCCGGCGCTCGTCGCGGGCGGAGGATCGGCCCGCCTTGTTTGCTGCGCAGTTCGCGCTGTCCCATGCCTGCTGGCTGATCACATATCCCCTGGCCGGTTGGCTGGGTGCGACCGTCGGCCTGACAGCCGCCTTTGCCGTCATGGCCACGGTTGCGGCAGCTTCCACTGTTGCGGCGCTGGTCGTCTGGCCTGTCGCCGATCCCGACGTCCTGGGCCATCATCACCACGATCTGGCCGACGACGATCCGCATTGGGTCGAAGGCGGGCATCGCCATGGCCACGGCCATGCCCATAGCTTCGTCATCGATCCGCTGCACCGCCACTGGCCGCGCGAGGTGGAGGCAGGCTGAGGCTGGCTTAGCGCTTCATTCCATCGACGGCGAACTGCCGAGCGATAGTGCCAGCTTGCGCAGAAGCCCCGCCAATTGCGCCTGCTCGTCCCAGGTCAGGCCCTCCAGCATCAGCGTCTCGACCGCCATGTCGGCCTCGAAGGCCTCGCGGGCGCGGGCGAGGCCTTCTTCCGTTAGTTCTACGGGCAGGCTGCGGCCGTCGCCCTCCGAACTGACCTGCCTGACGAGGCCTGCCTTGAGCAGCTTGACGATGCGGTTGGTGGCGCCTCCCGACGAGATCATCATGGATTTGTAGAGCTCGGTCGGGCGCAGCCGATAGGGCGGGCCCGAGCGCAGCAGTGTGAACACGACGTCCGCCTCGCCGGTGTCGAGCCCGTAGGAGGCGAAGACCGCTTCGATCTTGGGCCGGGCGGCAAGCGTGATCCAGCGGGCACGGCCGAGGATCGCCATGCCGCGCGTGTCGAGATGGGGCAGCTCCCTTGCCCACTGCGCCCGGCGCGCGTCGATGCCGTCCAGCAGGCCGTCGCCAGCCAGCTCCCCGATATTTTCGTCGAGATGTCTTGACACTAAGATAATTCCATCATTTATCTTAATCGTAAGATATCTGGAGGTTGACCATGACGCAACAGGAAGTTCTTCGGCTGCCGGTGGCATATGCGGCGCGCTCGCCGCTGGTTCTTTTGGCGTTGTGCGGCCTCGTCTTCGCCACCCGCATCATGATTTCGAAGGCGGCGCTGAATGCCGGCATGCAGCCGTTCCAGCTGGCGCTGGTCGCCAATGTCGGCGCCGGCCTGATCCTTCTGCCGCTGTTGGCGGCTTCAGGGCAGGGCATCCCGCACCAGTGCAGCCACCTTGTGCTCTATCTGGTGCTCGGCATCATCAGCTTCACCATCCCGACCGTGCTCGGCTACTACATCGTCGACCGCGTCGGGCCGGCCTACACCTCGACCGTCTATTCACTGTCGCCTCTGCTGACGATGAGCTTCGCCGCCGGGCTCGGCATCGAGCGCATGTATCTAAGGCGTTTCGCCGGCATCCTCATAGGTTTGGCGGGCATGGCTGCACTGGTGCAGCAGCAGATGGCCGAGATCGACTTTTCGCAGACCGTCTGGGTGCTGCTCGGCATCATCATCCCGGCCTGCGCCGCCGCCGGCAACATCATCCGCTCGGCCTATTGGCCCAAGGGTTCGTCGGCGCTCGCCTTCTCTTGCGGTATCCTGCTGAGTTCCAGCCTGATGGTTGCGCTGGTGGCGCCGTTTTTCGAAGCGCCGTCGAGCTGGGTCTTCCTTGACCGCGACATCCTGTTCTGGATCGGCTGCATGGTCGCCACCTCGGCCTCGTCTTACCTGCTCAATTTCCGTCTGCAGGAAATCGGCGGGCCGGTGTTCTTCAGCCAGCTCGGCTACTGGGGCACGGGCTTCGGCGTAGTGCTGGCGGCCTTCCTGTTCAACGACGTGCTGACCATCCTGTCGATCGTGGGACTGGCGGCGATCATCGCCGGCGGGGTGCTGGCCAACCGCCGGCGCGCCTGATCAATTCAAGCTTCAACGAGGAGAAAAAGAATGTCTTTCCAGGCCTATCTCGACACCATCAAGACCAAGACCGGCAAGGGACCGGAGGAACTGCTGGCACTCGCCGACGCCAAGGGCTTTTCCGACGGCGGCAAGCTCAAGCCCACGGTCAAGGCCGGACAGATCGTCGAATGGCTGCGTGACGAGTTCAGCCTCGGCCATGGCAATTCCATGGCTGTCTATGCGCTGCTGAGCGGCAAGAGAAAGCCCGGCGACAAGTAACGCCCGGGCCGGGCTCGCGGTCTTGAAACCGCGGCCCGCTCCGCCATCTTACCTCGTGAAACGCGCAACATCTCGAACGAGGAAGCGCCAGGCGGCAGGCCGGCTGGCCACCAAAAATCCCGAAGGCCAGTTGACCCCGCCGTCCGCGCCAAGGTTTCGGGCAGCGTTACCTTTGAAAGCGTCTTCCTCGTCAGCCAGACGAAGGGAGATACGAAATGGCCAAGGTCGTTTGCGTCCTTTACGACGATCCGGTGGATGGCTACCCCAAGCACTATGCGCGGGACGGCCTGCCGAAACTTGAGCGCTATCCCGGTGGCCAGACATTGCCCACACCTGATGCCATCGACTTCGAGCCGGGCGTGCTGCTCGGCAGCGTGTCGGGCGAACTCGGCCTGCGAAGCTTTGTCGAAGGCGCTGGGCACAGATTGGTCGTAACCTCCGACAAGGACGGCCTCGACAGCGTGTTCGAGCGCGAGCTCGTCGACGCCGAGATCGTCATTTCGCAGCCGTTCTGGCCGGCCTACCTGACCGCGCAGCGGATCGCCAAGGCTTCCAGCCTGAAGCTCGCCATCACCGCTGGCATCGGCTCCGACCATGTCGACCTGCAGGCGGCGATGGAGCACGGCATCACGGTGGCCGAGGTCACCTACTGCAACTCGATCAGCGTATCCGAGCACGTGGTGATGATGATCCTGGGCCTCGTGCGCAATTACATCCCGTCCTATCAGTGGGTTGTTGACGGGGGCTGGAACATCGCCGACTGCGTTGCCCGGTCCTATGATGTCGAGGGCATGCAGGTGGGGACGGTGGGTGCCGGCCGGATCGGCAGTGCCGTGCTGCGGCGACTCAAGCCATTCGACGTCAGGCTGCACTACACCGACCGCCACCGGCTGCCCGAGGCCGTCGAAAAGGAACTCGGCTTGACCTTCCACAAGACGGCGGCCGACATGGTGCCGGTCTGCGATGTCGTCACCATCAACGCGCCGCTGCACCCCGAAACCGAGAACCTGTTCGATGCGGCGTTGATCGCCAGGATGAAGCGCGGCGCCTATCTGGTGAACACGGCGCGCGGCAAGATCTGCAACCGCGACGCTGTCGCGGCAGCACTCGAGAGCGGCCAGCTGGCAGGGTATGCCGGCGACGTCTGGTTTCCGCAGCCCGCGCCCAGGGACCATCCGTGGCGGACGATGCCGCATCACGGCATGACGCCGCATATTTCGGGATCGTCGCTGTCGGCCCAGGCACGCTATGCCGCCGGCACCCGCGAAATCCTCGAGTGCTGGTTTGCCGGCCGGCCGATCCGCGAGGAATATCTGATCGTCGACGGTGGCAAGCTCGCCGGCGCGGGGGCGCATTCCTACAGCGCGGGCGATGCCACGCGCGGATCGGAGGAGGCGGCCCGCTTCAAGCAGTGACTGAAGCGCGCTTACAGGAGCGAATGCAGCGGGCGAAGCGTCGAGCGTGAGAGCTAGAGTTGGTTCGCCATCGATTCTGCCGCAGTGACGTTGGCTCGGAATCGTGCCATTCCGCTGGCATGAAGGGGATGCGGCTCCTATTGCGGGACAGGCTGTCGGCTGGCGCCATCGCCGGCATCATCGCCTTCATGCTGTTGTTCCAGGCGCTGCTCTCGGGCTTTGCATCAGGCGCCATGGCAGCCTCCGCCGCCGATCCGCTCGGCGTCATCTGCACCATGGAGGGCATGGGCCCGGCTGGCGGCGATCAGCCCGCCCGCAGCCCTGCCGAATGCCCCTGCGGCACGCTTTGCCAGCTTGCCGTCGCGGCTACGCCCGGCCTGCCGGGCGAGCAGCTTGCCTTCATTCTTGAGCGGCCCGAGGCTGATGGCACAGTCGTTGCCGAGCAACGGCAGCCTGCACCTCAAGGCCAACGCGGTCTCATCGCCGAGGCGAGGGCGCCTCCGCTTTTCTCCGTCTGACGTCGAAATCTGCAGGCCATCCGGCTCGCGCTTCCACTGATATGGAGACAACAATGTCCGATACGACCCTCGGACGGGAGAATGCCGTCGTGCGCTCCGCGTCCAACCTCTACCGAGCCGTCTGGCGCTGGCATTTCTATGCCGGGCTGATGGTGCTGCCCTTCATGATCACACTCGCCGTGTCAGGCGCGCTCTATCTGTTCAAGGACGAGATCGACAATTTTGTCTATTCCGACCTCAAGCGCGTCGCAATCGAGCAGAGCAAGGTGTCGCCGGAAGCCATGGTGGATGCGGCCTTGGCCAATTATCCCGGCGCGGCGGTGAAGTACCTCGACCCGGCAACGCCCGAGAGCTCAGCCGAGATCACCTTGACGACGCCTGATTTCGGCAAGCTGGCCGTCTTTGTAAATCCTTACAGCGGCTCTGTGCTGGGCGCCTTGCCCGACCGCGGCACCATCATGTGGACGATCCGTTACCTGCACAGCCTGAAATATTTCGGCGACGGCGCGCGGCTTCTGATCGAGCTTGCCGGCGGCTGGTCGATCCTGTTGGTCGGCACCGGCATCTATCTGTGGTGGCCGCGCGGCAAGAAGGGCGGCGTCGTCAGCGTGCGCGGCAAGCCGAAAAACCGCATGTTCTGGCGCGACCTGCATGCGGTGACCGGCCTGTTCGTCGGCTTTTTCATCGTCTTCCTGGCCATCACCGGCATGCCCTGGTCGGGCGTCTGGGGCGAGAAGGTCAACGAATGGGCCAATGGCAGCAATTTCGGCTATCCCTCTGGCGTGCGCGTCGACGTGCCGATGTCGGGCGAGCATCTCGACCATGTCTCGAAAACGTCGTGGTCGCTGGAGCAGGCGAAGCTGCCGGAATCGTCCGAAGCCGCGGGCACGCCGATCGGGCTGAACAAGGCGGTCGAGACTTTTGATCGGGTGGGTCTGCATCGCGGTTATGCGGTTGCAATCCCGAGCAAGCCGACGGGCGTCTACACCGGCTCGGTTTATCCTGATGACGCAAGCCAGCAACGAGTGATCCATCTCGACCAGTACAGCGGCGAGCCGCTGATCGACATGGGTTTCGCCGACTACGGCCTGGGCGGCAAATGGATGGAGTGGGGCATATCGGTGCATATGGGCCAGGAGTTCGGGCTGGCCAACCAGCTGGTGCTGCTGGCCGCCTGCCTCGGCATCGTGCTGCTTGCCGTGTCAGCCGGGGTGATGTGGTGGAAGCGACGTCCGGTCGGTTCACTCGGCGTGCCGCCGCTGCCCGAGGACCCAAGGGTGTTTCGCGGGCTGATCGCCATCCTCGCTACAGGCGGCATCGCCTTTCCGCTCGTCGGCCTGTCGCTGCTGGTGATGCTGGCGCTCGACTGGGCCGGTACGCGGATGCTGCGCCCACGCTACGCCTGACGCGATGCGGCCGCCGCTCTTGGGTGGCGGCCGCCTTGGCGCATGGGGCACGTCGGGCTAAGCTCTGATGCCGGGACAGCAAGCGAGGACGAACATGCCGAGAGCACTTCTGGTCGCACTGCTTACGCTCGGTGTTGCAACGCCCGCCATGGCGACCTCGGGACCTGGCTGCCTGGTGGTCGTCAACGTCGCCAGGAACGACGCGCTCAACATGCGCGCCGGACCTTCAGCCAATGCCCGCATCGTCGACGTGCTGGTGCCGCAGCGCCACGGCATCATCCATCTCGACGCCGCCTGCCGGCCGACGACCCAGCCATGGGCAAGCCGCTGGTGCCCGGTCACCCATTATGACGGCGACCGCACCACCAAGGGCTGGGTCAAGGCGCGCTTCGTCCGCGACAGCGAGTGCCCGTAACCGGCCCCAGCAGGGGGCGAGACAAAACTGGACCAACCGGCTTTGCTTGACCCGTGGCCTGCCATGGGGCACTGACGCCGTCCCGAAAAAAGCCCTCAATCGACAGACTGGCAGGACAATGACCACCGGCAAGCATGGCGGCCATGCAGGCATAGCCTTCGCTCTCATCGTGACAAGCACCGTGCTCGGCATCGCCGGCACCGACCTCGTGCTGCCGGCCGTACCCAGCCTGCCCGAGGTGCTGGGCGGCAGCTACGCCCAGGCGCAATTCGTTTTGGCAGCATTCGTCACCGGATCGGCAGCCGGACTGCTCACTTTCGGCACATTGGGTGCGCATTTCGACCAGCGTCGGCTGCTGGTCGCTTCGCTCGTCGCCTACGGACTGATCTCGGCAGTCGCCGGCATGAGCACGTCGCTCGACATGCTGATCGGTCTGCGCTTCCTGCAGGGCGCGGCGGGTTCGGCGGCGGCGGTATTTGCCCCCGGCATGATCCGCGCACTGTTCGGCGATGAGCGTGCAGTGGGCAAGCTTGGCCTGCTCGGTTCGATCGAGTCGCTGACGCCGGCACTCGCACCCGTCGTGGGCGTGTGGCTTCTGTCGCTTGCCGGCTGGACCGTCTCGTTCGACGTGATCGCCGCGCTGGCGCTGCTGCTGGCAGGTGCGGTTGCGGCATTGAGCCGCCATTTGCCGGCGCTGACCACGGGCAAGGGCGCGGGCGGTTACGCCCATCTGCTGCGCGACGCGACCTTCCTGCGCTACGCGGTAAGCCATGCCTTCACGCTCGGCGCACTGCTGGTGATCGTCTTTGCAGCGCCGACCGTGTTCGTGGCGGCACTCGGCGCCGGGCTCAAGGATTTCATCATCATGCAGATGACCGGCATCGCGACCTTCATCGTTGCCGCCAACTGGACCGGGCGGCTGACCGGCCGCTTCGGCGCCGAGCGTATGATCTGGTTCGGAACCGCTCTGTCTGCCCTCGGCGGCGTGGCGATGCTGGCATACGCGCTGATCGGCGGAGCCAACACACTTGTCGTGACCGCCCTGTTCGTGCCGTTCAATTTCGGCCTCGGTTTTCGTGGGCCGCCCGGCTTCCACCGCGCGGTGGTGGCCTCGCAGGGCGACGATGCCCGAGGTGCTGCTCTGGTCGTCGTGGCCATCCTCGGCACCACGGCGGTGGGCACGGCCATGGTCGCGCCCTTCATCACGCTCGGCCTGTTGCCGCTCGCCATCGTGGCTGCGGCGCTGGTGCTGGTGGCGCTGCTGCTGCTCGCCGTGATCCCGCCTCTGAAGGACAGGTGAAGGCGCCTCGGCTTGCCCGGCGATGCCGCCAATGTCCTTGATTTCGCCGCGTAATCGGCTGATGGTCCGGCCATGGAATGGCGCGACGAAGGAATCATCCTCGGCACCCGCAAGCATGGTGAAACCTCTGCCGTGCTCGAGGTGATGACGCGGACCCATGGCCGCCATCTCGGGCTGGTGCGCGGCGGCCGCTCGCGCAAGCAGCAACCGCTGCTGCAGCCCGGCAATCGCGTCGAGTTGACCTGGCGCGCGCGGCTCGACGAGCATCTCGGCACCTTCCAGGCCGAGCCGATCGAGCTTAACGCAGCCCGCCTGATCGACAGCGCCGTCGCCGTCTACGCGCTTCAGACTCTCGCAGCCCATCTCAGGCTGTTGCCCGAGCGTGATCCGCATGGCGGCCTCTACGAGACGCTGGGCATCGTCATCGACAATCTCGGCGATGCCGACTGCGTCGGCGAACTGGTGGTGCGCTTCGAACTGCTGGTGTTGGAGGAACTGGGCTTCGGCCTCGATCTCAGCGAGTGTGCCGCCACCGGCAGCCGCGAGGAGCTGGCCTATGTGTCGCCCAAGTCCGGCCGGGCGGTGTCGCGCATTGCGGGCGAGCCTTGGCGCGACAAGCTGTTCCTGCTGCCTGTCTTCCTGCAGCAGGGCGCGCGGCAGGGCGCAGACCTTGCAGCCATCGAGGATGCCTTCCGGCTGTCGAGCTTCTTCTTTTCCCGTCACGTCTATGAGCCGCGCGGCATTGAGCCGCCGGAGGCGCGCGGCGGGTTGATTGCGGCGCTGCGCAAATATTACGCCGCCCGCGCAATTTCGCATGGAGATACCGCCGCATGAGCGAGTTCGAGCTGTTTCCGGGCCATGTCGCGAAACTCGGCCTGGGCACGATCCCGCACGACGACGTGCATCTCTATTCGGGCCAGGAACTGCTGCAGCGCGTCGCCGACGGGCTCTATCCGGCGCCGCCGATTGCCGGTTTGATGAACATCGTTCTGACCGAGGTGGAGGAGGGGCGTGTCGTCTTCCGCGGACTGCCGAGTGAGCGCCATCTCAACCCGCTCGGCACGGTGCATGGCGGCTGGGCAGCGACCATTCTCGATTCCGCGCTCGGCTGCGCCGTGCACAGTACGCTCGCCAAGGGCGAGGCCTATACGACGGTCGAATTCAAGGTGAACCTGACGCGGCCGATCACGCCGAAGACCGGCGAGGTGATCTGCGAGAGCAAGGTAATCCACAAGGGGCGGACGCTCGCCGTCTCCGAGGCCAGCCTCAAAGACGCCAACGGCAAGCTGCTCGCCTTCGGAACCGAAACATGCTCGATCTTTCCCGTCGCCAATCTGGCGGCGCGCTGAGCGGCCAAGTCTGAGGGGGAGTGGCCATGTTCGAAAGTTTTCTCGGCGTCATCGCTGTCGTCGCACTGTTCGTCTTCGTCTCGAAGCAGCAGACGCGTCTCAACCTGCTCGAGCGGGAACTGGCGGCGCTGCGCGGCCTGGTGCTGTCGGGCGCGGCGCCGGCGGCCAAACCTGTCGCCAAAGCCGCCGAGGCGGTGATTTCAGATAGCATCAGCGAACCGGTTGCGCCGGAGGCATTGCCAACCGAGGCAGCCGCGGAAACGCCCGCGGCCATGCCTGCGACCGAGATGGCCGCAGCGGAGGCAACGCCCGGGAAGACGGAAGAACTGCCGATTGCAGCCGCTGTTGCTGCGGAAGCCGAGGTGGCCGGCCCGTGGGGCGGGAAGCCTGCTTCTGGCGAGGCTGCACCTGCTGCACCGCCGGCGCGGCAAAAAGCCGACATCGAAACAGCGCTTGGCACCCGCTGGGCGGTGTGGGTCGGCGGCTTGGCGCTGGCCTTTGGCGCCGTCTTCCTGATCCGCTATTCCATTGAATCCGGCCTGTTCGGACCCGGCGCGCGGCTGTCGATGGCAGCACTCCTCGGCCTGGCCCTTGTCGGCGGCGGCGAGTTCATTCGCCGCACGGGCTATCGCGTGCCGATCGAGGGCGGTGCAAATGCCTACATCCCCGCTGTGCTGACGGCCACGGGTGCATTCGCCCTGTTCGGTACGATCTACGCAGCGCATGCCATCTATGGCTTCATCGGCGCCGGGCCGGCCTTCGTGCTGCTCGGCATCATCGGCGTGGCGACGATTGCCGCAGCCCTCGCTCATGGCCAGGCTCTCGCGGGTCTCGGCCTTGTCGGCGCGATGGTGACGCCGGCGCTGATCTCGTCGACGGCGCCGAACATCTGGGCGCTGTTCGGCTACCTCGCCATCGTGCTTGTGGCCACCGCAGCGATTGCCCGGATCCGCCGCTGGACGCTGCTGATCGGCGCTGCCTTCGTCGGTACCGGCCTGTGGACGTTGCTTTACATGGCGGATGCGCCGCTGGCCAACTTCTCGGTTATCCTGTTCATCAGCGTGGTCACGCTGGCTGTGCTTGCCTTCCTGTGGCTTGGTCGCATCAGCGAAGAGGCGGCTGATACCCTCGACTGGCCGTCCATCGTGCCGGCCTTCTTCATCGCGGTGACAGCGCTGGTCCTGTTCCTCCATCCGGCCTATGCCGTGATCGGCGGTCCGCTGCGGGGTGCTGTTCTGCTGCTCGGCATGCTGGCCGTGGCGCTCTACCGGCCGGCAGCTCTTGCCATGTTGTTCGCCGCCGGCATCGCCACCGTGCTCGTCTACCTGCGCAACATCTTCGGAGGCACGGTTGAGCTCGACCTGCCCATCGGCGCCCTGACCGTCGAGGGGCTGCCGATCGAGATTGCAGGTGCGACGCTGACCCGCATCGGCTGGGTGCTCGGCCTGGTGTTTGCCGGCGCCGGCTTCTGGAACGCGCGGCGCCTGGTCGCCGTCGGGCCTTGGCGTTCCGCCGCTTGGGCCGGGTGGGCGGTAACCGTGCCGCTGGTGGTGCTGTTTTCGCTCTGGCTGGCCTATGGCAACCCCGACCGCGACCTGCTGCGGGCGCTTCTGGCAGCCGTTCTGACGCTGGCCTTCATTGCCGCCGGCGAATGGATCGCGCGCGCCGAGGAGCCGTCATTCGCAGGCGGACATGCGGTGTCCTTTGCCCTTGGCGGGGCGGGCGCGGCCTTGCTGCTTGCGCTGCATATGGGTTTCGGCTCGGGCTGGACCACGGTCCTGCTCGGCGCCTCGGCCGCCTTGCCGGCGCTGGCGACGCGGCTGCGGCGCTATCGGGTGCTCGGCTGGCTGAGCGTGGCGGCCGCCATTGCCGTGCTTGCTCGCATCGCCTTCGACCCGACCATCGTCGGCGCCGATGTGCTTGGCCGTACGCCTGTCTTCAACTGGCTGCTGCCGGGCTATGGCATCCCGGCGCTTGCCTTCGCCTTCGCCGCCTGGCAGCTCCGGCGCACGACCGACGGCCGGCCCCGTCTGGTGATGGAGGCAGTCGCCGCGTTGTTCTCGCTGCTCGCGGTCGCGATGCTTGTCCGCCACGCCATGAATGGCGGCATCATCAACTCGGAAGCCCCGACGCTGGCCGAACAGGCGATCTACACGTTGATCTCCCTTGGTGGCGCCGGCATCCTTGTGGCGCTCGACATGCGCTCGCCGAGCCCGGTGCTGCGCCAGGGGTCGCTCGCCATCGGCGTGCTGTCGGTGCTGTTTGTCGTCGCCCAGCACTTTGCGGTGCTGAATCCGCTGTTCACCGACGAAGGCACGGGCAGGATCCCGTTCTTCAACCTGCTGTTCCTGGCCTATCTGCTGCCGGCGATCGCTGCCGGTGGGCTCGCGCTCTACGCCCGCGGCAAGCGGCCGAAATGGTATTCGGCGATGCTGGCGCTGGTCGCGGCACTTCTGCTCTTTGCCTATGCCACGCTGTCGCTGCGCCGGCTGTTCCAGGGCGAGCATATCGGCCTGTGGGCGGGGTTGGGGCAGGTGGAGACCTACTCCTACTCGGCGCTGTGGCTGGCCATGGGCGTTGGCCTGCTGGTCGCCGGTGTGAGGCTAGGCTCGCAGGTGTTGCGTATCGCCTCCGCAGCCCTGATCTGTGTCGCGGTCGCCAAGGTGTTCCTGTTCGACATGTCGGAACTGGAGGGCGTGCTGAGGGCCTTGTCCTTCATCGGCCTCGGTGCAGTGCTGATTGGTATCGGCCTGTTCTACCAGCGCCTGCTGACGCGTGCTTCACGCGACGAGGGGTAAGGAAAGCTTAACGAAGATTGCCGGAAAGTTACCGATAAATAATTGATTTTATTATATTCCGTGCAATGTTGGCGCAATCCGCCCAGGGCATTTTCCGCTCGCACCCAACGATAGGGTGCACGGGAATTGGCCGGCGGGTTTCTCCCCCGTTGCCGTCGTGCCGGTGCCCGTCAACGGCTGCGAAGCATCTGCTTCGCAGCCTCTGTCAAATCTCGGAGCACCAAGAAAATGACCAAGCGAAATCTGTATCTCGTCCTGTTCGCTGGCCTCGCCCCCTTTGCCATGCCCGTGGTGGCCAATGCGGCCGACGTGGCCTCGGACTATTATTCCCAGCAGCAGACCAGCAGCGTTTACAACTGGTCGGGCATCTACGCCGGCGTCAATGGCGGCGTCGCGTCTGATGGATTCCCGAACCCGTTCTCCAGCAAGTCCGGCTGGCAGTTCGGCGGCCAGGCCGGTGTCAACATGCAGTCCGGCATGTTCGTCTATGGTGCCGAGGTCGAAGGCGGCTACGCCGGTGCCAAGCACAAGCTGGGTGGCGGCGCCGAACTCAAGCAAAGCTGGAACGCGGCTGCCAAGGTGCGCGCCGGCGTGGCACTCGACCGCACGCTGATCTACGGTACGGCTGGTTACGCCGTTTCCAAGTTCAAGCCCAAGAGCAATGTCATCTCCGATTCCAAGTGGGATGGCGGCTACCTGGTCGGCGCGGGCGTCGAACAGGCTTTTACCGACAACGTCTCGGCCAAGGTGGAATACAACTACGTCAACTATGGCGACGTCAGTGCGGTGAGCACCGGCGGCATCCGTCGCAGTGCCGACCTGGCGAGCCACACGGTGAAGGCCGGTCTGAACTACAAGTTCTAGGACAGTTGGCATACACCGAGGGCAGGTGGGTCCCAATCGGCCTGCCCTCGGTATCTTCGATGGATTAACCACCTGTTAACATTACCGAAAGATTGCCGGATCCGATCGGTATCTATTAACATCGGGTAAGAATTCGGCAACGAATGCGGGCGAAGGTCGCCTCGCGCCAATGATATGGCGCACGGGACTCGACCCTGCGGATTTCCTCCCCCGTACTGCCGTTGTGTCGATGCCCCGTCACAGGATCGCAAAGCCCCCGCTCGCGGTCCCAAGCAATGTCGGAGCACTACACCATGACCACGCGAAATCTGCTTTTCGTCCTCTTCGCTGGCCTCGCGCCCCTCGCCATGCCCGTCGTCGCATCCGCGGCCGACATGTCCTCGGGCTACCAGGATAACTCTTCGGGCGCCTATGACTGGTCGGGCGTTTATGGCGGCGCCCATGTCGGCATTTCCAACGACGGTTTCCCCAACCCGTTCTCGAGCAAGACCGGCTGGGGCCTCGGCGGCCAGGTCGGCGCCAACTTCCAGTCGGGAATGTTCGTCTATGGCGCCGAGATGGACGCCAGCTTCTCGAACGGCACCCGCCACAACATCGCCAACGGCGCCCAGCTCGAGCGCAAGTTCGACGCCGCCGCCAAGGCCCGCGCCGGCGTCGCCATGGACCGCACGCTGGTCTACGGCACGGCGGGCTACGGCCTGACCAAATTTGATGGCCGCACCAACGTCACTTCCGGCAGCAACTGGGAAGGCGGCTTGCTCTTGGGCGCCGGCGTCGAACAGGCCATCAGCGACAAGGTCACCGCCAAGCTCGAATACAACCATGTCGACTACGGCAAGGTTCGCTCGACCGTCGACGGCGTGAAGCAGGCCGACGAAATCTCCAGCAATTCGCTGAAGGCCGGCCTGAACTACCGATTCTGATCCAGAGCTCCGACGGGGCTCTGCCGAATTCCTGAAAACAAAGAGCCGGCGCAACTTGGTTGCGCCGGTTCTTTCGTTTTCAGGCTAAGTGGAGGCTACTCCGCCGGTACCATCCCCTGATGGCGGACGACCGGGCGTTCCTTGATCGGCCAGTGCACGATCGCCGCGAAGATGCCGAGTGCCACGCCCAGCCACCACACCGGGTTGTAGGACCCGAAATGGTCGTAGAGGTAGCCGCCGAGCCAGACGCCGAGGAACGAGCCGATCTGGTGCGAGAAGAAGACGATGCCGCCCAGCATGCCCAGGTGGCGCGTGCCGAACATGATGGCGACGAGGCCATTGGTTGGCGGTACGGTCGACAACCACAACAGCCCCATGATGACGGCGAAGACGATGACGCTCGTCGGTGTCTGCGGCAAGAGCAGAAACGCCGTCACCAGCACCGAACGGGCGATGTAGATCCAGGCGAGGAAATGCGGCTTCGAGTATTTCTGGCCGATGACGCCTGAGGCGAGCGAGCCGATGACATTGAAGAAGCCGATCAGGGCGAGTGCGATCACCGCATAGCGGGCGTCGATGCCGATGTCCCTGATATAGGCGGGGAAGTGGGCGGTGATGAACGCAACCTGGAAGCCGCAGACGAAGAAGCCCGAGATCAGCAGCACATAACTCTTGTGGCCGAAGGCTTCCGACAGTGCCTGGCCGAGAGTCTGCTCGATCTCTGCATGCGAAATCTTGCCCGAGCGCGAATTGCCGACCAGTGGGATCGCCAGCAGCGGGATCACCAGCATGGCGATGGACATGTAGACCAGCGTGTCCGACCAGCCATAGGCGTCGATCAGGCCCTGGCTGATCGGCGCGAACAGGAACATGCCGGCGGAGCCGGCGGCAGTGCCGATACCGAACACGATGCTGCGCTTTTCGGCCGGCGTGTGGCGAGCGAAGGCCGCCAGCACGATGCTGAACGAGCCTGCGGCGACGCCGAGGCCGACGAGCACGCCGCCGCTGAGATAAAGCATCGAGGCGGTGTCGGCCCCCGACATCATGTAGAGGCCTAGCGCATAGAGGAATGCACCGAGGGTCAGCACGCGCCAGCTGCCGAAGCGGTCGGCCAGTGCGCCGAAGATAGGCTGGCCGAGGCCCCAGAATAGATTCTGGATCGCCATGGCGAGGCCGAAGGTGGTGCGGTCCCAGCCTTTTTCGGCAAGCATCGGCAACTGGAAGAAGCCCATCGCCGAGCGCGGGCCGAAGGTGAGCGCGGCGATCAGACAGCCGCAAATGATGATGAGCCAAGGCACATTCGACCTCGACCTGGTGTTCACCGCCGCTGCCGTCATCGTCAAATCTCCCGTGAGTGGAATGTTTTTATCCGATGCGCCCAAATGTTCAAAATCAATTGAACTAGCCCATGCTTCAAGAAATCTGATGGATCGGGAATAGAGCGCCCGCCTCAGGCGTTAGCACAGCGCTTGGGTGCCAGGCTTGGGTCTCAGGTGGCCGTCTTGCTTCGGCCGCTTGCGTTGCGCCGCCAAGGCGCGTTCAATCGGCGTGCATAGAGGGCGACTTGCGATCCGCTGTTATGGAAGAGAAGAAGGCAGCGATACTTGCGGAAATTCCCCGTCTGCGTCGATACGCACGCGCCTTGTTGCGTGATCGCGACGCAGCCGACGACCTAGTCCAGGATAGCCTCGAGCGGGCGCTCGTGCGGATGGACAATTGGCGTACGGGGGAGAACCCGCGCAGGTGGCTGTTCACGATCATGCATCACCTGTTCATCGACCAGGTGCGCAAGGTGAACCGGCGCGGCGAGGCGGCGATGCTGCCGCTCGATACCTCGGAGGCGCTGGCAACACCCGCCATCCAGACAGAGAGCGTCGCCTCGCGCGAGATCGTCGATGCGCTGCAGGCGATAAGCCCCGACCGGCGCGCCGCCCTCGTGCTGGTTGCCATCGAAGGGTTTTCCTATGCCGAGGCGGCGACGATGCTCGGTGTGCCCGCCGGCACGCTGATGTCGCGCATCGCCCGCGGCCGAGACGAACTGCGTGCTCTGCTCGACGATCAGGCACGCCGCCGGACGATAAGGATCGTCGAGAAATGAACATGCGCGCTTTTACCGACCGTGACATTCATCTGGCGCTCGACGGCGAGCTGCCCGAGGACGAGCGCGCCGCCTACCAGGCCTGGCTGGAGGCCAACCCCGACATGAAGGCAAGGAGCCAGCGTTATGCCGCCGACCATGCGGCATTGCGCAACCTGTTTGCCGACGTGCTGGAGGAACCGGTTCCGGCGCGGCTGGAGAATGCCGTCAATGGCGAAGCGCCGAAGCGCAAGCTGATGGCGCAATGGTGGCGGATGGCCGCCGCTGCTGCGCTGCTGGTTGCCGGCGGCCTCGGAGGTTATGTCGCCGGCGCCGGTGGTCTTGGCGGGGGAGCTGATTCCGACGACCAGATGGCCCAGCTGGCAATAGCCGCGCACCAGACCTTTGCCGCCGACAAGAACCGGCCTGTCGAGGTCGACGGCACCGATCAGGCCTACCTCACCGGCTGGCTGTCCAAGCGCACCGGGCTGAAACTGATCGCGCCCGATCTCACCAGCAACGGTTTCCGCCTGCTCGGCGGTCGCTTGGTGCCCGCGAATGGCAGCACGGCAGCGCTGATGCTTTATGCCGACGAGCAGGGCAACCGCATCTCGGTCTATGTCACGACCGAAGGCACCGAACGCACCAAGGGCACCTATGTGCTGTCGGGTGGCGGCCCCGAGGCCGTCTACTGGCAGGCCAAGGGCTATGGCTGCGCCATCGTCGGCACCCTGCCGCCAGACGTGCTGAGCGTCGTTGCCAAGGACGCCTACAAGCAATTGCTGGCCGGGGCGGGACTGACGCAGTCGTAGGGTTCGGGCGGGCGGCGCGCATCTCGGCCGTATCAGCGGCTGCGGCTCGGCGCTGGTTCCTGATGGTTTGCAGTCAATGAGCTATCACAAGCCATCAAGACATCGGTAGCGGGCCAAGCCGTGACGGTCGAGCGAGCAAACAAGACATCACGCTGCTGTCCAGCCCCGCACCCACTGCATGGGCAAAGCCGCAAGGGACGCACTGTTTTTCGGCAATAATCCTATGAGATTCATATCCTCACCGCCCCCGGAGCCATGTCACAATAAGGCCCGAATCGAGGCGTGACTGCGCAATGAAATGCGGGGCACGCCGGTGCTTCGCAGGGACATTCCTTTAGGGCTCCTCCCGCCCATACGAGGTTCTCAGGTCCAGATGGCAGCCGACATTCGTACGGCCCGCGCTGAAGATGTCGATGCGCTCTGCGCCATCGAGAACGCCGTGTTTGACGGCGACCGCATCTCGCGTCGTTCCTTCCGCCAGCTCATCGATCACGAAACCGCAGAGGCACTCGTTGCCGACATCGACGGTCGGGTCGCCGGCTACGCCATGGTGCTGTTTCGCAAGGGCAGTGGCGTGGCACGGCTCTATTCATTCGCCATCGCCCCCGAATTCGGCGGCAGGGGTATCGGCCGCAGCCTGCTCGATGCGGCCGAGCGCGTCGCCTACGAGCATGGCCGCATGATGATGCGTCTCGAGGTGCGCGAGGACAATCTCCGCGCCATCAGGCTCTATGAGCAGAACAGCTATCGCCGCATCGGCCAGGAGCCCGACTATTACGAAGACGGCATGACCGCACTTCGCTACGAAAAGATGCTGCGCGGCGACGTGCCGATCACCACCAGAGTGCCATTCTACGCCCAGACCTGCGATTTCACCTGCGGGCCGTGCTGCCTGATGATGGCCATGGCCAATTTCGACCGGACCTTCGCGCCGGATCCGGTGATGGAAATCAGGCTTTGGCGCGAGGCGACGACCATCTTCATGATGTCGGGGCCGGGCGGCTGCGAACCGTTCGGGCTGGCGGTGGCCGCATATGAGGCCGGGCTTGGCACGGAGATCTTCGTCTCGGCCGAGGGCGCGCTGTTCCTGCAGTCGGTGCGCAGCGCCGAGAAGCGTCGGGTGATGGAACTGGCACAGGCCGACTTCCGCGCCCGTGCCGACAAATACGCCATTCCGGTGACCTATCGGCCGTTCGGGCTCGACGACATCAGGGCGCGGCTGGCCGAGGGCAAGCTGGCGCTGGTGCTGATCTCCGGCTTCATCATGTTCGGCAAGAAGGTGCCGCACTGGGTGCTCGCCATCGGCGACGACGGTGGCCACATACTGATCCACGATCCCTGGATAGAGGACGAACAGCGCGAGACAGCCTCCGACGCCGCCAACATTCCCGTTCCCTACGACATCTTCATGCGCATGGCACAGTTCGGCGCCGACGGCCTGCGTGCAGCCATCATCCTCGGAAAGTCCGCCAGACAATGACCTGGGTCATCCTCACCGGCCGGCAAAGCGATCTCGACCAGACCGCCACGCCGCACAAGATCATCACCAATCGCGACTATCTCGCCCATCCGTCGCTGTTCCGCGGCCAGCGGCCGAAGGTCATCAACCTGTCCAACCGCTACGACTACCAGAGCCGCGGCTATTACGCCTCGCTGTTGGCCGGATCGCGCGGCCACAAGGTTATCCCCTCGGTCGAAACCATGATCGACCTGTCCGAACGCAAGCTTTACGAGAACGCGCTGCCGGAGCTCGAGCTGGCGCTGAACAAGTGCCGCAAGGATCTGGGGGGCAGCTTTCCGGCCAAGGTCACGGTGTTCTTCGGCATCGGGCCGTCCAAGGCGTGGGACCGTTTCGCCAAGCTGCTGTTCGACTGGTTCCGGGCACCGGCGCTGGAAGTCACCATCAAGGATGGCGAGTGGGCTTCGATCCACAAGGTCGGCTTTGCCGCCCTCGGCCGGCTCGACGAAGCCGACAAGACGCGCTTCGTCGCAGCGCTCGACACCTACACCAGCCGCGAATGGCGCGACACCAAGGCCCGTACGCCGTCGCGTTATACGTTCGCCACCCTGATCGACCCGCATGAGCAATTGCCGCCCTCGGCGATCTCGTCGCTGCGCCACTGGGCTCGTATCGCCGAAAAGATGGGCGTCGAGGTCGAGCCGATCACCAGGAAGGACCTTGCCAAGCTCGCCAATTACGACGCGCTGTTCATCCGAGAGACGACGTCGATCTCGAACCACACTTACCGCTTTGCCCGAAGGGCACAGCAAGAGGGTATGCCTGTCATCGACGATCCGCTGTCGATGATCCGCTGCACCAACAAGGTCTACCTGAACGAACTGATGGCCTACAACAACGTGCCGGTGCCGCCGACCGTGATGATATCAGGGCCATCGGACCTGCAGATCGCAGCTGACACGCTGGGCTTTCCGCTGGTGCTGAAGATCCCCGACAGCTCGTTTTCGCGCGGCGTGAAGAAGGCGCATGACTTCAACGAGCTGAAGGCGCTGGCGACGGCGTGGATGGAGGATTCGGACCTACTGATTGCCCAGAAATACATGCCGACCCAGTATGACTGGCGCATCGGCGTGCTTGGTGGCCAGCCGCTGTTTGCCGTCCACTATCTGATGGCCAAGAAGCACTGGCAGATCGTCAACCACGACGGCAAGGGCAAGCCGGTCGAAGGCGGCATCAAGACGTTTACGCTGAAACAGGCGCCTGCCCATGTGGTGGAGGCGGCGGTGAAGGCCGCCCGTTGCATCGGCGACGGGCTCTATGGCGTTGATCTAAAGGAGACCAAGGATGGGGTCTTCGTCATCGAGGTCAACGACAACCCGAACCTGGACCATGGCGTCGAGGATTCTGGCGAGAAGGACGAGGTCTGGGTGCGGCTGACGCAATGGTTCCTGGACCGCCTCGAGCGGAACGGGAAGTAGGCTCGCACAAGCGTCTCAGGGGAGGGGGAGTTCATGCAGTTCTTTGTGATCGAGGATTTCCGCGGGCGCGATCCCAAGGTGATCTATCGCCGTTTCCGTGACAGGGGACGGCTGGCGCCGGAAGGTTTCATCGTCCACCACAGCTGGATCGCGGCGGACATGAGCCGCTGCTTCATGCTGGTCGAGGCCGACGACGTGACGCTGCTGCAGCGCTGGGTGGTGGAATGGGCCGATCTTGTCGGCTTCGAGATCGTGCCGGTGGCGACCAGCAAGGACACCGCTGCAGGGCTCGCTCCCCATCTGTGAGCTGGCGGCCGCTTTGGGCTTGGCAATAGGTGTGGTGACAGTCGTTCTACCCGCTTGACGCGAGGCCCTGCCGCCATGAATGCTGGCCTCAACCAGCAGAGGGGACACGCATGGCACTAAGCGGGGCAACTCAGGATTACCAGCGCAAGCGGCGGCCGGGCGAAAGCGCCAGGGTCGAGTTCGTCGAACTGTTCTTCGACCTGGTGTTCGTCTTCGCAGTCACCCAGCTCTCGCATTTCCTGTTGCGCGACTTGAGCTTGAGCGGCGCGCTGGAAAGCCTCTTGATGCTGGTCGCCGTGTGGTGGGTGTGGAACTACACCGCCTGGGTGACCAATTGGCTCGACCCCGGCAAATCGCCGGTGCGCGGCATGCTGTTTGCTCTGATGCTGGTCGGCCTGATGTTGTCGACTTCCATCCCCGAGGCGTTCGAAGGGCGCGGCTTGCAGTTCGCGCTTGCCTACGTCTGCATGCAGGTCGGTCGCACCCTGTTCGTGATGTGGGCGCTCAGGAAACACAACCGTGACAACTACCTCAACTTTGTCCGCATCGGACTGTGGTTGGCGCTGTCGGGCGTGTTCTGGATCGCCGGCGGCCTGGCGGAACCGGAGTATCGTTTTGCCTTGTGGGCGGTTGCCCTGCTGATCGAGCTGGTGTCGCCGGCGCTGGGCTTCTGGACGCCGTGGCACGGCGCCTCGTCGACGACGGGCTGGGATGTCGAGGGCGGGCACATGGCCGAGCGCTCGGCGCTGTTCATCATCATCGCGCTCGGCGAGTCGATTCTGGTCTCGGGCGCGACCTTTGGCGAGCTCGAATGGACCTGGGTCAATTTCGCCGCGTTCCTGACCACCTTCCTCGCGTCTGTGGCGATGTGGCTGGTCTATTTCAATGTCGGGCAGGAGCTTGCCCATCACAAGATCGCCGAGGCCGCGGACACCGGGCAGATCGCCCGTGTCGCCTACACCTATATCCCTGTCGTGTTGGTGGCCGGCATCATCGTGGTGGCGGTCTCGGACGAACTGGTGCTTGCCCATCCGCTTGGCCATGTCGAGCCGGCGCTGATCTGGACAGCAATCGGCGGCTCGGCCCTCTATCTCGCGGGCAACCTGTTGTTCAAGTTCTATGTCGTCGGTCGCGTGCCGCTGTCGCATGTCATCGGCCTTGGCATCCTTGCGGCCATGGTGCCCTTCGCCAGCCATATGTCGCCGCTGCTGATCGGAGCTGCGACGACTTTTGTGATGGTTCTGGTGGCCTATCTCGAGCTGCGCGGGCAGCCAAGCAGGCACCACGGGCACTGAGCTAGAGCCAGTTGCGCAGGCCCTGGGCGATGAGCAGTGCCCCGCCGGCGACCACCACGGTGTCAAGGATGGCGATGTGGCTGCGGTTGGTGAGGCCTGACGCCAGCCGCTTGGCGATGAACGCGCCTGGCGTGGCGCTGAAGCCGATCACCAGGGCCATCGCCACCGACGAGAACGGCAGGAAGCCTGCGGTCTGGAACACCAGCACCTTGGCGAGGCCGAGCGTCATTGAAATGCCGGCGTCGGTGGCAACCACGGCCCTGCCGCCGAGGCCGGCGGCCAAAAGGATGGTGATGAGCACGACGCCGGCCCCTGATGTGCCGCCGGCAAGCAGGCCATAACCCAGCCCGGCGGCGCGGAGCCCCGCGCCTCGGAGATTGCCGCGGGCCCGCATCAGGAGCCGCCTGACCGGCACCAGCACGATCAGCACCGCGCCGATGAGCAGCGTGATGCCGGGACCCGACAGCAGCGTGTAGCCATAGGCCCCGGCAAGACAGGCAGGGAAGGCGAAGGCGCCGACGGCAAGGGCCGTGCGGCGGTCGAAGTCGGTGCGGAAGGCGGTCAGCCGGCTGCCATTGGTCATCAGCGCCGAGACGCTGATGATCGGCACCACCGCCTCAGGCCCGACGATGGGCAGCAGCACCGGCGGCAGCAACAGGCCAGTTCCGTAACCGGTGACGCCGCCGAGGATGGCGGCGCAGAACGACACCACCGACACAAGCAGATATTGCCACAGCGCTACGTCACCAAAGGTCACGACTCAGCCCAGCCTCAATGTGGATTGCCCGGCCGTTCTGGGGCAGTTGCGGCCTGCCGGCAAGGCTGCGCCGGCAAAGCATCTGGCTTGCCGCGGTCCAGTCAGTGGCTTCTGGATCGACACGCATGCTCGTGTAGTATCGCGCAAGGACTTCTTCCGGGACGCCACAACATGATGCTCATCGGCCAGTATGACAGCCCCTTCGTCCGCCGCGTCGGCATAGCGCTCAGGCTCTATGGCGTTTCGTTTACGCACGAGCCGTGGTCGGCCTTCGGCGATGCCGACAAGATCAGGCGCTACAATCCGCTGACGCGGGTGCCGACGCTGGTGCTCGACAACGGCGACTCGCTGATCGAGAGCCACATCATCCTCGATTATCTCGACAGCCTGGCGCCCGGCGGGCAGGCGATGTTCCCGATCGCCGAGCCGGCGCGCCACCAGGCGCTGAAGGTCGGCGCCCTTGCCATGGGCCTGGGCGACAAGGCGGTAAGCTTGTTCTACGAGCGGCGGCTGCACAAGGAAGTGTCGACCGTCTGGGTGGAGCGCTGCCGCACCCAGATCACCGACGTGCTGGGCGTGCTGGAAGCCGATCGCGCGAGCAGAGACAGCGACTACTGGTTCGGCGACCGCATCGGCCATGCCGATGTCGGCGTGGCGTGCGTGCTGCGCTTCATCAACGATGCCCATCCTGGGCTGGTGGCGATGGATGCGTTCCCTTCGCTCGCGGCGCTGTCGGCCCGGCTCGAGGCGATGCCGGTGTTCCAGGAAATCAGCCAGGAGTTCATCCCGCCGGCCTGAGGCCGCCACGGGATCAGGCCCGGCCGGAGCGCTGTCTTTCGATGGCCTGGAAGCGGTCGACAAAAGCCTTCTGGACGCGCTTGGCCGGCTGCGGCGCAAGGTCGAGCCCGTCACCGGAAATGCCGCGCGGGCGGCCGAAAAACTGCGTTGCTTCAGCCACTGAGAAGCCGGCGAGTTCGGTCGCCTCGAAATAGGCAGCGATCTGGTCGGCGCGTTTGATCTCTTTCTTGAGGCCTTGGGAGATCGTGCCGGGCAGGCTGAAGCGTAGGTGGACAGCGTGTTGTAGCCGCTCCTCACAGGTCTTGTAGCCGCCGCCGACCACCGACTTGAACGGCGAGATCATGTCGCCGATGACGTATTCGGGCGCATCGTGCAGCAGTGCGGCCAGCTGTGCCTCGGGCGAGGCGTCGGGCGCGATCCGGCGAAAGATCTGCTCGACCAGCAGCGAATGCTGCGCCACCGAAAAGGCGTGGTCACCCGAGGTCTGGCCGTTCCAGCGGGCGACGCGGGCGAGGCCGTGGGCGATGTCCGATATCTCGACGTCGAGCGGCGAGGGATCGAGCAGGTCGAGGCGGCGGCCCGACAGCATGCGCTGCCAGGCCCGTGGCGGGGCGCCGGGGCGGTCGGCCATCAGGCGTCTTCCGCGCTGGCGGCTTCGGGATAGGTGAAACGTGCCCAGTCGGGGATCGCAGGGGTGACCGCGACGTCGCCGGCTGTGATCGCAGCGCCGGCGTCGAGCGCTGCCTTCACCCTGTCGATGCGGGCGATGGCGAGGCCGTGCTTGCCCGAAACCGAGCCGAGCGTGCCGACAACCTTGCCGCCTGACATGAGGTCGGTGCCAGGGGCAGGCAGGTCGGAGGCAGCGGATATCAAAAGCACGCGGCGGCGCGCCGTGCCGCGGTGCTGCATGCGTGAGACGACCTCCTGGCCGATGAAGCAGCCCTTCTTGAAACCGATGCCGTCGAGCTGGTCGAGCAGCACATCATGCGGGAAGGCGTCGGCCAGCGCATAGTCGGGGCCGCTCTCGGCGACGCCGCTGGCGATGCGGAGGGCGTGCCAGTCGGCCTCGGTGGCATCGGCTGCAGGCGCCGAACCGTAGTGACGGAAGACAGGCTGCTGAAAGCGGCTGTCGCGGACAGTTGAATCGGATTGGGAGGCAGCTGAATCATCTTGCCACGAGACCGAGACAGCCAATTGATTCTGCTTGGAAATGTCTGCCTTGGCTCGCAGCTTGTAGAGCATCAGGCGGCGGACAAGATCGTCAGCGATGTCGGCACGGCATTCGAGCCGGAGCCCGTTTTCGCCGCTGCGCGACACCAGGAAATCGAACATGATCTTGCCTTGCGGAGCGAGCAGAGCGCCTGGTTTGGCCTCGCGCTCACCGAGCGCCGCAAGGTCGACGGTCAGGATGTTTTGCAGGAAATGCTCGGCGTCGGGACCGGAGACATCTATGGTGGCGCGGTCGGCGAGAATGGCTGTCGGCATGGACCTGATCTTGCATTTCGGAGAGCCATTACGTAAGCCGCAGGCAATTTCCAGACAAGGGCACCCGCGATGGCTAACACCTTCGATCTCATCCTCAAGGGCGGGACGGTCGTCAATCAAGACGGGACAGGCGTCCGCGATGTCGGCGTGATCAACGGACGGATCGCCGCGATCGGCGATTTGGGCAGCGCATCCGCCGGCGAAACCATCGACTGCCGCGGCCTGCACATCCTGCCGGGCGTCGTCGACAGCCAGGTGCATTTCCGCGAGCCGGGGCTCGAACACAAGGAAGATCTGGAGAGCGGCTCCCGCGCGGCCGTGCTTGGCGGCGTCACCACGGTTTTCGAGATGCCCAACACCAACCCGCTGACGACGAGCGAGGCAACGCTTGCCGACAAGGTGAGCCGTGCCACCGCGCGCATGCACTGTGACTTCGCCTTCTGGGTCGGCGGCACGCGCGACAACGCCAAGGATGTCGCCGAACTGGAGCGCCTGCCGGGCGCTGCCGGCATCAAGGTGTTCATGGGCTCGTCGACAGGCGACCTGCTGGTCGAGGACGATGAGGGTGTCGCCTCCATTTTGCGCAACACCCGCCGCCGCGCTGCCTTCCATTCCGAGGACGAGTTCCGCCTGCGCGAGCGCCAGAACCTGCGCGTCGAGAACGATCCGTCCTCGCACCCGATCTGGCGTGACGAGATCGCAGCCCTCAAGTGCACCGAGCGCCTGGTGCGCATCGCTCGCCAGGAGCGCGCCCGCATCCACGTGCTGCACATCTCGACGGCGGAAGAGATCACCTTCCTCGAACGGCACAAGGATGTCGCCACCTGCGAGGCGACGCCGCATCACCTGACCATGAGCTCGGACGACTATGCCCGTCTCGGCACGCTGCTGCAGATGAACCCGCCGGTGCGTTCGGCACGCCACCGCGACGGCATCTGGCATGGCATCAGCCAGGGCGTCGTCGACGTGCTCGGCTCCGACCACGCGCCGCACACGATGACCGAAAAGGCCAAGCCTTATCCGGCCTCGCCTTCTGGCATGACCGGCGTGCAGACGCTGGTGCCGATCATGCTCGACCACGTGAACGCCGGCCGCCTGACGCTGGAGCGCTTCGTGGATCTTGCGAGCCATGGCCCGAACCGCATTTTCGGCATGGCCCGCAAGGGCCGCATCGCCGCCGGTTACGACGCCGACTTCACCGTCGTCGACATGAAGCGGACCGAGACCATCACCAACGCCCAGGCCGGCTCCAAGGCCGGCTGGACGCCTTATGACGGCAAGCAGGTCACCGGCTGGCCGGTCGGCACCATCGTCCGCGGCATCCGCGTGATGTGGGAAGCCGAGATCACCACCCCGTCGCAGGGCAGGGCGGTTGCGTTTTCTGAGGCGGTGGTGAAGTAGGTTTCCTGTCCCGTTCACGGGAGAGGAAACCGGAAGCCAGGTGAGGGTGGAGGCAGCCTCCCCGATTTATGCGCTGATCCCCATCCGGCCCCTCGAGCCGCCTTTTCCCCGTAAACGGGGCCAGGAGGAGCGGTATCATCGTGCGCGGCATCCGCGCCATGTGGGAAGCCGAGATCACGACACCCTCACAGGGCGATGCAGTTTTCGGAAGCGGCGGTGCGGTAAGATCGTTCGCGAAGGGATCAGTCCCGTCGTTGGCGTTCAGCCAAGCGGCGATCTATGTCACCGAGATTTTCTGAATACTCGCCAGGGCCTTTGCCGATTCTCGCTGAGTTCAAGAACGGCAGGCACCCTCAATCGCCGGCGACGAAGAAGGCCCAGCGGCCCTCGGGCGTGATGCCAAGGCGGTAGAAGACGTAGGCGCCGTACTGCTTCATGTCTTCGTAGTCGCCCGCCGTCACGATCTTGAACAGCTCGACCTTCTGACGCGGGTCAAGTTTGTCGAGTGGGATGCCGAAGAAATAGGGCCAGACATAGAGGTCTTCGTCAGTGCCTTCGCCGAGATGCACGTAACCGGCATTCAGCACCTCTTCAAGGATGGCGAGGATTTCCTGGCCGTCGCTGTCGCCGGAAAGGCTCTTGAGGAAGGCGACGGGGTCGCCCTCGATGTCGCCGAAAGACAGCTGGGGCATGGCGTCGCCCTGGCCGACGAGAGGACGGAGCTTTTCGATGTCGCCGGACTTTGCCGCCTCGACCAGAAGGCTGCGCATCCGCGCCACGGGCTCGGGCAGGCGGCTGAGGTCGTAGACGATCTCGGGCAACGGCGCCTCGGGGTCGAGATGCGGCATTGCCGGGCTGGTGGTGTCGGCGGGCATCTCGTCCTCGGCCGGCGACTGCTGGTCGGCTGGAGCCTGGTCGCCGGCAGGAGCCTGCTGAGTGGTGCCGGACTGCGGCTTCTGCACCGGATCGGGCATCGGCACCGAGTTTTCGGTCGGCGTCGACTGGTCGGCGGGCTTTGGCGGGGTGACGGGGGCCGGCAGTTCCTCGCGCTTGATCTCGCTGAGGGCAAAAGCAGTGGTGGCATGAAGCGGCAGCATCAGCGAAGCCGCAAGGCCCAGGGCCGCGACGCGCACCATGGCGCGTGGCGCAAAATCAGTGTGTGGCCGCATCGAAACGTCGCTCCGGGGGATTCTCTAACTTGCCGGCATGATGCCGAAACCGCGTCGGCTAGTCAAAGAACCGGGACGGGGGCTCAATGCCGCAGGCGTACGGGCTCGAACTCGCCGGCCTCGACGCGGGCGCGCATGCGGTCAAGCAGCGCCAGCGCTGCTGCCTCGCCGCCGGAGACCACGATCTCGGCAAAGGCGGTGGCAAGCGCTGCCTCGGCGATGATCTCGGGTTCGATGCCTGCGGAAAGGCCTTCCGCCCACGCCTCGTTATGGCTCTCGACGGCGGTCAGGCGCTTTTCTTCCCGGACCAGGGCGTCGATGTCGCTTACGCTTTGTTCCATTTCGGTCTTTCACCCTGCCAAGCGACCCGGTGATTCGGATCAACTTGAGCTATCCCTTTAATGTCCCGTTAAGAGAACTAACACAATCGGCCGTCTGTGTACGGTCGGCAATGCCGGGAAAGTAAATAGCCTGTTAATTTCCGAAGCGCGAGGCGATGTCGCGGCTGAGCGCCTCGCCTTCCTTCATGTAGCGGGAAATCGCCTCGGTGGCAGAGGGCGTGCAGGCCGTGTAGGTGCCGTCGAAGGAACGGTAGCCGCGGTTGAAGGACGCGATGAAGCGAGCGCGACGCTCGGGCGTGGGATTTTCGGCCTGGATCAGCTTTTCCATCTCCGCCCGCCACTGCGTGCCCTTTTCGCCGCAGAGGTTGCGCAGGAAGTGGAGCGACCCCAGCACTTCGGCCAGCCGCATCAGGCCCGGCTCGAACGGCGCTTCGGCGGCGCGCGCCGGCACGGCAAGCGCGGTGCTCGCGGCAAGCGTCAGGGCAAGCATGAAGGTCGAAGCACGCATCATAAGCTTTTGTGGCGAAACAATTTGTCTGCCGCAAGGCTCGAAAGCAGGCTTTCCAAAGCCTATGCGGGAAGGACGACGTCGCCGCCGAGCAGTTCGAGCACGATCTCCAGCGTCGAGTCGGTGAGCGGCAGGCGTTCGATCTCGGCAAGCGTGAAGAAGGCGGCCTCATCGGCGTCATCGGCAGCAACCGGTTCGCCCTTGAGATGGCGTGCGCCGAAGACCGTAAGCATGTAGAGCGAACCGCCGTCGTGGCGGCTGTCGATCAGGATTTCCCGCAGCGGCGCCAGCCCGCGGACATCGACGCCGGTTTCCTCGGTGAGTTCACGCCGCGCCGCATCTTCGAGCGTTTCGCCATCCTCGACCCGCCCGCCCGGAAAGGCATAGAGTCCCTTCGATGGCGCCCGGCCGCGCCGAACCAGCATGATGGTGGCGTCGCGCATGACGGCGACCGACACGGCCGGGACGATCTTGTTTTCGTTCATTCGCCTTTGCCCGCCCTGTCTCGTTCTGCAACATCCCGCCCGGCATCCGGGCAGGGGGATAAGCTGCTTTAGCGGTTGCGGCGGGCGCGATCCATCGCCACTTTCTGCATGAACGAGGATGTGAGCGATGTGCGGACGGATTGCGGTGATTGCATCGCCTGAGGAGACGGCGGCCTTCATCGGCGTAGGCGACCTCGAGAGCTTTCCGCCGCGCTACAATGTGGCCCCCACCCAGCCGATCCTCGTGGTGACGGCAGGCCCGCAGCGACCGCCGGGCTCCAACCTGCCCGACCGCATGGCGCTGCTGGCCCGCTGGGGACTAATTCCTGCCTGGGCCAAAAATCCGGCCGATATGCCGCTGTTGTTCAACGCGCGCTCGGAATCGGCGATCGAGAAGGCTTCGTTCAGAACCGCGATGCGCCACCGACGCGCGCTGGTTCCGGTGTCGGGCTTTTATGAATGGAAAAAGCTGCCGGGCAACCGGCGCCAGGCCTATTGGCTGAGGCCGCGCAAGGGCGGGCTGGTGGCGCTGGCCGGGCTGTTGGAGACCTGGAGCGAACCGGGAGGTTCGGAAATGGACACTGCAACGATCCTGACAACCGGCGCCAGCGCCGATATCAGGCATATCCACGACCGCATGCCGGTGGTGATCCAGCAGGAGGATTTCGCCCGCTGGCTCGACTGCCGTACGCAGGAACCGCGCCATGTCGCCGAACTGATGCGGCCGGCGCAGCCTGATTTCTTCGAGCAGATCCCTGTTTCGGACCTGGTCAACAAGGTGACCAATCTGGGGGTGGAGATCCAGGACCGGGTCGAGCCCTTGCCGGAGGAGGCGCCCGAAAAGGTGGCGAAGCCAAAGGCGGAAAAACGCAAGGCCGGCGACGATGGCCAGATGAAACTGTTCTGACAGGCAGCAAGTGCAGTACGCCCTCGCGGGGGCGCGCAACGGACGCTCTGGCATCATAAATCCAGCATCCTGCCTCCGCGAAATCGATTTCGCTTTTCCAGTCCGTGCATTAGAAGGGCGACGTGTCCACGCCCATCATCTCTGCCGCCATCTCCGGATTCCTGCTCGGTGCGTCGCTGATCATTGCGATCGGCGCACAGAATGCGTTCATCCTGCGTCAGGGGCTGCTGCGCCAGCATGTGTTCGTGCTGAGCCTGATCTGCGCCCTGTCGGACGCGTTGTTGATCGCGGCCGGCGTGGCGGGGCTCGGCACGCTGATCTCGCAGTCGCCGAAACTGATCACGGCCGTCACCATCGGCGGCGCGCTGTTTTTGTTTTCCTACGCGATCATCGCCTTCCGCCGGGCGCTGAAGCCCGAGGTGCTCAAGGCCGCGAATGCGGGCGAAGCCAGGCTCGGGCCGGCGATTGCCGCCTGCCTCGCCTTCACCTTCCTCAATCCGCATGTCTATCTCGACACGGTCGTGCTGCTTGGCAGCCTGTCGGCGGCATATGAGGGACAGGCGCGCCTGGCGTTCGGCCTTGGCGCTGCAACGGCATCGTTTGTCTGGTTCTTTGGGCTCGGCTATGGCGCGAGGCTGCTGGAGCCGGTATTTGCCCGGCCTGCGTCCTGGCGCGTGCTCGATTTCCTGATCGGGGCGGTGATGTCCGCCATCGGCCTGAGCCTGGTCAGCCGGATTTAGGCAGCCTTCTTGGGCTCTGCCTTGTCCTTCTTCGGCGCGCAGATCAGCGCGGCGAGGATCGCGGCGGGGCCGATGGCCCGGTACTGTTCGGTCAGTTCGGCGCTCTTGCTATGCGCTCGGTCTTGTTCGGCTGGTTTTCGTTTCATTGGTCTCTTCCCTTACGTCAGATGTGCTGTGAGCGGCTGCATGTGCTTACGGATTCGGTCGAATTCGTGGCAATGCGGCGGCTTCTACCCCGGCTTTGTTTCATTACGGTGCCGGTATACTTAAGGAATTGTTTCAGACCGGTCCGGTTGCGACGCCGGCGGTAACATTTCATGACGCTGCGGCTTGACGGCAACATGGCAGCAGACGATAAAGCGGCTCATGAAAACGTCTTTCGCCATTTCCGGCATTTGCATTATTGGCTAGCGTTCGCGCTGGTCAGGACGTTTTCGCCTCCTCTTCACAAAGACAGGTTGAACGCCCGGGCCAGCAGGCCACGGCGCCGCGCGTCCCTTTGGACGCGCAAGAGACGCCGTGAAACTGAGATTGGGTGCATGATCCTTTCCGAAAATCGGAGATTTTCGGGGTCATTGGCACGGGGAGTTCTATGTCTGAAGCATTCAGGGGCTTGCGCCTTACCAACACGCTGACGCGCACGAAGGAGGACTTCGTGCCGATCGATCCGCAAAACGTGCGGATGTATGTCTGCGGGCCGACCGTCTACGACTTCGCCCATATCGGCAATGCGCGGCCGGCGATCGTCTTCGACGTGCTGTTTCGCCTGCTGCGCCATGTCTATGGCGAGGGGCACGTGACCTATGTGCGCAACCTCACCGACCTCGACGACAAGATCAACGCGCGCGCCTTGCGTGACTTCCCCGATCTGCCGCTCAACGAGGCGATCAGGCGTGTCACCGAAAAGACGGCGAACCAGTATCAGGCCGACGTCAAGGCGCTGGGCTGCCTCGAACCGACGGTCGAGCCGCGCGCGACCGAGTTCGTGCAGCCGCGCGCCGACGGCCGCGCCGACATGATCACATTGATTCTAAGCCTGATCGAACGCGGCCATGCCTATGAAGCTGAAGGCGAAGTGCTGTTCGACACCGGCTCGATGGCGGATTACGGCCAATTGTCGAAGCGCAATCTCGACGAGCAGCAGGCCGGCGCACGCGTCGAGGTCGAGGCGCACAAGCGCAGCCCCGGCGACTTCGTGTTGTGGAAGGCGTCTTCACCCGAGGAGCCCGGCTGGGAAAGCCCCTGGGGCCGCGGCCGCCCTGGCTGGCACATCGAATGCTCGGCCATGGCATCGGCCTATCTCGGCGAGGTCTTCGACATCCATGGCGGCGGGCTCGACCTGATCTTCCCGCACCACGAGAACGAGATCGCCCAGTCGCGCTGCGCCCATGGCACCGAGGTCATGGCCAACTACTGGATGCACAACGGCTTCCTGCAGGTCGAAGGCCAGAAGATGTCCAAGAGCCTGGGCAATTTCTATTCGATCCACGAGCTGCTCGAGACCGAGACCTTCGGCGGCCGCAAATGGCCGGGCGAGGTGCTGCGGCTGGCCATGCTGATGACGCATTATCGCGAACCGATCGACTTCTCGGTGCGCAAGCTGGAGGAGGCCGAGAACACGCTGCGCAAGTGGAAGCGTGCGGCCGATGGCGCCGGTGAAGCCGAGGCGAGCGTGCCCGCATCGCTGATTGCAGCGCTTGGCGACGACCTCGCCACCGCGACCGCATTCCACGGCCTGTCGCAACTGGCCGGCGAGGCGGGCGGGAGCGTTGAGGTGGCCGCCGAGCTCAAGGCAGCACTTCTGTTCCTGGGCTTCACGCTCGACGCCGCCGAGGTGGACGAGACCGCGGTCGCTGCAACGATTGCGCGCCGGCTGGCGTTGATCAACGCCAAGAACTGGGCCGAGGCCGACAGGATCCGCGACGAGTTGCTGGCGCAGGGCGTGCAGCTCAAGGACGGCAAGGACCCGGTGAGCGGCGAGCGCGTGACGACGTGGGAAGTGAAGCGGTGATGGTCATGTTGCACGGCGTGGATAGGGTGGGGCTGTACGCCCCCCGCTGCCCTGCCGGTCATGTCCCCCTCAAGGGGAGGAAACGGGCTGTGGATTCGGCGGATGGGCCTGCGGGGCAGCGCGCCCCTCTGTCCTGTCGGACATCTCCCCCACGAGGGGGGAGATCAGCCGTCACGCCGAATTTCGCAAATCACCAAAGTTGCAGAAGAGGCGGTGCGAAAGCAGCTGCCAATCTCCCCCCTCATGGGGGAGATGTCCGGCAGGACAGAGGGGGGCAACGTAGAGCAGCAGCCGTGCAGGGTGGTAGTTGCTGATGCCACATACGCCGGTCGCCCCAGCCAACCGCAGGAATGCCAAATCGATGCGTCGGAAGATGACCGATGCCGAGTTGAAGCTGTGGAATGCGCTGCGCGCGCACCGGTTGATGGGGCTCGGTTTTCGGCGTCAGTTTCCGATTGCCGGCTATATCGTCGATTTTGCCTGCCCTGAGAAAATGCTTGTCGTTGAACTGGATGGTTCGCAGCATGCCGATGCGGCCAAGGCCGAAGCGGATGCGGTGCGCACAAAGCGTCTACAACAGGACGGCTGGACCATTCTCCGCTTCTGGAACGACGACGTTGTTCGCGATATCGATAACGTCTGCCAGCACATAGTCATCTCGGCCGGCCATGGCGGGGCGGCCGTCGGCATGAAAGAGGAGTTCGTGCAATGATCGACCACACGGGCATTTCGGTTCAGGATTTCGACAAGGCTAGGGCCTTCTACGACAAGTCGTTTGCGCCGCTGGGAGCTACGCTTCTGATGATGGTGCCGCCGGAGCATACCGGTGGCGTCAAGGTTGGCGGCTATGGCCGCGAGCGGCCGGTGTTCTGGCTGCATGAGGCGCCGGCCGGGCCGGGACGGCACTATGCGTTCACGGCGCGCAGCCGGGCCGAGGTCGATGCATTTTACGCTGCGGCCATTGCCGCCGGCGGACGTGACAATGGCGGGCCGGGACCGCGGCCGCATTACCATCCTGACTATTATGCGGCGTTCGTCTACGACCTCGATGGCAACAACATCGAGGCAGTGTGCCATGCGCCGGCGTGAGGGAATGTCGCGATGAGCCTCGACAACAAGCCCGTCTATTCGGGTGGCTGCCAATGCGGCGCGGTGCGCTTCCACGTCGAGGGTGCGCTCGGCGATGCCTCGGTCTGCCATTGCCGCATGTGCCAGAAGGCGTTTGGCAATTTCTACGCACCGCTGGTCTCAGTGCGGCAGGCGAAACTCAGCTGGACGCGCGGCGAGCCGAAGAAATTCCGCTCGTCGAACTTCGGCCTGCGCGGCTTTTGCGGCGACTGCGGCACGCCGCTGAGCTACGAGGCGCCTGATGGCACGGCGCTGGCTATCGCCGCCTTCGACGAGCCGGCGGAGATAGCGCCGACCGTGCAATGGGGGCTCGAAGGCAAGCTGCCCTATGTCGACCATGTTCACGAACTGCCCGGCTATTCGACCGAAGACGACCCTGAAGCGGCCGACTTCGTCAACAACATCGTCTCGTACCAGCATCCAGATCACGACACCGAGAGCTGGCCACCGGAGGTGCGCGCATGAACGCTCAGTCGACGGGCGGGTGCCAGTGCGGGGCGGTGCGCTACCGCATCGACCAGGCGCTGGAGAATGCGCATATCTGCCATTGCCGCATGTGCCAGAAGGCGTCGGGCAACTATTTCATGCCGCTGGCGCGGGCGGCCAAGGCGACGTTCACCGTCACGCGCGGCGAGGTCGGCTGGTTCCAATCGTCCGACATCGTGCGCCGAGGCTTCTGCCGCGATTGCGGTACGCCGATGCTGTTCGATGTCGTCGAACGCGATACGATCAATGTCGTGCTCGGTTCGCTCGACGATCCGGAAGCGGTAATGCCGACATTCCAGTGCGGCTCGGCTGAGAAGATGCCGTGGTTCGGCGAGCTCGACGCGGTGGAGTTGTCGGCGGACGAGAGTGCCTGGTACGCGGCGGTCGCCCCGTCGAACCGCCAGCATCCAGACCACGACACTGAACAATGGCCAGCGGAGAAAAGGTCATGACGGAGACTGTTAGAACCGGCGGCTGCCAGTGCGGCGCCGTTCGCTTCCGTATCCACGGCGCGCTGGGGCGCAGCTCGATCTGCCATTGCCGCATGTGCCAGAAGCAGTTCGGCTCGTTCTTCGGCGCGTTCGTCGCGATGCCGGCGGATGGCGTCGAGTGGGTGCGCGAGGAACCGACCTACTTCCAGTCCTCGGTCAACATCGCCAGGGGCTTCTGCCAGCGCTGCGGCACGCCGATGGCATACCGGCACGCAGAGGGCCTCGAACTGTCGATCGGTTCGTTCGACGACCGTTCCGACCTCGCACCGACGATCCAGATCAACCACGGTTTTCGCCTGCCGTGGGTGGAAACGATCTTCGACCAGCCGGTGCACGACAATCCTGACTACTACCAGCGGCAGGAGCAGATCATCTCCTTCCAGCATCCCGACGAAGAGACGGCCAACTGGCCCGAGCATGGACTGAAATTATGACGAGCGAACTGCGCGGCCTTTATCCCGAGATCGAACCCTTCGACAGCGGCATGCTCGATGTCGGCGACGGCCACCAGGTCTATTGGGAGCGCTCGGGCACCAGGGGCGGCAAGCCGGTGGTGTTCCTGCATGGCGGCCCCGGCGGGGCAACCTCACCGAAGCACAGGCGCCTGTTCGACCCGAAACTCTATGACATCATGCTCTTCGACCAGCGCGGCTGTGGCAAATCGGTGCCGCATGCCTCGCTTGAGGCCAACACCACCTGGCATCTGGTGGCCGACATCGAGCGGCTGCGCGAGATGGCAGGCCACGACAAGTGGCAGGTTTTCGGTGGCTCCTGGGGCTCGACGCTGGCGCTCGCCTATGCCGAGACGCATCCCGGACGCGTCAGCGAACTGGTCGTCCGCGGCATCTACACGCTGACCCGCGCCGAGCTTGAATGGTATTACCAGTTTGGTGTCTCCGAGATGTTTCCCGACAAGTGGGAGCGTTTCGTCAAGCCGATCCCCGAGGCCGAGCGTGGCGACATGATGGGCGCCTACCGCAAGCGCCTGGTGGGCGACGATGCGAAGGCGCAGCTCGAGGCAGCCCTTGCCTGGAGCACCTGGGAAGGCGAGACCATCACGCTGCTGCCCGACCCCGATACCAGCGGCAAGTTCGGCGAGGACCATTTTGCCATCGCTTTTGCGCGAATCGAGAACCACTATTTCGTCCATGCCGGCTGGATGGACGAAGGCCAGCTCATCCGCGACGCGCACAAGCTGCACAACATTCCCGGCGTCATCGTCCATGGGCGCTATGACATGCCGTGCCCGGCGAAATATGCTTGGGCGCTGCACAAGGCCTGGCCGCAGGCCGAGTTCCACCTGATCGAAGGCGCCGGCCATGCCTATTCGGAGCCCGGCATCCTCGACCAGCTCATCAGGGCGACCGACAGGTTCGCGGGAAAAGCGTCGTGAACGTTTCCGCCCTATGTTGCCCCCCTCTGTCCTCTCGGACATCTCCCCCACAGACGGGGAGATCGGCAAGCGCGCCAGCCGGTGCCAATCCCCGGCGGTGCAGGACAGAGCGAGGCGTCAATACTGCCAATCTTCCTCCTCGTGAGGGAGATGTCCGGCAAGACAGAGGGGCGCGCCATAGGGCTGCCCCCAAGGTGTTGGTATGAAAGAACGCATCTATCTCTTCGACACGACGCTGCGCGATGGCCAGCAGACGCCGGGCATCGACTTCTCAGTCGAGGACAAGATTGCGATTGCCGGCATGCTCGACGAGTTCGGGCTCGACTATGTCGAGGGCGGCTATCCGGGCGCCAACCCGACCGACACGGCGTTCTTTTCGGAAAAGCGTACCAGGCGGGCAAAGTTCGTGGCCTTTGGCATGACCAAGCGAGCAGGGGTGTCGGCGTCCAACGACCCCGGCCTCAGCGCACTTGTGCAAGCCAAGTCCGATGCTGTCTGC
This sequence comes from Aminobacter sp. MET-1, assembly GCF_026521175.1. Lineage (NCBI taxonomy): Bacteria > Pseudomonadati > Pseudomonadota > Alphaproteobacteria > Hyphomicrobiales > Phyllobacteriaceae > Aminobacter > Aminobacter sp. MET-1. The sequence continues at coordinate 85,339 of NZ_JAMSHL010000006.1, read as the reverse complement.
TATGTCGCCAAGAGCTGGGATTACCACGTTCGCGTGGCGCTCGGCGTCAGCAATGAGGAGAACCTCGAGTCGATCCGCGCCTCGGTCGAGGCGGCGCGCGCCGCTGGCAAGGAGCCACTGGTCGACTGCGAGCATTTCTTCGACGGCTTCAAGGCCAATCCCGATTATGCGCTGGCCTGTGCGCGGACGGCTTACGAGGCTGGCGCGCGCTGGGTTGTGTTGTGCGACACAAATGGCGGCACCCAGCCGTCGGAGGTGCGCGAGATCGTGGGCCGGGTGATCGCGGGCGGCATCCCGGGCTCCAATCTAGGCATCCATGCCCATGACGACACCGGCCAGGCGGTGGCCAATTCGTTGGCCGCCATCGAGGCCGGCGTGCGCCAGGTGCAGGGCACCATCAACGGCATCGGCGAGCGCTGCGGCAATGCCAATCTGGTGACGATCATCCCGACACTGGCGTTGAAGCCGCATTTTGCCGAACGCTTCGAAACAGGCGTCTCGGAGGGTGCGCTGGCTGGTATTTCCAGGCTGTCGCGCGCCTTTGACGAATTGCTCAACCGCGCGCCCGAAGCACAGGCGCCTTATGTCGGCGCCTCCGCCTTCGCCACCAAGGCCGGCATCCATGCTTCGGCCATCGCCAAGGAGCCCAAGACCTACGAACACGTGCCGCCGGAAGCCATCGGCAACCGTCGCAAGGTGATGGTGTCGGACCAGGGCGGCAAGGCCAATTTCATTGCCGAACTGAGGCGCCGTGGCATCGACGTACCAAAGGATGACCATAGGCTCGATGCGCTGATCTCGGTGGTCAAGGAGCGCGAGGCCGAGGGTTATGCCTATGAGGGCGCCGACGCCAGTTTCGAGCTTCTGGCGCGCGGCATGCTGCATGGCGTACCGGAATTCTTCCGGGTCACCAGCTTCCGCTGCCTGGTCGAGCGCCGTTTCGACGCCAACGGCAACCTCAAGACCGTCTCGGAGGCGGTGGTGAAGGTTGTGGTCGACGGCGAGGACAAGATGTCGGTGGCCGAGGGCGACGGTCCGATAAATGCGCTCGACATTGCCCTGCGCAAGGACCTCGGCAAGTTCCAGGATGAGATCGGCGACCTCGAACTGGCTGACTACAAGGTGCGTATCCTCAATGGCGGCACCGAGGCCATAACCCGTGTGCTCATAGAATCGCACGACAGCAGCGGTGCGCGCTGGTGGACGGTCGGCGTGTCGACCAACATCATCGATGCTTCGTTCCAGGCGCTGATGGATTCGATCATCTACAAGCTGATGAAGAACCGCGAGATGGCGGGGCTGGTGGCTGCCGAATAGGCCGCGGGCCGGGGCCGGCGACTGTCGCTGGCCCTGTCGATTGATCCATCAACGAAAAGCAGGTGGACCATCACAATTTTGAAATGGCTTGCGCCGGCGCTCCGGCGCATAGGTTCGCGCCATGAGCACACAAGCGCCCGTCATTTCCCGTGAAGACGCGACCCGCGGCTTCATCTACGCCCTGACCGTCTATCTGATGTGGGGCGTGCTGCCTTTCTACATGAAGGCAGTGGCCCATATCCCCGCGCCGGAAGTGGTCGCCCACCGCATCGTCTGGTCGATCCCGGTGGCCGGGCTGTTGCTGTTCTGGATGGGCCGCACGGCTGACATCAAGGCGGCGCTGCGCAACAAGCGCACGCTTGCCAATGGCGCGCTGACGGCAGCTCTGATCACCATGAACTGGGGTATCTATGTCTGGGCGATCGGCAACGACCGCGCGCTCGAGACAGCGCTCGGCTACTACATCAATCCGCTGTTTACGGTGTTCCTCGGTGCCGTCGTGCTGGGCGAAAAGCTCTCAAGGGGGCAACTGGTGGCAATCGCGCTTGCGGTGGTCGCGGTCGCCCTTCTGACCTGGGAGACCGGCGGCCTGCCCTGGGTGTCCATTGCGCTGGCGCTGACCTGGGGCTTCTATGCCCTGTTCAAGAAGACTCTGCCGATCGGTCCGGCCCAGGGCTTCCTGCTTGAAGTCCTGATCCTCGGCATTCCGGCACTCGGCTACATCATTTACCTGCAGGCGACCGGCGTCGGCCATTTCGGCACGACCAACGCAGTGGATGTGTGGCTGCTGATGGGCTGCGGCCTCGTCACCGCGATCCCGCTGATCCTGTTCGCCAACGGTGCCAAGCTGCTCAGGATGTCGACGATCGGCATTATGCAGTACATAGCGCCGACGATTATCTTCTTCATCGCCATCTTCATCTTCAAGGAGCCGTTCTCGAGCGAGCGCGCGGTGGCCTTCGCCCTGATCTGGGTGGCACTTGCCGTCTACACCTGGTCGATGTTCTACGATCGGTCCAAGAACAGCTGAGGAGCAGCGCATGTACCGGCTCTACATCGCCAACAAGAACTATTCCTCGTGGTCGCTGCGGCCGTGGGCGCTGATGCGCGGGCAGGGCATTGCGTTCACCGAGCGCCAGGTGCCGTTTGGCAACCTGCCCGGGCAGCCTGATTTCAGCTCCTTCTCCCCGACGAGCAGCGTGCCGGTGCTCGTCGATGGCGACCTGACCGTTTGGGACTCTCTGGCGATCATCGAATACCTGGCCGAGCGCCATCAGGGTGTCTGGCCGGACGATGCAGCGGCGCGTGCCTGGGCGCGTTCGGCAGCAGCCGAGATGCATTCCAGCTTCCGCAACCTGCGCAACATCTGCGGCATGAGTTGCGGCGTGCGCGTTCGCCTCAAAGACAGGCCGGCCGGGCTTGAAGCCGAGATTGCACGCATCGGCGAACTCTGGAACCAGGGCCTCGAGCGTTTCGGCGGACCGTTCCTCGCCGGCGACAGGTTTACCGCTGTCGATGCCTTCTTTGCGCCCGTCATCTTCAGGGCGCAGACCTATGCACTGGATTTCGGTGGCAGGGCGAACGACTACGTCGCGCTGATGCTGGAGCAGCCCGCCATGCGCGAATGGTACGAGGCAGCGCTTGCCGAGACGTGGCGCGATCCGCCGCATGAAGAGGAGGTCTTGGTTGCGGGCACCATCACGCTCGATCTGCGTGCCAACTGATCCTGCTTGCCAGTGACGGCAAACTCTTGAGTATCGGCATCGCCAAGCAGATCACGGCGGCGATCGGATTTCCGTTGTCGCGATCCAAACGGAAAACCGATGCGCACTTTTCCTGGAATTGCTCCTGGCCTGATGCGGCTCACATCTTGTCGATGAGCGACTGCACGCCTTCGGTTGGGGTGGCGTCCGCGCCGGCAGCGACCATGATCGCCGAAACCACGGCTTCCGGATCGTCGACGACCAGCGGCTGCACCAGATGCGTGGTGTGGACGAAGCCTTCGGCCTTCATGTGGTCGATCAGCGCCAGCATCGGGTCCCAGAAGCCGTTGATGTTGGCGTAGACGATCGGCTTACGGTGATGGCCGAGCTGCGCCCAGGTCATGATCTCGACGATCTCCTCGACGGTTCCGATGCCGCCGGGGAGGGCGACGAAGGCATCCGACTTCTCGAACATCGCATGCTTGCGTTCATGCATGTTTTCGGTGATCTGCAGCTCATCCAGACGGGTGAGCGCACTTTCGGTCGCTTCCTTGTTCATCAGGAAGCGCGGTATGATGCCGGTGACCTTGCCACCGGCGCGCAGCGCGCCATCGGCGACCGCACCCATGATGCCCTTGGTGCCGCCGCCATAGACGAGCCGCAGGCCGGCCTTGGCGATGGAACGGCCAAGCAGGTGACCGGCCTTGATGTAGACTTCATCGCGGCCCGGCGATGAGCCGCAATAGACGCAGATGGATCGAATCTTGTTCATGGCCTGATTGGGTATTGCGTCTGCGGGCAGGGTCAAGCCCGAACGGGGCTTTTTCTTGTCGCTGCCGGCAAAACAAGGTATGCCGCCTCAAGCGGCCAGGGCAGGGGAAAACATGGCGACGAAACCGATTAAAGTCTTTTTGCTGGCAGCAGGCGGCGCCGTCGTCGCAACCGGCATTGCATATGTATCAGGCGCGCTCGATCCTTATCTGAGCCAGCCCCCGGCCGCGGTGGCGAATGTGCCCGCACCGGCCGCTGTTGCGCCAGCCGAACAGAAGCCTGCGGAAGCCCCCAAGCCCACGGCCGAAGCACCCGCTCCGGCAGCGCAGCAGCCCGCGGCAACCCAGGCCGTTGTGGCGCCCAGCTTCGACGTGGTTCGCGTCGAGGGCAATGGTTCGGTGGTGATCGCCGGCAAGGCGGCAGGCAACGCCAAGGTCGAGATCGTCACCGGCTCGCAGGTGATCGGCGCGGCGACGGCCGGCGTCGATGGTGACTTCGCCATCGTGCTCGACAAGCCGCTGAAGCCCGGCGACTACCAGATCGTGCTGCGTTCGACCGCGCCCGACAATGTCGTGGCGACCTCGACCGAGACGGCGGTGGTGTCCGTGCCAGAGCAGCCCGGCGGCCAGGTGCTGGCGCTGGTCGAAGAGCCCGGCAAGCCTTCACAACTGATCACCGTGCCCGAACCCACCAAGGCTCCGGCTCCGGCAACCGGAGAACAGGTGGCGAATGCGCCGACCGCAGCACCTGCGGCCCCGGCGGCCCAGCAGCCTGCCCCGGCCAAGTCGGACGCGCCTGCCTCGCAGATCAAGATCAGCGTCGAGGCGGTCGAGATCGAGGGCAAGAAGATCTTCATCGCCGGTGCGGCGGATGCCGGCCGCAAAGTGCGGGCCTACGCCAATGAAATCCTCATCGGCGAAGCGCAGACCTCGCCCGAGGGTCGCTTCCTGATCGAGGCCGAGCGCGAACTGCCCGTCGGCGACTACATCGTGCGCGTCGATGCGCTCGAGCCGGATGGCGTCAAGGTTGCGGCGCGCGCCGCAGTGCCATTCACGCGCGAACCGGGTGAGGCGATCGCAGCCGTGGCGCCAGTGGAACAGCCCAAGCCGGCCGAGCCCGCGACTGCCGCCGCACCTGCGCCTGCGGCCACGACCGAGGCGCCTGCGGCAGCTCCGGCAACGGCTGCCGACAAGCCGGCCGAGGTGGCGTCGGCGCCCGCGACCGGAACCGAGCCGACCGCGTCCAAGCTGGAGCCGGTCAATGGCGCGGTCATCATCCGCCGCGGTGATTCCTTGTGGCGGATTTCGCGTCGCGTCTACGGCCATGGTGTGCGCTACTCGAACATCTACCTCGCCAACCAGGACCAGATCCGCGATCCCGATCGGATCTGGCCGGGGCAGGTGTTCCGCGTGCCTGAAAAGTCCAAGGAGGGCGAAGCCGCCAACATGGACGCCATGGGCGAGCAGGCGATGCCCGAGCCGGCGCCCAAGCCGTAGCCCGAGGCACGGTTTTTCCGGCAATTGCGGTTGCGAAGGTTAATTTCATCGTCTATCGTCGATAGACGATGAAATCCTTCCACTCAAACCAGCATTGCGGCGGGTCCAGCGCGGACGTGGCGCAAAAGCTAGCCGCGCTTTCGCATCCGGCGCGGCTTGAAATCCTGAGGCGGCTGGGCGGCGGCAGGTCATGCTGCTGCAAGGAGGTGGTCGAGCATCTCGACCTAGCCCAGTCGACCGTCTCCCAACATCTGAAAATCCTCGTCGAGGCTGGTCTGGTGCGTTATGCGCCGGAGCGCCAGCGCTCGCGTTATGAAATCGACCAGGTGGCGCTCGCCGCCATTTCCCGATCCGTCTCCGCGCTCGTCGAATCCTGCTGCGCGGACGAAGGCTCGGGCAGCTAATCAAGGCAAGAACAGTGGCCAACAAGACCGTATCCGCCGAACGGGGCTCGACGCTGAGCACCATCAAGAACCTGTGGCCCTATATGTGGCCGGAAGACAGGCCCGACCTCAGGCTGCGCGTTGTCTGGGCGACCGTGTTCCTGTTCGTCGCCAAGGGCGGCCTGGTCATCAGCCCCTATTTCTTCAAATGGGCGACAGACGCGCTTGCCGGCGACCAGCGCGGCCCGTTGCTGCTGCCGGCGATCCTGGCCGCCCCGGTCATGCTTGTCGTGGCCTACAACGTCATCCGCATCGTCCAGCTCGGCTTCAATCAGCTGCGCGACGCGCTGTTTGCCAGTGTCGGCCAGTATGCCGTTCGCCAACTGGCGCACCGCACCTTCGTGCACATGCATGAACTGTCGTTGCGTTTCCATCTCGAGCGCCGCACTGGTGGCCTGTCGCGCGTCATCGAGCGTGGCACCAAGGGCATCGAGACGATCGTCCGCTTCACCATCCTGAACACGGCGCCGACGATCCTCGAATTCGCGCTGACGGCTGGCATCTTTGCCTTCGCCTATGGCTGGAAATATGTGGCAGTAGTGGCAATCACGGTGTGGCTCTACACTTGGTTCACGGTCAGGGCGAGCGACTGGCGCATCGGCATCCGCCGCGAGATGAACGAGTCCGACACCGACGCCAACACCAAGGCGATCGACTCGCTGCTCAATTTCGAGACGGTGAAGTACTTCAACAACGAACGTATGGAAGCCGAGCGTTTCGACCGCTCGATGGCGCGCTATGAGAGCGCTGCGACCAAGACCTGGACCTCGCTTGGCTGGCTGAACTTCGGGCAGGGCGTCATCTTCGGCATCGGCATGGCGATAGTCATGTGGATGTCGGTGCTGGAGGTCCAGGCGGGCACCCAGACTGTCGGCGACTTCGTCTTCATCAACGCCATGCTGATGCAGCTTTCGGTGCCGCTCAACTTCATCGGCTTTATCTACCGCGAAATCCGCCAGGGGCTGACCGACATCGAACAGATGTTCGACCTGCTCGACGTGCGCCAGGAAGTGGTCGACAAGCCGGGCGCCAACGCCCTGGTGGTTGGCACCGGCCGCGTCGAGTTCCGCGACGTGCATTTTGCTTACGATCCGAACCGCCAGATCCTCAAGGGCGTGAGCTTCGAAGTGCCGGCCGGCAAGACTGTGGCGATCGTCGGTCCTTCGGGTGCGGGCAAGTCGACGATATCTAGGCTCCTGTTCCGCTTCTATGACATCCAGCAGGGTGCGATCCTGATCGATGGCCAGGACCTCCGCGATGTAACCCAGGAAAGCCTGCGCAGCGTCATCGGCATGGTTCCGCAGGATACGGTGCTGTTCAACGACACCATCGCCTACAACATCCGCTACGGCCGCATGAATGCCGACGAGGAAGATGTTCGCAAGGCAGCCGAGCTCGCCCAGATCTCCGGCTTCATTGAGCGCATGCCCGACGGCTATAAGTCGATGGTCGGCGAGCGCGGCCTCAAGCTCTCTGGGGGCGAAAAGCAGCGCGTGGCAATTGCCCGCACCATCCTCAAGGCGCCGCCGATCCTGATGCTGGACGAGGCGACTTCGGCGCTCGACACCCAGACCGAGCAGGACATCCAGAGCGCGCTCGACCTGGTCTCCAAGGGCCGTACCACACTTGTCATCGCCCACCGGCTTTCGACCGTCATTTCGGCCGACGAGATCATCGTGCTCGAGGACGGCAGGATCGCCGAGCGCGGTACCCATGCCGAGCTGCTGCGCCACAAGGGGCTTTATGCCAGGATGTGGGACCGCCAGCGCGAAGCGACCGAAGCGGAAGAGAGGCTGCGCAAGGTGCGCGAGGAAGACGAGTTCGGCGTGGCCATTCGCCGCCGCACGCCGGAGGTCGCCGATGGCCAGTGATTGGGGCCAGTGATTGGGGCCAGTGATTGGGGCCAGTGATTGGGGAGGGCGTTGCCGTCGCCGCTATGCCGCGTTGCGAGGCCGGACCGTTTCCGGTAAGCACTGCGGGTCTTCAACAGCGATGGCCGCCCCTTCATGAGCATTGCCGACACGATCCGAAACGTCTTTGTTCCGGTCCATCGCGAGGGATATCCCTTCATTGCGGGCTTTGCCGCGGTCACCGTCCTGCTCGGCTTCTTCTCGACGTCGCTGTTCTGGGTTGGTGTGATTCTCACCGCCTGGTGCGCCTATTTCTACCGCGACCCGGAGCGCGTGACCCCCGTAGACGACCGATTGGTGATCAGTCCGGCCGACGGCGTGGTGTCGGCTGTGGGGCCCGCAGTGCCGCCGCGCGAACTCGGCCTCGGCAATGCCGAGATGACGCGCATCTCGGTGTTCATGAACGTCTTCTCCGTCCATGTGAACCGCGCGCCTGTCCGCGGCAAGATCGTCCGCATCGAGCATAGGCCGGGCAAGTTCCTCAATGCCGAGCTCGACAAGGCCAGCCAGGAAAACGAACGCAACGGCGTCGTCATCGACAGCCCCAATGGGCAGGTGGCGGCGGTCCAGATCGCCGGCCTCGTCGCCCGCCGCATCCTGTGCTGGGCCGATGTCGGCGGCAATATCTCCGTAGGCGAGCGTTTTGGCCTGATCCGCTTCGGCTCGCGTGTCGACGTGTTCCTGCCCACCAATGCGGTGGCGCGGGTTTCCGTCGGCCAGACGGCGGTTGCCGGCGAGACCGTGATTGCCGAATTCGGCGGCGCCAGCCATCCGCCGCTGGTCAGGGTTTCCTGATGGTGGCGCCATTCAAGCCCTTCGAACCGCATGGCAGCGGCGGGCCGCGCATCCGCGAGATCCCGCTGCGCATGGTGCTGCCCAACCTGATCACCGTTCTGGCGATCTGCGCCGGCCTGTCGGCGATCAGGCTCGCCTTCCAGGATCGCTTCGAATCGGCCGTCGTGATGGTGCTGCTGGCTGCCTTCCTCGACGGCATCGACGGCCGCCTGGCGCGCATGTTGAAGGCGACCTCGAAATTCGGCGCGCAGATGGATTCGCTCGCCGACATCGTCAATTTCGGCGTCGTGCCGGCGCTTGTGCTCTATGCCTACCTGCTCGACAAGGCGGGTTCGTTCGGCTGGATCGCGACGTTGCTCTTCGCCATCGCCATGGGCCTTCGGCTGGCGCGCTTCAATGTGCTCGACGAGGATCTCGAACGACCGGCGTGGCAGGCCGAATATTTCGTCGGCGTGCCGGCACCGATCGGCGCCATCACCTTGATGCTGCCGATGTATCTCGGCTTCCTCGGCCTCGAGGGCACGCGCACCGTGGCCTATGCCGCCACCGTCTTCACCATCCTTGTCGCCTTCCTGCTGGTCAGCCGTCTGCCTGTTTACTCCGGCAAGAAGCTGAGCATCCGCAGGGAGTACCTGCTGCCGGTCATGCTGGCGGCGGTGTTCTACGTGCTGCTCCTGACCGGCTATCCCTGGCAGACGCTGACGGCGTCGGTCGCAGGTTACCTGCTGTTCCTGCCGCTGAGCGCCAGCGCCTATGCCCGGCGTTCGAGGATCGAAGGCGAGAAGGCTGCAGCGGCGGCCGAAGCCGTGGCCGCCGAAGCCGCAGCGGATGAGGCTCCCGAACCCCCGAAAACCAAAGACTAGTGCTGCCCGCTCCGGCAGCGCCGCGTCAGGCGGCGAGCCCCAACTGCGTCATCGCCATCCGGCGGGCGGCGACATAGTCGGTCTTGCCGGAGCCGAGCACCGGCAATTCCACCACCTTGATGATGTCCTGCGGCACCATGAGCTCGGCCGCGCCGGCCTGCTTGCCGTAGAGCCGCAACTCGTCGGCCTTGGCGTCGGCTGCCGTGGTGACGAGCACGATGCGCTCGCCCCGGCGCTTGTCCGGCACTGCCACGGCCGCATGGTGTTGCTCCGGCCACAAAGCCTGCGCCATGATTTCGACGGCGCCCAGTGACACCATCTCGCCGGCGATCTTGGCGAAGCGCTTGGCCCGGCCCTTGATGGTGATGAAACCCTCGCGGTCGACGGAGACGATGTCGCCGGTGTCGTGCCAGCCTTCAAGCGGCTGGAGCACACCAGGCTTGTCTGCGGTCATGTAGCCCATCATCAGATTGGGGCCGTTGAGCCACAGCTGTCCGCCGTCGGAGACGCCTTCGACCTCTTCGAGCCGCATGCGGAGGCCCGGCAGCAGACGCCCGACAGTGCCGTCACGGCTGTGAGTGGCGGTGTTGACGGCAACCACGGGTGCCGCCTCGGTCAGGCCATAGCCTTCGATGATCTCGGCGCCGTAGCGCTCGCGCCAGGTGCGGCGCGTTTCCTGCCGAACTGGCTCGGCGCCGGCCACCACGAAGCGCAGGCTGGAGAAGTCGCCGTCCTCGGCAGTGCGCGCATAGGCCGACAGGAAGGTGTCGGTGCCGAACATGATCGTCGGCCTGACCTTGCGGGCGACGTCGGGGATCAGCTTGTAGTGCAGCGGCGAGGGGTAGAGGAACAGCCGCACGCCCGTCAGCAGCGGTAGGAACGTGCCGCCTGTCAGACCGAAGGAGTGGAATACGGGCAACACGTTGAACAGCTTGTCCTCGGGCGAAATGCTGATGCGCGCTTCGGCCTGCATGACATTGGCGACGATGTTGCGGTGGGAGAGCACCACAGCCTTGGGCGTGCCTTCGGAGCCTGACGTGAACAGGATGACGGCCGGCTTGGACGCATCCTGCGGCATGAGCGGCCTGTGCCATTGGAGCAGGGCTGCAATCTTCTCTTTCTGGCTGACGCTGTCGCGCAGGTCTTCGAGCCAGATGATGTGCGCGCCGGCCTGCTCGATTGCCGCCACGACATCGGCGAGGTCGGCCTTTTCGACAAAGGCGCGCGATGACACGATGGTCCTGATCTCAGCCGTCTTGACCGCTGAGGCGACGCTGGCCGGGCCGGCGGTGTAGTTCACCATGGCAGCCACCCTTGCTGATGAGATCAGCCCGAGCAGGGTCAGCACCACGCCGTTGGTGTTGGGCAGCATCACGCCCACGGGTTCGCCCGGAGCGGCCAGCTTCTGGAAGCGTGTGCCAAGCAGGCGCGCCCCGGTCATCACCATGCGATAGCTGAGTACGCCGCCGACAACGTCCTCGATGATGGGCCGGGAAGCGCCGAAGCGCTCGGCTGCATCACACATGCCGTAGAAGATGCCGCGATCGAGATCCGTACCTGCAAGGCGTGCCTCGGCAACACGATCGAACAGTGCGTTGGTGGTGTTGCTGCGCTGATAGCCGGCGCGCTGCAGCAGTTCTGCGACCGTCATCGGAGCGAGGGCGGCGATGGTGAGGCGTGGAAACCAGCTTCGCGGCGCGCGTTCAGGCGGTGTCAGCGAGAACGGCAGGAAGCGGGTTCCCGAGACATAGACCGGCACGATCCGGGCGTCGGCCTGCATGGCGATGCGGGCAATGGCGCGGAACAGACGGAAGGATTTGACGTCGGGCTCGACCGTGTCGGGGATATAGACCGCAAGGCGGCCTTTTCCGCGAAGCACGCGCACCAGTCGACGACTGACGAAGACATGCTCGGCATTGAAGGCGATGGTGCGGCCAAGCTCGCGCCAGGGCTCGAGCCAGTGGGAGCGGGCCGACGCTTCGTCGAGGATATGCAGCGTCTGGTCGGGCAAGAGTGACAGCATCAGTGCCGGTTCAAGCCGCGACTGGTGCGAAACGACATAGATGACAGGGGCATCGGACTTGCGGGCATCGCGCATGGCCTCGTCTCGGATGCGGTAGACCAGCCGGAACGGCACATAAAGCAGCGCCTGACGGAACCTGATGCCGAGATCCTGCATCAAGAGCCCGGCCGCGAGCGACCACACAGCAGCAATGCCGAGCAAGACAGCACTGGCCAGGATCATGCCGCACCTCCCAATGCGCGCAGCGTGCGAATGCCACGCGCATCGAAACTAGACGATGATCACCACAGGTCAATGAGCATCGTCGTCCCCACTCCCTGAGTATGCCCTAAGGAAAAAGCCGGTCTTTCGACCGGCTTAAAGAAAAGGGGACGGGTGGAGGGGATGGGGGGATGGGGCAACCCGTCCTGAGGCTAACAACGCGAAGCAATGGAGATGGTTCCGCGGGCCTCACGCTTTTTTCGATTCTTTTTCAACCATGCCGGGCAAAGCGGGGGCGTGCCGGGCCTCGCTCCAGTCCCGCCAGGCATGCAGGATCACGGCAGTCAGAACAATGGCGCCGCCGACGAGGCTGGCAGACGGCGGCACTTCGGCGAGGAACAGCCAGGCAAAGAAGATGCCGAAGGGCACTTCTGTCGTACCCAGCAGGCCGGCCTCGGCCGCCGGTATGCGGCGCGCGCCCTCGGTCCACAGGATGACGGCGAGCGCGAAATTGAAGCCGAAGGCGACGAGCAGGGGCACGTCCTCTAGGGGAACGGAGAGCGGGTCGGAGACGAGCCAGGCGGGAAAAATGCCGAGGAAGGCCGAAACGGCGCCTGCCCAGACCACCGGTGCGTCGCGGAAGCGGCGGACGAGCGCGGCGTAGAGCGCGAATATGAAGGTCATCAGCATCGCCAGCAGGTCGCCGAACAGATGGCCGCCGCTGAGGCCTGACCAGACCATGATGGCGACGCCTGCCAGGCAGGCGGTGGCTGCCAGCGCCGTCTCGCGGCGGAAGACCTCGCCGACGATCAGCCATGCCAGAATAGCCACCACGAAGGGCACCGTGGCGTAGATGACGACGACATTGGCGACATAGGTGTTCTTGAAGGCGGCGATGAAAGCGATGCTCGCCGCCGTGCCCAGCACGGCCAGCATCCAGCCGCCCCAACCGAGGTTGAGGCTTTCGCCGCTGCCGTGGGCGCGCCGCCAGAACACATAGGCCGAAATCAGGATGCCGCCGATCAGGCCCCGCCAGGAGGTGATCGTCAGCGGATCGGCGTCGATCGACTTGGTGAGTACGCCGGCGAGGCCGAAAACGGCAGCCGACAGTGCCACCAGCACGATGCCGAGCCTGCGTTCGGAAGCGGAGCCTGCCGCACCGGTCATGGAGCCTCCAGGTTGGTGAGACTACCTTAGCCCCCTGTTGCTGCCAGCCTCATGTCAGGAGATCGCATGCCACCGGCTTTGTGCTAGCCTTGGCCATCCACGAGCCCGGAGGATGCCATGGATGCGCAACAGTTGAAGGCCCTGCAGACGCCGCTGAAGGAAGCCTATCGGGAGGACGCCGGGCGGGCGATGATCACGCTGAAGGCACATGGCTCGGTCGACGATCAATCCATTGCCTGCAAGGTTGAAACGGGCCGAGCCATCGTCACCGCCGGCCTGCACCCGGCCACCGGTGGCACCGGCATGGAACTGTGCTCCGGCGACATGCTGCTCGAAGCTCTCGTGGCCTGCGCCGGCGTTACGCTGAAGGCGGTGGCCACGGCGCTCGAATTCCGCCTCGGCGAAGCCAGGGTCTCCGCCGAGGGCGATCTTGATTTCCGCGGCACGCTCGGTGTAGCCAGGGATGCACAGGTGGGCTTTCGCACCATCCGGCTGGCATTCAAGCTCGACACCAACGAGCCGCAGGAGCGCATCGACACGCTGATCAAGCTGACCGAGCGCTATTGCGTGGTGTTCCAGACACTGAACCTGCGGCCCGAACTGGTGGTGACCGCCATTCGCTGACCGCTCAGTTCACCGCAAAGCAATAGAACAGCCCGTCGCCGCCAGTGCCTTTCAGCGCCTGCTGGCCGCAGCCGCCGCGCGAGGCATGCGACGAATTCCACGACTTGGCGGCGACGGAATCGTCAAGGCCCTTGCGGTCGTGGTGTCCCATCATCGCAGCACCTTCGCCGTCGCTGGTCCAGTTGGAGCAGGTCTGGTCGGCGATCCGGGTACCGTCGGGCTTCGAGCCGGTCAGCATGTCGTGGCGGTTGGGCGTGTCGCCGCGCCCGTTGATGACATTGCCCTTTTCGTCGAGGGCGGTTTCCTTGTTGATGTTGTTGGCGTCGCCATGCAGGGAGGCGACGTCGTCGGCGATCTTCTGGCCCTTGGCGTTGAACCACGGCCCCTTGCCGATGCGGTCGCGCGCATCGGCGTCGCTGGTCGAAAGGTAGGCGTGCCAGGTCTTGCCGGTGACGCCGGCTGCCTCGGCGAGGCCAGCGCAATGGGCGTCAGCACCTTCCAGACCGCCGAGATTGGCGCCCTTGCCGGAGCCCACGCTGGTGACGAAGAAGCTCATCGTATTGTCTTGCGCGCTGGCGCCGAGCACGCCGGCGCAAAGTGCTGCCGACAGGATGAGAATGCGTTTCATCGGCCTTCCTCCATGGCTCTTTGCTGAGACTGGGAGGCTAGGTCGAGATGGCGGCGACGGCCAATCACGCTTGCGTGCGGGTCAGATCGGCCAGACCAGCATCAGCATGGGAACGGCGACGATGATGACGAGCAGCGACAACGGCAGGCCGAGGCGCGGATAGTCGGAGAATTTGTAGCCGCCGGGGCCCATGACCAGCGTGTTGCACTGATGGCCGATGGGCGTGAGGAAGTCGCAGCCCGCACCGATGGCCACCGCCATCAGGAAGGCTTCGGGGCGATAGCCGAGGGTGCTGGCGAAACTGGCGGCGATTGGGGCTACGACGAGTACGGTGGCGGCGTTGTTGAGAAACGGCGTTACCGCCATGGCGACGATCATGATCAGGGTCAGCGCACCGGCCGGCGGCAGGGCTGCGGCGAAGTCCGCAAGCCAGGCCGAGATCACGTCGGTTGCCCCTGTTCGGCGCAGGGAGTCGCTGACGGGAATGAGCGCCGCCAGCATGACCAGGATCGGCCCGTCGATCGCGCCATAGACCTCGCGCAAAGGGATGACGCGGAATACAACCATGGCGACGGCTGCCGTGAAGAAGGCGAGCGGCACCGGCAGCAGCCCAAGGGCTGTGGCAGCCATGGCCGCCACGAGAATGGCGACGGGCACGATGCCGCGGCGAAAACTGCCGAGCAGGATCGGCCGCTCGGCGAGGGGCAGGCAGCCAAGCTCGCGCAATATGTCGGGCATGGTCTGGGGATTGCCTTGCAGCACGACCACGTCGCCGAGCCTGAGGACGACCGCGCCGAGTCGCTCCTGGATGCGCTCGCCCTTGCGGCTGACCGCCAGCAGGTTGACGTTGAAGCGGTCGTAGAGCGCCAGCCGCTGGGCCGAACCGCCGATCAGGCTGGAGTTTTCGCCGATGATCGCCTCGACGGCGGTGGCCAGATGCTTGCCGCCGGCCATGTCGCGGCCGCCGGTGACGCTGAGCTTGGCCTGGGCGACCATGCGGTCGAGCGCGTCGGGTGCCCCCTCGATCAACAGGATGTCGCCTTCGCGCAGCGTGACATCGGGAAACGGCGTGACGTGCAGGGCGCGCGAACGCAGGATGGAGGTGACCACTGTCTGGCCGCCGCCGAGCTTGAGCAGATCGGCCAGCGTCTTGCCGGCAATGGTCGAGTCGGCGACGACCCGTGCCTCGGTGACGTAGTTGTTGATGTCGATGGCCTCGTGGATCGAAGCGGACGCGCGGGTGCGTATCGGCAGCAGCCTGTAGAAGATGATGAGGAAGACGACGCCCGCGACGGCAAGTGCCGCACCCACCGGCGTGAAGTCGAACATGCCGAAGGTCTCGCCGGTCATCTCCTGGCGCACGCGCGACACCACGATGTTGGGCGAAGTGCCGATCAGTGTCATCAGTCCGCCGAGCAGCGAGCCGAAGGCCATGGGCATCAGGAACACCGAGGGCGAGGTGTTGGAGCGCCGGGCGAACTGGTAGGCGATGGGGATCATGATCGCCAGCGCGCCGATGTTCTTCACGAAGGCCGACAGAAGGGTGACGATGATGACCAGCAGCGCCAGCTGTGCGCGGACGGTGGAAACCTCCGGCGCGAAGCGCTGGATGGCGTATTCCATGATGCCCGAGCGGGCGACGCCGGCGCTGACAAGCAGCGCCGAGCCGACGATAATGACGATGTCGTCGCTGAAGCCCGAGAAGGCGTTGGCCTGCTGGACCACTCCAGTGGCCACGGCGGCGATCAGCGCGCCGCAGGCGACGAGGTCATAGCGGAACCGGCCCCAGATGAACGCCGCCATCATCAGCACGATGATGGCAAGTGACATCAACTGGGCGGTTGTCATCAGGCGGAAGTCCCCACTTCTGTCGGTTGGCGCAGGTCAACGCGAAGACCTGCGCCTTCGTTGCGTCGCACCGGCCATGTCGCCGGAGCAGCGCTGGCAGGCGAGGGGTGTTACGCCGGCATCTGGTAGGATGCCCAGCGTTCTCCGCGGATCTGGTAGATCTGGCCGGTATGGGTGAGGGCCAGGTCGAGCATCGGCAGGATGTGGCGCGCCGTCTCCGAAGGATGCGTCACTGTCTCCGGGTTCTCGCCCGGAACTGCCTGGGCGCGCATTGCTGTGCGGCTGGTGCCGGGGTCGAAGATGTTGACGCGCAGCGGCGAGTTCTTGGTCTCGTCGGCCCAGGACCGCGCCAGCGCCTCGACGGCTGCCTTGGAGGCGGCATAAGGCGCCCAGAAGGCGCGGGCCGAATGGGCCGAGCCGGAGCTGACGATGACGGCGCGGCCGGCGTCGGACTTGCGCAGCAGCGGGTCGACGGTGCGGATCAGGCGCCAGGTGGCGGTGACGTTCACGTTCATCACCTTCTCGAACACCTTGGCCTCGACATGGCCGATGGGGGCGATGACGCCCAGCACGGCGGCGTTGGCGACGAGAATGTCGAGCTTGCCCCAGCGGTCATTGATGGCTGCGCCGATGCGGTCGATGCCTGCCATGTCGGTCAGGTCGAGCGGCACCAGCGTGGCGCTGCCGCCGGCAGCCTTGATCTCGTCGTCCAGATCTTCCAGGCCTCCGACCGTGCGGGCGACCGCAATGACATGGGCGCCGGCTGCTGCCAGGTGCTTGGCTGCGTTGTAGCCGATGCCGCGCGATGCGCCGGTAACGAGGGCGATGCGGCCGGAAAGGTCGGGAGTGCTGGTCATCAGGGCATCCAATTCGAGCTGGTCGATCCGCAGCCTGATAGGACGATTTCGCCGGGAACAAAACCCCACGCGGGCTGATTGGATGCCGCAGGTGCAGGGCCGGACGTCATTTCTTGCCGACGATGTCGGAAAGGCCCGCTCCGCTACGTCCTAGGGTACGGGACGTACCAAGAGGAGGATATGATGGGCAAAACTGCTGCAATCCTGCTGGCGAGGCTGATCTTCGCCGGCGTCTTCGCCATGGCGGCAGGTTTCAAGTTCGCCGGAATGGGCAACACAGCCGGCTATATTGCCGCGGCCGGCTTTCCGTTGCCGTTGCTCCTGGCTTGGCTCGCTGCGATTTTCGAGGTTGGCCTGGTGCTGGCTTTCCTCAGCGGCGCGTTCTTCTCGGAAGCGGCGCTGCTCGCCGGAGCCTATGTGATCTTCCTCGCCTTTGCCTTCCACGGCCCTGGGCATTGGCAGGGCAACCAGGCCGAATTCGGCTTTTTCGTCGATCACTTCACCTTCCTGGCCGGACTGCTGTTTGCAGCCGTTCACGGGCCGGGCGGGGTGCTGGCCGCGAAGCTGGGCGTTCTGTGGAGGGGCAGGGCTTCCGCCATCTGAGGCGAAAGCCGGGATCGTCAGAGCAGGCTTACGCCCCGCCGGTCGCCAGCAGCGACAGTGAGCGTACGTTGTCGGCGCCCTCGAGGTCGAGCAGGCGGGTCGGGTACTGGCCGGAGAAGCAGGCATCGCAATATTGCGGCTGCTCGTCGTCGCGGTTCGCCTCGCCGACGGCGCGGTAGAGACCGTCCATCGACAGGAAGCCGAGCGAGTCGACACGGATGAAGTCGGCCATCTCCTGGACGGACATGCGCGATGCCAAAAGCTTGGACTTCTCCGGCGTGTCGACACCGTAGAAGCACGAGGCGCGGGTGGGCGGCGAGGCGATGCGCATGTGCACCTCGCGGGCGCCTGCTTCACGCACCATCTGCACGATCTTCTGGCTGGTGGTGCCGCGCACGATGGAATCGTCGACCAGCACCACGCGCTTGCCTTCGATCATGCGCCGGTTGGCGTTGTGCTTGAGCTTCACGCCCATGTGGCGGATGGAATCGCCTGGCGAGATGAAGGTGCGCCCCACATAATGGTTGCGGATGATGCCGAGCTCGAACGGAATGCCTGCCTGCTGGGAGAAGCCGATGGCTGCCGGCGTGCCGGAATCCGGCACCGGCACGACGATGTCGGCGTCGATGGGGCTTTCGATCGCCAGCTCAGCACCGATGCGCTTGCGCACGTCATAGACGTTGCGGCCTTCGACCGAGGAATCCGGACGGGCGAAATAGACGTATTCGAAGATGCAGAAGCGTGGTTTCTGCGGCTCGAACGGGAAGTGGCTCTCGACACCTTTCGAGGTGATCACCACCATCTCGCCGGCCTTGATGTCACGCACGAAGCGCGCGCCGATGATGTCGAGCGCGCAAGTCTCGGAGGCGAGGATCCAGGCGCCGTCGAGATCGCCCAGCACCAGCGGGCGGATGCCGAGGGGGTCGCGGCAGCCGATCATCTTCTTGGACGACAGCGCTACCAGCGAGAAGGCACCCTCGACCTGGCGCACCGCATCGACGAAGCGCGAGTTGAGGTCGCGTTCCTTTGACGTGGCGACGAGGTGCAGGATCGTCTCGGTGTCGGAGGTGGATGAAAAAATCGCGCCCTGCTTTTGCAGCGCGCGCTGGACGGTCATCGCATTGGTGAGGTTGCCGTTGTGGGCAACCGCAAAGCCGCCATCGGCGAGTTCGGCGAAGAAGGGCTGCACGTTGCGCATGCCCGCCCCGCCTGTCGTGGCGTAGCGCGTATGGCCGATGGCACGGTTACCGCTGAGCCGGTCGATGACCGCCTGCTTGGTGAAGGTATCGCCGATCAGGCCGATATGGCGCTCGACATGGAACTGGCTGCCGTCATAGCTGACGATACCCGCCGCTTCCTGGCCGCGATGCTGGAGCGCATGCAGCCCCAGTGTCACGATCGCCGCGGCATCCTGCCGGCCGAATATGCCGAACACGCCGCATTCGTCATGGAAATGGTCGTCTGCTTCCGCTGAGAGGGCGGTCGATGCGTCTGCCATGGGGCGAGGCCTCTTGTCGCAAAAACGCTATATAGTGCCAAGGGACGGGAAGGGCAACGGAAGTTCCGCTGCCTCTCACGCCATCGTCAATTGCTGGTCTTGGGCGGCTGCGCAGCAGGCGCCGGTTCGGCCGGAGCATCCGCTTCGCCGTCGACCGGCTCGGTGCCGTCGGTCGGCTGCGCTGCCGTGCCGGGCTCGCCGCTCTGCGGGTTGAGCTTCTTCAGGATCGACTTCTCAGGATCCTCGGGCAGCATGTTTTCGAGCGTGGTGCCGATGCTCTCGAGCAGCGGCCGCGACTTGGCTTCGGAGATCCAGGCCGGCGACTTGTCGCCCACCAGCCAGTTGAAGAACAACAGGCCCACCGAGACCACCAGAACGCCGCGCGCGGCGCCATAAAGGAAGCCCAGCGTGCGGTCGAGCGCGCCGATGCGGCTGTCGATGATGAAATCTGCGATCTTCATCGTGATGATGGTGACCACGATGAGTGCCACGATGAAGACGACGCCGGCGGCAGCCGCCATGGCGATCTTCTCGTTCTCGATATAGGGCTGAACGTAGGGCACGACCGGCTTGTAGAACAGAAAGGCCGCAACCGCCGCCGCCGCCCAGGATGCGATGGACAGCACTTCGCGCGAAAAACCGCGAACCATGGCGAGCATCGCCGAAACGAGGGTGAAGCCGACCAGAATTCCGTCGAGCAGCGTAATCGGCATCGTGTCACTCACTCCATGACGACGGTGTCAGTCCGTCTCTTCCGCGCGGCTTCGTCTTGAGCCGGCTATCCGTGCCACCAGATCAGAAAGCTCGGACGGCTGGAACGTTCCGGCACTTGAGCCGCCTGCGGTGTCCCCACTGCCGGAGGGCAGTACGGCCCTTCCGAACCCCAACTTTTCGGCCTCTTTAAGGCGCTGCTGCGCATGCGCAACGGGTCTTATCGCGCCCGAGAGGCTGATTTCGCCGAAATAGACGCAATCCGCGGGCAGGGCAATACCGGTGAGCGATGAAACCAGTGCGGAAGCCACAGCGAGATCGGCGGCGGGCTCGGAAATGCGGTAGCCACCGGCGACGTTGAGATAGACGTCGTGCTGGCCGAAGCGCACCCCGCAATGGGCCTCGAGCACGGCGAGCACCATCGACAGGCGCGACGAATCCCAGCCGACGACGGCGCGGCGCGGCGTACCCAGCGTGGAAGGTGCTACCAGCGCCTGGATCTCGACCAGCACCGGGCGGGTACCCTCGATTGCGGCAAACACGGCTGCTCCCGGCGCCTTGGCATGGCGTTCGCCTAGGAACAGTTCGGACGGGTTGGCGACCTCGCGCAGGCCCTTGTCGGACATTTCGAAGACGCCGATCTCGTCGGTAGGGCCGAATCGGTTCTTGACAGTGCGCAGGATGCGGTAGTGGTGGCCGCCTTCGCCCTCGAAATAGAGCACGCCGTCGACCATGTGCTCGACCACGCGCGGGCCGGCGATCTGGCCTTCCTTGGTGACATGGCCGACCAGCACGACAGCGGCACCCGTCGACTTGGCGTAGCGGATCATTGCCTGGGCGGATGCGCGCACCTGGGTGACGGTTCCCGGGGCGGAATCGGCGAGGTCGGTCCACAGCGTCTGGATCGAGTCGATGATGACGAGGTCCGGCCGCTTGCCGTCGGCGATGGTGGCGAGGATGTCCTCGACATTGGTTTCGGCGGCAAGCTCCACGGGCGTCGAGGCAACACCAAGGCGCTGGGCGCGCAGCCTGATCTGGGCGACAGCCTCTTCGCCCGAAACGTAGACGATGCGATGGCCCTGGCTGGCAAGTGCCGCCGCTGCCTGGGTGAGCAGCGTCGACTTGCCGATGCCGGGATCGCCGCCAATGAGCAATGCCGAGCCACGGACGAAGCCGCCGCCGGTGGCACGGTCAAGTTCGCCGATGCGCGAGATGATGCGCGGGGCATCCTCGATGTCGCCGTCGAGCGACGTCAGCGTGACGGCGCGGCCCTTGCGCGCGCTCTTGAGCGAGGACGGTCCGCTGCCGATACCGCCGGCCGTGCCTTCCTCGACGAGCGTGTTCCACTCGCCGCAGGAATCGCACTTGCCGGCCCAGCGTTGATGCGCCGCGCCGCAATTCTGGCAGATGAACTGGGTGCGGGCCTTAGCCATGGGTGAGGTGCCTTTCGGAAAAATGGAAAGGCAGAATCCTACGTTGCCCCCCTCTGTCCTGCCGGACAGAGCGGCGCGCTGGCCTGCCACCATCACCGATGACGAGCGCACATTCGCGCATGCGCTACTCTTCCCCAAACCTGTCCGGCAAATGATGCTCGGGGGCGAGGTCGAAGAAGCGGGTGAATTCGCCCTGGAAGCCGAGGCTGACGGTGCCGGTGGGGCCGTGACGCTGCTTGGCCACGATGACTTCGGCCTTGCCGCGCACCTCGTTCATGTTGACTTCCCACTGCAGGTACTCGTCGGTGCCGGGCTTCGGTTCCTTGTTCTTGAGGTAGTATTCCTCGCGATAGACGAAGATCACGACGTCGGCGTCCTGCTCGATCGAGCCCGATTCACGAAGGTCGGAGAGCTGCGGACGCTTGTCGTCGCGGTTTTCGACCTGACGTGACAGCTGCGACAGTGCGATGATCGGAACGTTGAGCTCTTTGGCCAGCGCCTTGAGGCCGGTGGTGATCTCGGTGATTTCCTGGACGCGGTTCTGCGACGACTTGGCGGACGAACCCTGCATCAGCTGGATATAGTCGATGATGATGAGGTCAAGGCCGCGTTGGCGTTTGAGGCGGCGGGCGCGCGCCGAGAGCTGGGCGATGGAGATACCACCGGTCGAATCGATGAACAGCGGGATTTTCTGCAGCGTCTGGGTGCAGCTGACCAGCTTTTCGAAGTCGGTCTCGGTGAGATCGCCGCGGCGGATCTTGGAGGAGGGCACCTCGGCCTGCTCGGAAATGATACGGGTGGCGAGCTGCTCGGACGACATTTCGAGCGAGAAGAAGCCGACGACGCCGCCATTTTCGGCCTTGAACGAGCCGTCCGCCTGCTGCGCCGGCACATAGGCATGCGCAACGTTGAAGGCGATGTTGGTGACGAGCGAGGTCTTGCCCATGCCAGGGCGGCCGGCGAGCACGATCAAGTCGGAAGACTGCAGGCCGCCCATGCGGGTATCGAGGTCCTGCAGGCCCGAGGAGACGCCGGAGAGATGGCCGTCGCGCATGTAGGCCGCGCTGGCCATGTCGATTGCCGTCTTGACTGCATCGGAGAAGCTTTCGAAGCCGCCGTCGTAGCGACCGGTTTCGGCGAGCTCGAACAGGCGGCGCTCGGCATCCTCGATCTGCTCGGCAGGCGACATGTCGACAGGCGCGTCATAGGCGATGTTGACCATGTCCTCGCCGACGGTGATCAGCGCCCGGCGCGTGGCGAGGTCGTAGATGGCCCGGCCGTAGTCCGAGGCATTGATCACGGTGACGGCTTCAGCGGCGAGGCGCGCCAGATACTGGGACACTGTCATGTCGCCGACCTTCTCGTCGGCCGGCAGGAAGGTCTTGATGGTGACCGGGTTCGCCATCTTGCCCATGCGGATGAGCTCGGCTGAGACCTCGAAGATCTTGCGGTGCAGCGGCTCGTAGAAATGGGTAGCCTTCAGGAAGTCCGAGACGCGGTAGAAGGCGTCGTTGTTGACCAGCATGGCGCCCAGGAGCGCCTGTTCGGCCTCCATGTTGTTGGGGGCTTCCCGGTAGAGCGGGGTTTCCGCCACTTCAAACTTGCGCGCTGCCTCGGCCAATGTCTTCCCCGTCTCTGAACCCGAACGTTCTCACTAGCAGATGCGCCCGCGGGCACGACTGCGTCTATTTTGCACGCTGCCCGCTGTTCACACTCGTCCACAGGCCAGCACGCCGTCGCGAGAAATCCGGTTGACGCGAATCGCAGCGAGTCTAATCGCTGTCAGCTAGGAACAAAACAGGAATATTCAGTTATGCCCCGCGCGGCGCGAGCAGGATGACCGAAGCGCCGAAGATGCAGATGGCGGCACCGATGAGATCCCAGCGGTCGGGTCGCACGCCTTCGGCGAGCCACAGCCAGCCGAGCGACGCGGCAATGTAGATGCCGCCATAGGCGGCATAGGCGCGGCCGGCGGCGTCCGCCTCGACAAGGGCCAGCAGCCAGCCAAAGGCGATCAGGGAGACGATGCCTGGAATGAGCCACAGCGCCGACTTGTCGAGCCGCCACCACGCCCAGAATGAAAAGCAGCCGGCGATTTCGGCAAGGGCGGCGGCGATGTAGATGGCGTAGGTCATGAAAAAGCCCGCGATGAGAAGGGCTTTTTCCTACGGGAGCGGCATGAGGCGCAAGCTATTCCTTGTCGGTCACCCTGCGTTTGCGCGGCGGCTTGGCCGCGGGAACCGCCTTGCGATGCGCCATCGCGTGCATGGCCAGAGCCTTCTCGCACTTGCCGATATAGTCGCGGGTGACAGGCAGCGTGTCGTTGCGATGGGTAAGCTGGATCTGGAACACCATGAGGTCCTGCCAACGGAAGGCGGCTTCGGACGCCGCGAGGTAGAATTCCCACATGCGGCAGAAACGTTCGTCATAAATCGCCTTGGCCTTGTCGCGGTTGGCGAGAAAGCGCTCGCGCCAGTGCTTCAGCGTCTCGGCGTAGTGCAGTCGGAGGATCTCGACGTCGGTGACCATGAGCCCCGATTTCTCGATATGCGGAAGCACTTCCGACAGTGCCGGGATGTAGCCGCCGGGGAAGATGTATTTGCGGATGAAGGCGCTGGTCGCCGTCGGTGGGCCGGCGCGGCCGATGGCGTGCAGCACCATGACGCCGTCGGGCTTCAGACGCTTGGCCACCGTGTCGAAGAAGGCGCGGTAGTGGTTGACGCCGACATGCTCGAACATGCCGACCGAGACGATGCGGTCGAAGCGCTCGACGAGGTCGCGGTAGTCCCTGATTTCGAAATGGGCCTGGTTTTCGAGCCCCTCGGCCTGGGCGCGCTCGGTGGCGACGGCGTGCTGTTCCGTCGACAAGGTGACGCCGAGCACCTGCACGTCAAAGGAGCGGGCGAGGTAAAGCCCGAGCCCGCCCCAGCCGGATCCGATGTCGAGCACCGATTGGCCGGGCTTCAGGCGCATCTTGGCGGCGAGATGCGCCTTCTTGGCAAGCTGCGCCTCCTCGAGAGTCATCTCCGGCTCGGCGAAATAGGCGCAGGAATATTGCATGTCCTCATCGAGGAAGAGGCGGTAGAGGTCGCCCGACAGGTCGTAGTGGCGCTGGACGTTGCGCTTGGCACGCGCCGCAGTGTTGACCTGCTGGAAACGGCGGAAGGCGACGCGCAGCCCGTCGATGGCGCGTGTCCAGGCGGCGTCGATTGTGCCGTTGCCGAGATTCTGGAAGGCGATCCGCATCAGTCCCAGCACGTCGCCGCCGACGATGTCCATTTCGCCGTCCATGAAGGTCTCGGGAATGGCCAGCATCGGGTCGAAGGTGATCGCGCGCTCCGCGTGGCGGGTCTTGATCACCATGTGTACAGGTTCGCCGCTGCCGTCGCCGAACCGATGGGTGCTTCCCTTCGGACCGGTCACGGTCAGGTTTCCTACGCGTACAAGTCTTCCGAGGATGCGCTGAAGCAACACATTCATGGGCAGTGCTCGCGATCTGTCAGTCCTGTCTTGTGATCCTCTTCAATGATGCAGCCCTTGGCAAGTTCCACCAGGCACAAAAAAGCCCGGGCGTTTCCGCCCGGGCTTGGTCCAGAAAACTGGAGGAAGACGAAGCTTAGATGTCGTCTTCTTCTTCGGCGTTCGGATCGAAGAAGGCGTCCGGACGGGCGTTCTCGTTGATGTCGTCGCCGTAGATGGCTTCGGCGGTCGTGAGCGTCTCGCCCTTCGACTGGCGCTCTGCTTCGTCCGACGTGCGGGCGATGTTGAGGGTGATGGTGACCTCGACTTCGGCGTGCAGCGAAATCGCCACGTTGGTCAGGCCGATGGTCTTGATCGGCTGGTTCAGCTCGACCTGGTTGCGGGCAACCGTGAAGCCTTCGGCGATCAGGATGTCGGCGACGTCGCGGGTCGAGACCGAACCGTAGAGCTGGCCGGTTTCACCAGCCGAGCGCACGACCACGAAGGTCTTGCCGTCGAGCTTGTCGGCGACCTGCTGGGCTTCCGTCTTGCGCTCGAGGTTGCGGGCTTCGAGCTGGGCGCGCTGGCCTTCGAACTTCTTCTTGTTGGCTTCGTTGGCACGAAGCGCCTTGCCCTTGGGCAGCAGGAAGTTACGGGCAAAGCCGTCCTTGACCTTGACGGTGTCGCCCATCTGGCCGAGGCGGGAAATACGTTCGAGGAGAATGACGTCCATTTTCCTTGTCCTTTCGTTGGCTGCAAAGGCAGCGAATTGGGTTCAACGGGCAAGGAAGCAAGAAGGGCGCGTGGCGCCTGTGTCGCTGTCCTGCCTGTCGCGGCAGTTAGGGTTTCCTGAGAAAACCCAACCCGGGATTTTGAGGACTACCCTGCCACGCCCGTCGCGGAGGGAGATGTTCCGGCCCGGGGCAGGTGCCGCCGGGCCGGAACGGATATCACTTCACCACGTAGGGCAGCAGGCCGAGGAAGCGGGCGCGCTTGATCGCCTGGGCGAGTTCACGCTGCTTCTTCTGGCTGACGGCGGTGATGCGCGAGGGAACGATCTTACCGCGCTCGGAAATGTAGCGCTGCAGCAGACGCACGTCCTTGTAGTCGATCTTCGGAGCGTTGGCGCCGGAGAACGGGCAGGTCTTGCGACGACGATGGAAAGGACGACGGGTCGGGATCTGATTGATGTCGACCATTATTCTGCACCCCCTTCAAAGCCTTCGCGCGGACGGCGCGGGCCACGATCACCACGGTCGCCGCGGTCGCGGTCGCCGAAGCTGCGCTGCGGACGGTCGCCGAAGCCACCGCGGTCGCCACGCTCGGAGCGCTCTTCGCGCTTCTGCATCATGGCGGACACGCCTTCCTCATGTGCCTCGACCTTGACGGTCATGAAGCGGAGGATGTCTTCGGACAGGCCCTGCTGGCGCTCGACTTCCTTGACGGCAGCCGACGGAGCGGTGATGTCCATAAGCGTGTAATACGCCTTGCGGTTCTTGTTGATGCGGTAGGTGAGGGACTTCAAGCCCCAGTTCTCGACCCGGCCAACCGATCCGCCAGCTGCAGTGATGATGCCCTTGTAGTGTTCGACAAGTGCATCGACCTGCTGCTGCGAGAGGTCCTGACGGGCAAGAAACACATGTTCGTAAAGAGCCATAGTTCTTTGCCTTTCTTCGTTTCCATCTTCCGGTCCCGGCGGCTAGAGCCTCTGCGACCTCTGCTAACCCGCGATGCGGGGAAGAAAGGTGCGTGACGAGACGGTCGAGAGCGGAGACACGGGAGGCGGAAGCGTTTTCGCTTCACGCGGAAGTTTCCGAGAAAACCTCCGGCCCTCCGTTCAGCCCCCAGCTGGGACCGGCAGATGGCGGGCGTCTACAGGCAAAGGGCCGATAAGGCAAGAGGCAGGGCCGAGATATCGGGCGAAACCGGCCTTTTCCGGCCGATTTTCAGGGCTGGCTACGCGTCTTCGCGCAGGAACAGCGGCGAGCGCGTGCGGTTGGCCACGACCTTGTCGACCGTCTCGGGGAAGAACTCCTTGGCGCCACGGCGCTTGCCGAACATCATGTCGTACTGCAGCCAGCGGAAATCGCGGATCGCAGGGTCGAGTTCTTTCTGGCGCGACCAGTCGAACTGTGTCTCGCCGAGGCGCGGCAGCAGCACGTTGCGGTCGACGACGCGGAAGCGGTCGTGCACCTCGCCGAGGAAGCCGGTGTAATAGGGGTGGGTGATCCCGGCGGTCTCAAGCACATGCAGCGGCAGGAATGCCGGGCTGATCGAGCCGATGTCGCGCGCCGCACCCGTGCGGTTCGACCACACCACCAGCGGCGTCTCGTGCTGCACCAGCATGTCGTTGATCGGCGCCTTGCGCTTGGCGACCGGCTCTTTCATGAAGCCGGTGTCGACATAGACGGGGCCGAGCGGCGGCAGGTGGTCGCCGAAGAAGGCGATCACGGTCGGGCGTTCGCGCTTGCTGGCCCAGTCCATCAGGCGCTGCAGGCTGCGGTCGGCGTCGGAGGCGCCCTCGGCATAGGTCAGGATCGAATCGCGCGTCCACTGCGACAGCTTGCTGGCCTCGACCTTGTGGGTGGCGTCGTTGTAGCGGCCCGGCTCATAGGGGCCGTGGCTCTGCAGGCTGACGGCAAAGTAGAAGAACGGATGGTCCGTGGCATCGGCCTGACGGATAATCTCTTCGGTCAGCGCCTCGTCGGAAGCGAGCGGGCCGCGCTTCTTCAGCGGCGGAAGGTTCTCTTCCGACATGAACTCGTCGAAGCCGAAGGCCTTGTAGACGGGCGCACGGTTCCAGAACCAGCCGCCGAAGGGGTGGATGGCCTTGGTCTCGTAGCCTTCGCTGCGCAGGAAGGTTGCCATCGAAGGTACCGGATTGCGCACATATTGCTGGTAGGGGATGCTGCCGGCCGGCAGAAACGCGTTGGAGAAGCCGGTCAGCGCCTCGAACTCGACATTGGCCGTCATGCCGCCGAATTCGGGCGAGAAGACGTGGCCCGACTGCGCGGCGCGCACGCTCGGGATCGGGTCCGGGCTGATCTCCACGCCGGGCAGGCGCGTCGGATCCCAGAAAGATTCGCTCATCACCACGATGATGTCGGGCTTTTCCTCGGGCAGGGAGGTCGTGACGTCGGTGCGCGTAATCGCATCGATCGCCTTTTCCGTATAGCCCTGCGGCGCGTTGACCTTGGCCATCGGCACGTTGAGCGCAAAGGCGATGGCGAAGCCGTTGGAGGCGTAGTTCTCCTTCTGGTCCCACATCATCGGAATGATCTGCAGCCGATCGCGCGTCCACGAGAAGGTCGCGTAGTCCATGATCGAGACGAAGAAGGCGAGCGTCGGCAGCGCAATGGCAAGGCGCGAGATGCGCGCCCAGAACGACAGCGCCGGCATGCGGCGGCGCCAATGGCGCCAGGCCAGCACGAGCAGCGAGATGCCGGCGACAAGCCCGACGGCGATGCCGACGCCGGTCCACGGGCGTTCGCGCACCAGAAGCGGCATCAATTCCACGATCTGGCGGGCGTAGAGAAAGTCGGTCGGATAGAGCGGATCGCCGAGATAGAGCGACTTCTGGTGGCCGACGAAGGCTAGCGTCAGCGCAACGGGGGCGACGATCAAAAGGCCGTTGTGCGGCCGGCCGAGGAGCGCGTCGAGGCCGATCAGGATCAGCGCAAACAGCGCGACCGTGGTCCAGCTCGGCTTGAAGGGCTGCTGGAAGAAGTTGATGGTGTCGATGAGGGAGCCGCGCGCGATCAGCTCGATGGCAAAGACCAGCACGGCCGAAACCGCCAGCGTCACCATCACCGAACGCATCACGCCAAGCGCATAGGCGCGCCGGCAGAACGCGGTCTGATCCGCGTTGGCAACGCTCTGCGCGGCGGCGACGCCGTTATCGTCTACACTTCCCAACTCAATGCTTCCCCGAGTTCATGACGGCTTCATAATGTAGACGTCACCTGAACGTCACCTGAACGTCATCAAACTGTCATGCAGAAGCTAGGGCTTATGGCAAAATTGAGAAGCGTTGGCCAACAAATCGTGTTTTGGCCTAATCATTGTGTGATTATCGGCCCGTTTCGGGCCTGAAGACGCACAAGGCTTGACTTGACAGGGCGCATTGCGCCAGAGCCACAGCGATCCGGAGTGCCCGGCGTTCCCCAGGGGCGGCAAGCGTACTTCGGTTTGTTATGTCTGCGCATCGCGCCAATCAGGGGGCGTACAAGCCTTCGAGCGATGCGCCAGCAGCCAGGAGACAAGAATGGCCGTCGCATTTACTTTTCCGGGGCAGGGCAGCCAGGCTGTCGGCATGGGCAAGGAACTCGCCGATGCTTTTCCCGAAGCGCGCCGGGTTTTCGAGGAAGTCGATGACGCGCTCGGCGAAAAGCTGTCGAAGCTGATCTGGGAAGGTCCCGAGGAGACGCTGACGCTGACCGCCAATGCCCAGCCGGCGCTGATGGCCGTGTCGATGGCGGCGTTCCGCGCGCTGGAATCGCGTGGGCTTTCGCTCAAGGACAAGGTTTCTTTCGTTGCCGGCCACTCGCTTGGCGAATATTCCGCGCTTGCGGCGGCCGGCTTCGTTTCCGTAGCTGACACAGCGCGCCTGCTGCGCATCCGCGGCGATGCCATGCAGGCGGCTGTGCCGGCGGGCCAGGGTGCGATGGCAGCGATCATCGGCCTCGATCAGGCTGACGTCGATGCGGCTTGCGCCGAGGCCGCTCAGGGCTCGGTCGTGCAGATCGCCAACGACAATGGCGGCGGCCAGTTGGTTATCTCCGGCGAGAAGGCAGCGGTTGAACGTGCCGCAGCGCTCAGCACCGCAAAGGGCGCCAAGCGCGCGCTGATGCTGCAGGTGTCCGCACCCTTCCATTCGGCGCTGATGGCGCCGGCGGCCGAAAAGATGCGCGAGGCGCTCGCCGGCGTGAAGAAGAATGTGCCTGTCGTGCCCGTCGTCGCCAACGTGACCGTGCAGCCGATCACCGATCCGGAAGAGATCGCCGCCCGCCTCGTCGAGCAGGTGACGGGTCGCGTCCGCTGGGCCGAGACGGTCCAGTGGTTCGGCAACAACGGCGTCACCACTCTTTATGAAGTGGGTGCCGGCAAGGTGCTGTCGGGCCTCGCCCGCCGCATCAACAAGGAAATCGCGACCGCTGCCGTCAACAACCCGGCAGACGTCGACGCGGCAGTCGCCGCGCTCGCCTGAACAATTCGAACGCCCCCCCGCCCGTGTGAAGGGTGTGCTCCAAGGAGAGTGGAACAATGTTTGATCTGACCGGCCGCAAGGCACTCGTCACCGGCGCCTCCGGTGGCATCGGCGAAGAAATCGCCCGCATCCTGCACAAGCAGGGCGCCATCGTCGGCCTGCACGGCACCCGCGTCGAGAAACTCGAGGCCCTGGCCAACGATCTCGGCGACCGCGTTAAGCTGTTCCCGGCCAATCTCGGCAACCGCGACGAGGTCAAGGCGCTGGGCCAGAAGGCGGAGGCCGAGCTCGAAGGTGTCGACATCCTGGTCAACAATGCCGGCATCACCAAGGACGGTCTGTTCGTGCGCATGTCCGACGAAGACTGGGACCAGGTCATCGAGATCAATCTGACGGCGATGTTCCGCCTGACGCGCGAGCTGACCCATCCGATGATGCGTCGCCGTCACGGCCGCATCATCAACATCACCTCGGTGGTGGGCGTGACCGGCAATCCCGGTCAGACCAACTACTGCGCGTCGAAGGCCGGCATGATCGGCTTCTCGAAGTCGCTGGCGCAGGAGATCGCGACCCGCAACATCACCGTCAACTGCGTTGCCCCGGGCTTCATCGAATCGGCGATGACCGAGAAGCTCAACGACAAGCAGAAAGAGGCGATCATGGGCGCTATTCCTGCCAAGCGCATGGGAACCGGCCAGGAAGTCGCCTCGGCGGTTGCCTATCTTGCCTCCAACGAGGCCGCGTACGTCACCGGCCAGACCATCCACGTCAACGGCGGGATGGCAATGATCTGAGCTGGATTGGTGCGATCCGGCCCGTTCAGAGGTGCCGGAATTGCCCGACAGCGGTCGATAGGCCGGGATAACCGGCCCTTTGGCCCTTGGACGCGGTAAAGAATTCGTGTATTGCCGCGCCCCATCAGGTGGCTGGACCTTGACCGGACCGCTGCCCGTGCGCTTTGGAAAGCGCAGAATTGAGCTTGATTAGCGGCATTCCGCCCGCTAACGAAGACCGAAGAAACACAAGACTGAGGATGCCCACATGAGTGACACCGCAGAGCGCGTCAAGAAGATCGTTGTCGAACACCTTGGCGTCGATGCCGACAAGGTGACGGAAGCTGCAAGCTTCATTGACGATCTGGGCGCGGACAGCCTCGACACGGTCGAGCTCGTTATGGCGTTCGAAGAAGAATTCGGCGTCGAGATTCCCGATGACGCGGCCGAGACCATCCTGACCGTTGGCGACGCCGTCAAGTACATCGACAAGGCTTCGGCCTAAGCGTCCCTTGGATTATCGGGGATGCCAGCGATGAGGCGTGTGGTCGTCACGGGCCTTGGCCTGCTTTCGCCGTACGGCATGGGCTATGAACACGGCTGGAAAGAGCTTCTTTCCGGCCGGAGCGCTGCCAGGCGGATAACGGAATTCGAAGTCGACGACCTTGCATGCAAGATCGCGAACGTCATCCCCAGGGGTGACGGCTCCAACAACACCTTCAACCCCGAAGCGGTCCTTGAGCCCAAGGAACTGCGCAAGATCGGCGACTTCATCCTGTACGGGATCGCAGCCGCCGACGAGGCGTTGAAGGATTCGGGTTGGGAGCCCAAGACGCCGGACGAGCAGAACGCGACCGGCGTCATGATCGGCTCAGGCATCGGCGGCATTGACGGCATTGCCGAAAATGCCCTGATACTCAAGGAACGCGGCCCGCGCCGCATCAGCCCATTCTTCATTCCCGGCCAGATCATCAATCTGGTCTCCGGCCAGGTTTCGATCCGGCACGGCCTCAAGGGGCCGAACCATGCCGTGGTCACCGCCTGCTCGACCGGTGCGCACGCCATTGGCGACGCTGCCCGCCTGATCATGTTCGGCGATGCCGACGTGATGGTGGCCGGTGGTGCCGAAGCTCCGGTGACGCGTCTGTCGCTGGCCGGCTTCGCGGCCTGCAAGGCGCTGTCCACCGATCGCAACGACGAGCCTGAGAAGGCTTCGCGTCCCTATGATCGCGACCGTGACGGGTTCGTCATGGGTGAGGGCGCAGGCGTCGTGGTTCTCGAGGAACTCGAGCATGCCAAGGCTCGCGGCGCAAAGATTTACGCCGAAGTGGTCGGTTATGGACTGACCGGCGATGCCCATCACATCACGGCTCCGGCCGAGGATGGCGACGGCGCCTTCCGCTGCATGTCTGCAGCGCTGAAGCGTGCCGACCTGACGCCCGCCGACATCGACTACATCAATGCCCATGGCACTTCGACCATGGCCGACACCATCGAACTGGGCGCTGTCGAGCGTCTGGTCGGCAATGCTGCCTCGAAGGTGTCGATGTCGTCGACCAAGTCGTCGATCGGCCACCTGCTGGGTGCAGCAGGTGCGGCAGAGGCGATCTTCTCGATCCTCGCCATTCGCGACAACATCGCGCCGGCGACGATCAATCTGGACAATCCCGAACGCGAAACCGCGATCGATCTGGTGCCGAACAAGCCGCGCAGCAGGCAGATCGACGTTGCGCTTTCGAACTCGTTCGGTTTCGGCGGCACCAACGCCTCGCTGGTCTTCCGGCGCTATAACGGCTGACAGGCTGTGGGTAGGGGCCTCCGAGCGGGGCCTCTGCCGTGATTTCTGCCACATTCGCGCCTAGTCTCCCGGCGGGGATTCGACGCAAAAGAGAGTGGCGAGGCAAAATGAGCATGAATACGCCAGGGCAGGGGGATGGGGCTCAGCGCGCAGCGCAGGCAAGCCCGATCGTTCCGAAAACCGCACAGGAAGCGCTGCGGCCCGAAGCCGGCACACCGCCGCCCTCGAAGCGTTCGCGCGCCTCGCGCAACCAGTTTGTCGTCTTCCTGAATTTCATGATGTCGGCCGCCGTGCTGGTGATCCTCGCCAGTGGTGCCGCACTCTATTTCGGCAAGCAGGAATTCACCGGCCAGGGCCCCTCGACGGCGCCCAGCACCTTCCTGGTCAAGCCGAGCACTGGCGTGGCCGATATTGCCGACCAGCTCGAGCGACGCGGCCTCGTCAGCGACGCCCGCATCTTCCGCCTGGGCGTGCGTGCCTATGGCAATGACGGCGCGCTGAAGGCCGGCGAATACGAGATCGAGGCCGGCGCTTCGATGCTCGACATCATGGATCTGCTGAAGAGCGGCAAGTCGGTGCAGTATTCGCTGACCATCCCGGAAGGGCTGACGGTCGAGCAGGCCTGGCAGCGTATCGCCGAGCAGGAGGCCCTGAGCGGCGATATGCCCAAGGATATCCCTGCCGAAGGCTCGCTGATCGCCGACACCCAGCGCTTTACCCGCGGCGCCAGCCGCCAACAGATCGTCAACAAGATGCTGGCTGACCAGAAAGAGCTGGTCGACAGCATCTGGGCGCGGCGCGCGCCAGACCTGCCGCTGGCCGATATCAACGAGTTCGTGACGCTGGCTTCGATCGTCGAAAAGGAAACCGCCCGGGGTGATGAGCGCTCGCGCGTTGCTGCCGTGTTCATCAACCGGCTGAACAAGGGCATGCGCCTGCAGTCCGATCCGACGATCATCTACGGTATCTTCGGCGGCAAGGGCAAACCGGCCGACCGGCCGATCTTCCGCTCCGACATCGACAAGCCGACGCCGTACAACACCTACACGATCAAGGGCCTGCCGCCGACGCCGATCGCCAACCCGGGCAAGGCATCGCTGGAGGCGGTCGCCAACCCGTCGAAGACCAAGGACCTGTACTTCGTTGCCGACGGCACCGGCGGCCACGTCTTTGCCGCGACGCTGGACGAGCACAACGAAAACGTTGCCCGCTGGCGTGCCTTTCAGCGCAAGGTCGTCGAGGACGAGAAGGCGGCAGATCAGCCCGATCCGGCCAAGAACGACGCCACGACCACGAATTCCGTCAAGAAGAAGTAAGGCGCGAGCCGACGCAAGGGACAGGCGGGCCAGATGAATTTGCAGAGCATGACCGGCTTCGCCCGCACCGCGGCGGAGCATGATGGCACAGCCATCGCCTGGGAAGTGAAGTCGGTCAACGGCAAGAGCGTCGAGGTGCGCCTGCGCCTGCCGCAAGGCTTCGACCGGCTTGAGCAGCCTGTCCGCCAGGCCGTCCAGAAGCGCTTCACCCGCGGCAATGTGCAAGCGACGCTGACGGTCAGCCGCAG
The DNA here is from genome assembly GCF_026521175.1 of Aminobacter sp. MET-1. NCBI lineage: Bacteria > Pseudomonadati > Pseudomonadota > Alphaproteobacteria > Hyphomicrobiales > Phyllobacteriaceae > Aminobacter > Aminobacter sp. MET-1. The sequence goes on along the minus strand of NZ_JAMSHL010000006.1, from coordinate 51,648 downwards.
CAGTGCCGGCATGGTGCAGCCCGTCATCAACGAAGTTTTCCTCAAGGATGTCGCCAATCTCGCCAACCGCTTGGTCGAGCAGTATAGCGCGGCCCCAGCGACCGCTGATGGCCTGCTGGCCCTGCGCGGCGTCTTCGATATGCCCGAGGCTGTCGAGACCGAGGAGCAGCGGGCGGCGATCGACGCTGCGATCATGAATTGTCTCGAGGCCGGGCTTGCCGGCCTGGTCGAGGCCCGCCAGGACGAGGGCGAGGCGCTGCGCAGCCTGCTGCTGGGGCATATCGCGGCTATCGAGGCGCTGACGCTGAAGGCCGAGGCTGACCCATCGCGCGAGCCGGGGCAGATCCGCCAGCGGATTGCCGAACAGGTGCAATTGCTGCTCGATGCGGCACCGGCGCTCGACGAGGCGCGGCTCAACATGGAAGCCGCCTTCCTTGCCACCAAGGCTGACATCCGCGAGGAGATTGACCGGCTGAAGACCCATGTCGCATCGGCGCGCGCGCTGCTCGCCGGCGGCGGGGCTGTTGGCCGCAAGCTCGATTTTCTCGCGCAGGAATTCAACCGCGAATCGAATACCCTATGTTCGAAGTCGAACGCCGCCGCAGTGACCGCCATCGGGCTGGAGCTCAAGGCCGTGGTCGACCAATTCCGCGAGCAGGTTCAGAATCTGGAGTAGCGCATGAGCGCCGAAAACCTTTCCAACACCATCAAGCGTCGCGGACTGATGCTGGTGCTGTCGTCGCCGTCGGGCGCCGGCAAGTCGACCATCTCGCGCAACCTGATCGAGACCGATCCGGAGCTGAAGCTGTCGGTGAGCGTGACCACCCGTCCGCGCCGCGGCAGCGAGATCGACGGTGCACACTATCACTTTACCTCGAAGCGCGAGTTCGAGCTGTTGCGCGACAACGACGCCCTGCTCGAATGGGCCGAAGTGCATGGCAATTTCTACGCCACGCCGCGCGAGCCGGTCGAGTTGGCCATGTCGCAGGGCCGTGACATGCTGTTCGACATCGACTGGCAGGGCGCCAAGCAGCTCAAGGAAAAGATGCGCGGCGACATCGTCTCGATCTTCATCCTCCCGCCCTCCATGGGCGAACTGAAGGCCCGCCTCAAGCGTCGTGCCGAGGATCAGGATGCGGTGATCGAGACGCGGCTCAAGAATGCCCGCGACGAGATCGAGCACTGGGGCGAATACGACTATGTCGTGGTCAACGAAGACCTCGACCGTGCCTTTGCCGAAGTGCGGGCGATCGTGGCCGCCGAGCGGCTGCGTCGCGACCGTCGGCCGGGCCTGTTCGATTTCGTCTCGAAGCTGCTCGACGAAAAGGTCTGATCTTTTTGCCTTCTGCCCTTGTGGGAGGTGTCGCCAGGGCGACGGATGAGGGGTGGCCGTCAGGCTGTAACCCTCATCATCCAAGCTCATTGCGCTCGCCCACCGTCTCTCGCAAAGCGGAGAAGCAGCGTCAGACCGCCTTGGCCAGGGCCACGAATTCCTCGATGCTCAGCGTCTCGGCTCGGCGGGTGGGGTCGATACCAGCAATTTCCAAGACCCGTTCGCCGCCCATGCTCTTCAGGCTCTGGCGCAGCATCTTGCGGCGCTGGCCGAAGGCCGCCTCGGTGACGCGGCCGAGAACCTTCACATCGATAGCCAGCGGCTCCGCGCGCGGCACCAGATGAACCACAGACGAGGTCACCTTGGGCGGCGGGGTAAAGGCTTGCGGCGGCACGTCGAAGGCGATCCTTGCCTCCGTACGCCAGCCGGCCAGTACGCCGAGGCGGCCATAGGCCGAACTTGTGGGTTTCGCCACGATCCGCTCTGCGACCTCGCGCTGGAACATCAGCGTCAGCGACTGATAGAAGGGTGGCCACGCCTCCACCGTCAGCCAGCGGACCAGAAGTTCCGTACCGATATTGTAGGGCAGGTTGGCAACTATCTTGACCGGGCCCGAGGCAAGTGCGGTGAAGTCGGTCTTGAGCGCATCGCCGGAAATGACCTCCAGCCGCCCAGGATAGTGTGCGGCAACCTCAGCCAGCGCAGCCATGGTGCGCTCGTCGCGTTCGATGGCGATCACGCGCTCAGCGCCATTCATGAGCAGGGCCCGTGTCAGGCCACCCGGGCCGGGGCCGACCTCGATGACGGTGACGCCGGTCAGGTCGCCGGCGGCGCGCGCAACCTTGCTTGTGAGATTGAGGTCGAGCAGGAAGTTCTGCCCGAGCGCCTTCTTGGCCTGCAGGCCGTGGCGCTCGATGACGTCGCGGAGCGGCGGCAGGCCGTCGATGCTGGTGCTCATGCCTGGCCACCCTCTACGTCGGCGAGTTGTCGGGCCAGCTTGAGCGCAGCGATCAGGCTGTCGGACCTGGCGATGCCCTTGCCGGCAATGTCGAAGGCAGTGCCGTGATCGGGCGACGTGCGGATGAAGGGCAAGCCGAGCGTGACATTGACGGTCTCGTCGAAGGCCAAGGCTTTGGCGGGGATAAGGGCCTGATCGTGATACATGCAGATTGCGGCATCATAGCCGGCGCGGGCGCGGGCATGGAACATGGTGTCGGCGGGCAGGGGGCCGAAGACGTCGATAGCTTCCGCCTGCAACGCGTCGACGGCTGGGCGCACGACGCGCTCGTCCTCGTGGCCCATGGCTCCACCTTCGCCGGCATGCGGATTGAGGCCCGAGATCGCGATGCGCGGATTGGCGATGCCGAAACGCAGACGGAGATCGTGGGCGGTGATGCGGCTCGTTTCGACAATCGCCTCTGTCGTCAGCGCCTTTGGCACGTCGGCCAGGGCAATGTGGATGGTGACCGGCACGGCACGCAGGTCTGGACCGGCAAGCATCATCACCGGCGTGACGGGGTGGCCGAGCCTTTGGGAGGCGAGGTAGGCCAGATATTCGGTGTGGCCGGGAAAGCGGAAGCCGGCATCGTAGAGCGGCTTCTTGGCGATGGGGCAGGTGACGACGGCGGCGGCGCGACCCTCGAACGTATCGGCGACGGCGCGGTCGATGGCCTCGATGATCCCGCCTGCATTCTGCTTGTCGGGCTGGCCGGGTGCGTCGACGAGCCTTGCGGCCAAGGGTACGATCGGCAGGGCCGATGCAAAATGAGCGGCGGCGTTGGCTGGGTCGGTTTCTGTGATCTTAAGCTCGAGGCCGAGTTTGGCCGCGCGCGCAGCAACAAGCGCCGGGTCGCCAAGCAGGTAGAACGCGGGAACGTCGGCAGCCTGCCGCAGTCGCCACGCGGAGACTGCGATTTCCGGGCCGATGCCTGAGGGATCGCCAATGGTCAGCGCCAGTGGGGCGCCGGGGGCACCCACGGCTAGCGGTTGACGATGCGGGCCTTGGCCCGCAGTTCGGCGAGATATTTCTTGCTGAGCTCTTCGGCCTTTTCGTTGCCTTCCTTGCCGGCACCTTCGGCCTGGAAGACCATCTGCGCGACCTTGTCGTCGGAGACTTCACGGGCGCTGCATACGCCGATGAACTCGACGCCGCGCTCGGTCTCGCGAGCTGGCGTCACGCCGCCAGCCTTGAGCTTCTTGATGTCTTCGGCCCATTCGGGCGGCAGCTGCGGCGCGAGCACACGGCCGAGATCGCGCACGGTGACGTCGAGCAGGCCTTTGGAGAATTCACGCGTCTGTTCGCAGCCGTTGAAGCGGCCACGCATCGCGTCGGCCTCGCGCTTGCGCTTGGCGATCGAGCCGCGCTCGGATGCCGGCACCACGAAGATCACCTGCTGCAGCATATATTCGGTGGCCGAAGGCTTGGCGCCGCCCTGCTGCAGCATGCGACGCACGGCGTCCTGCTCGCTGGTTCCACCACCACCCGCTTCGGAGCGGAAGCGCGCACTGAGCGCCTGGTTCCAGCCGATCTGCGTGCGGATGTATTCCTTGAAGTGGGCCGCCGTCACACCGGCCTGAGCCAGAATCTGGTTCATCTGCTCGGGCTTGAGCTTGTTGGAGCCGGCAAAGCGGGCATAGGCGTCGTCGACCTGCTTGTCGGAGATGCGGATGCCGAGCCGCTTCATTTCCGCTTGGCGGAGCGTCTGGTCGATCATCTCCTCGCCAGCATTTCCCTTGCGCTTCTGCAGCTTGAGAAAGGCGGCGCGACGCTGGATGTCGTAGCTGGTGACCGGCACATCGTTGACGATGTACTTGATCTCGCTGGCGAAGGCCGGCGGCGCATAGACGGTCGTCGAAACAGACGTTGCCGCCACGAGCAGCGCGAAGCCTGCCGATAAGAAGTACTTTCGCATCGAAAAAGTCCCGTTCAAACCCCAGATCCGAGCCATGCCCGGATGCATATTGCCCCGTCATTGGCCGCGTTATACGGCAAAACGATGTCAGGCCGCCCCCGGCAGGTCTACGTTCGCCCCTAGAAGGTATCCTTCGCCGAGCCGAAATCGCCGAGCGTGCGGAACGAGATGTTGAAGCCCACGGTGCGTGAAACGTCGTTCGGCTTGGCGTGCTCGCGGCTCTCGACGTAGGTCATCATATAGGTGAAGCACTCGTCGTCATAGGCGAAGCCGACACCGTTCTTGACCATCAGGTCGCCCTGGATGTCGTAGGTGCCCGATCCAAACACGCGCCACTCGTCGTTGAAGCGTGCAGTGGCGCCCAACGTCACTTCGTGGCGGTCGTTGGCAAAACCGTAAAGAGGCTGCGACTCGATGAAGGCGTATTTCGCCGACACCGCGATCGGACGGGCGTCGAGGCCAGCCTTCAGCTCGGCGCGACGGACCGCGAACGTCTGTTCGTCGAAGCGACCGCTGGCCGATGCCGAGAAGCCGTTGGGGCTGGCGATGCCGACGAGCGCCACGTAATCCGAAGTGTCGCTCTCGAGACCGGAATAGGCGCCGGCATTGACCAGATCGGGTGCGGCAAACGAGTTTTCACCGGCGAGCTGGTAGGACTGGCCAACGATTGCATTGGTGGTCCAGCCATTGTTGAAGTTGCCGGTGTAGCGCAGGCCGAGATTGGCGCGCGTGCCGCCTTCCATACGGTCGTAGCCCGAGAACTTGTCACGCTCGAACAGCGACGTCGCATCGAAGACGAAACTCTGGGCATCCTCGTTGGGGATGCCGAGGCGCCCGATGTCGCCCTCGTTCGGACGCGCAAAGACCTGCGCCATCGGCTCGAGCACATGCGTCGAACTGGTCGACGAGAACAGCACTGGCCAGCGCAGCTCAAGACCCAGCGTCGCCATGTAGCGGAACAGCGACGAACGGACGTCCGCTGCAACGCCGAGGTCGCCGGCCATGTTGTTGATCGCGTCGACCGATGCATTGGAGGCGTTGAGATAGCTACCGTCGGCGCGGAACGCCATCAAAGGGGTGACCAGCAAACCGCCGTCTGTGATGATGGTGCGCTTCCACTCGGCCTCTGCTGTCAGCCGACCGGAGTTGCCCTCAAGCCCATGCACAGTGGGTGTCAAAGCCGGGTCGAATACGGTTGTGTCCAGTCCCGAGCGCTGGATGACGCGTGCGTTGACGTCGAACGACAGTTCACCGCCGGCGACAGGCATGTCGGGGATATAGGCATAGTCGAGCGACGGCAGCACCCAGGGCTGCTTGTCGGCGCGCGCCAGCGGATCGCTGTCGAGCGCGTCCTCCTGGACCTGGAAGCGCATGGCGCGCAGGTCAAAGTAGTTGCGGTCGCTTAGACCGGTCAAATAGACCTCGGAACGATGGGTGGAGTCGTTGAAGCCGTCGATCCCATAGGTGCGTGAGAAATTCTTGTCCGACTGGGCAAGAATATCCCAGCCGAAGGCCCAGCGCGGGTTGAGGTCGAAGTGCCCTTTGGTGCCGACCATGCCGCGCAGCTTGTTCGGATCGCCCGCTGGGCCCGAATCGACAGTGTTGGCGTCGAACCGGTCGGGATTTTGCTGGTTGATGCCCGCGATCTTCAGGCTGTATTCGCCGTTATTGAAGCGCTGGCGCCATTCGGCCTCGGCGAGGAAACCCTGGCGGGTGTAGCCGGTGCCTTTGACCGTGAGATCGTAGGTCGGCGAAAGCGCCAGATAGTAGGGGATGCCGAGGCTGTAGCCGAGCTTGTTGTTGTAGCCGACGCTCGGCATCAGGAAGCCGCTCTTGCGCTTGACCGTGGGGTCCGCGATTTCGAACGACGGCAAGAAGGCAATCGGGAAGCCGAAGAATTCGAAATTCGAATTCTCGAAGCGCACGGTCTTCTTCTGGCCGTTCCAGATGATTTTCTGTGCCTTGATACGCCAGATCGGCGCTTTGTCGGGCTTGTCCTCACAGGGTTCGCAAGCGGTGTAGACGCCGTTGTTGAACGTCGTCAGCACGCCGCCTTCGCGCTTGGCGCTTTCGGCTGCGAAATAGGTCTTGTCGACGGTTTCGAGACGCAGCGCGTTGACGAAGCCGTTGGCGAAGTCATCGGTGATGTCGATCTCTTGCGAGAAGATCTTGGTGCCGTCGGCATTCAGGATTTCGACGTTGCCGCTGGCGACCAGCCGCGAGGTCTTGCGGTCATAGGTGACGCGCTGGGCGACCAGGCGGTTGTCCGCATAGTCGATCTGCACGCCGCCGACGGCGGTGACCGTGTTGGCGTCGTTGTCATAGACGAGCGTGTCCGCCTCGAGCAGCATCTGCGAGCCTTCGGGCACGTCAGGCGCAAGGTCGGCGATCGTCTGGGCGGCAACCGGCGTGCTCGGCGGAACAGCGAACGCAAAAAGGCATGCGAGCGCAGTCGCAGCAAACAGGCGGGCCCTGATTTGGGCCGTCTTTTGGCTGGCCATTACGCCCCTCACCTAACCGTCCTCCCTGTAGAGCAGGAAAGTTACCCCGAAAAACATTGCTACGACGACTGGAAGCCAGGCCGCAATATAGGTCGGCACGAATCCAGCATTGCCGAATGCTTTGACCAGAACCGAAACGACATAAAGCAGAAAGCCAGCGACGACGCCACCCAGAATCATCGTTGCCGACTGCCCCATCCTCGCAAATCGCATCGACACTGTTGCAGCAATGAGTGTCATTGCCACCAGCAGGAAGGGCAGGGCGACGAGCGAGTGGAACTGCATGGCGAAGGCATTGGCGCGAAGGCCGAACGAACGAGCCACCTCGATCTTGGCGGGCAACTGGAAGAACGGGATCGTTTCCGGGCGCGCCAGCCGCTCCTGGACGAATTCCGGTTTGAGATTGGTAGGCACCCGGTCTGTCGGTTCAGCGACGAAATTCTCACCGCCCTTCATGCTCCGGACGTCCACCAACTCCCAGTAGCCGTCGCGCAGATAGGCACGCCGCGCATCCTTGCGGCCGACCATGTTGCCGTCATTGTCGAAAATGAAGAACACGGCGTCGGACAGTTCAAGGCCCTGGTTGAGAACCGCACGGGCGCCGATGATGACTTCCTCGTCCTTCGTCTTCTGACGCAGCCACGGCGCCGAGAAGGCCGAGACCGAATTGGACTGGCGCGAGCGCAGCTCCGATTCGAGGTTTTCCGAATGCGAGAAGCCGTAGGCTGCGATCGGGTTAAGGATGCCGACGGTGACGAGGCCGAAGAACAACGCGCCGGCGCAGCAAGGCAGCAGGAACTGCCAGGCCGAGATGCCGGCGGCGCGGGCTATCACCAGTTCGTAGCGCCGGTTGAGCGAGATCAGCGTCGCCATGGCGCCGAACAGCGCCACGAAAGGCACCGTCTGCTGCATGATCATCGGCACGCGCAACGCCGATACGGTGAGCGCGATGCTGAACTTGAAGCCCGGCAGGCCGCCGACATTGCTCGAGAATTCGGTGACGTCGATGATGAAGATCAGCGCGAAGATGCCGACGAAGAACCACGTCGTGATGACGACGTAGCGGAAGAAGAAATAACGGCCGAGTGTCCAGCCCATCACGCGGCTCCCTGGCCGGATGCGCCGCCGCCCCAGAGGCGAAGGCGCAAGGCTGTCATGGCGTCGCTGAAGCGCGCGAACCGCGACGCGATCCAGTCGGCGGTGGCGACGGGCAGTTCCATCGATTTGTTGTTGCGAATGAACCAGATCGCCAACAGCGAGGCGCCGATCGGCACGCCGTAGACGGCAAAGCCCAGCCACGGCACGGTTTCAGCCTTGCTGTCGGCGAAGAACCCAAGCCAGCGGAAGAACAGCGCGATGCCGATGGTGGTGATCAGCGGATGGATGCGGGCGTCGCGGTGCGAACGGGCGTCGCCCGCAACCGCGAGCGCGATCAGTGCGAATGTGATCGGGTATAGCCACTCGGTGAAGCGCCGATCGAGTTCCGCTTTGAAGGCGTCGGGATTGCGCTGGTAAACCTTGTCGTTGGCGGGCGGGTTCATAAGATAGAGCGTGCCGCGGTCTTTCGGCCGCATAGTTACTTCCTGTGCGGCGGAGCTGAATTCGCTGAGGTCGAAGGCGTAGGAATCGAAGCTGATGACCGAGACCTCACCGGCTGGTGCCTTGCGGTGGATGACGCCATTTTCCATGACGAGCATCTGCTTGTTGTCGCGCTTAATGAAGGCACCCGACTTGGCATAGTAGATCAGGTCGACATTCTTCTCGCGCGAATCGGCGACGAAGATACGGCCCAGGCCACCATCCGGCAGGCGCTCGCCGACCTGCACGAACAGGCCTTCGTCGACCTTGCGGAACGAGCCTTCCTGGATGATCAGCGACAGGAGATCGGCGCGTGACGTCGCGACAAGTTCGCGGTTGCGCTGGCGTGCCATCGGGTCTGCTACATTGTCGATGACGAAGGAGAACAGGCTGGCGCCGATGGCCAGGATGAGGATCGGCCGGATCACTGTCATGCGCGAGGCGCCGGCCGCATTGATCACCACCAGTTCGGAATCGCCGTTCATGGTGCTGAGCGTCTGCGCGACCGCGATGATGACGGCGAAAGGCACGACTATGGGGATGATGGTCGGCAAGATCAGCGCTGCTACCTCGAAGAAGGTCAACGCCGACTGGCCGCTGTCGGTGACGAGGTCGATGCGGCCCAGCACCTGGGTGGTCCAGACGATCGCCAAAGTCCAGGTCAGCGCCGCAATGAACACCGCGAACGCACGACGCAGGATGTAGCGCTCTACGACCTTCATTGGATGATCAGGATTCCGTGTTTCCGACTTGGCTGGTCGACACGATCGCGTCTGGCCAGTGTCTCTAAGCTATAGTCCCAGGCTTGCCGGCACAACCAGCGCCCCCAGGCCGGCATCGTTTCAACGCCATGTTTCCGCCGACCCGACTCTCGAACCTATTGGCTAAGAAAGGCCGAAGAGAGATGGTTAATGCAAGGTCGCCAGCGACATTTCGTCTTTACCTATAGTGAGCCTGGATGACGGGAGGCTTGCCAAAAAGTCGAAAACGACCAAATGTCGCGCACAATCTGAATGACATCCGAAAGCAGGGCATCATGACTTCCAAGCCGTCGATCAGTTTCGCCAAGGCAGGTGTGCCGAAAAAGGGCAGCGTGTTCGTCTTCTCCGCCGAAGATGGTGGCTTGAGCGATGCAGCGCGCACCTGCGATCCGGCCAAGACGCTTGATCGCGCCTTCCCGGTCGCCGATTTCACCGGCAAGTTCGGCGCCGTCGTCGAGGTGCTGGCGCCCGAGGGGACTGCCGTCGACAGGCTGGTTGCCGTCGGCGCCGGTAAGGCTGCGTCGCTCGACGAATATTCCTGGCTGAAGCTCGGCGGCACGGTTGCCGGCCAGTTGCGCAAGGCAACCGAGGTGGCCGTGATCCTCGATATCGCGGATGTCGCCGTCGATGGCGCCGCTGCCGCCGGTTTCGCCGCCGGCATCCTGCTCCGGACGTATAATTTCGACAAATACAAGACGAAGAAGGACAATGGCGACGGCAAGGCCGACGACAAGAAGCCTGCCAAGATCACCATCCATTGCGCCGATCCGGTAGCTGCCAAGAAGGCATTTGCCGATGCCGAGGCGGTGGTCGGCGGCGTGGTGCTCGCACGTGACCTGGTCAACGAGCCGGCCAACGTGCTCGGCCCGGTCGAGTTCGCCGCCCAGGCCAAGGAACTCGAAAAGCTTGGTGTCAAGGTCGAGATACTGACCGAGAAGGAAATGAAGAAGCTCGGCATGGGCGCGCTGCTCGGCGTTGCCCAGGGGTCGGTGCGTCCGCCGCGCCTCGCTGTGATGCAGTGGAACGGCGGCAAGGCCAAGGATAAGCCCGTCGCCTTCGTCGGCAAGGGCGTGGTCTTCGATTCGGGTGGCGTGTCGATCAAGCCTGCAGCCGGCATGGAGGACATGAAGGGCGACATGGGCGGTGCTGCCGCCGTCACCGGCCTGATGCATGCACTTGCCGCCCGCAAGGCCAAGGCCAATGTCGTTGGCATCATCGGCCTCGTCGAAAACATGGTCGACGGCAACGCCCAGCGTCCGGGCGACATCGTCACCTCGATGTCGGGGCAGACCATTGAGGTGCTGAACACCGACGCCGAAGGCCGTCTCGTGCTCGCCGATGCGCTCTGGTACTGCAACCAGCGCTTCGAGCCGAAGTTCATGGTCAATCTGGCGACGCTCACAGGTGCCATCATGGTGGCGCTCGGCCAGCAGCACGCCGGTTTGTTCTCCAACAATGACGAGCTGGCAACCCGGCTGACCGCCTCCGGTACCGCGACACAGGAAAAGCTGTGGCGCATGCCTCTGGGCTCGGATTACGACAAGCTGATCGATTCGAAGAATGCCGACATGAAGAACATCGGCGGTCGTTACGGCGGCTCGATCACGGCCGCGCAGTTCCTGCAGCGCTTCGTCAAGGAAACGCCCTGGGCGCATCTCGACATTGCCGGCACTGCCATGGGCTCGCCGACCAACGAGATCAACCAGTCCTGGGGCTCCGGCTATGGCGTGCGCCTGCTCGACAGGCTGGTGCGCGACCACTACGAAGCATAAGGCCTGACAGGCGGCAGCCATAGCCAAGTTCCAAGCGGCTGCCGCCCGAAGCTTCACCCGCGCTCTGAATTGGGGCATAGCATTGCCCTATGGCCGAAGTCCTTTTCTATCATTTGACCGAATCGACGCTCGAGGATGCCCTGCCGAGCCTGCTCGAGCGCAGCCTGCAGCGCGGCTGGAAAGCAGTGGTGCAGGTGGGCTCGGAAGAGCGGCGCGATGCGCTCGACGTGCATCTGTGGACCTTCCGCGAGGAGTCGTTTCTAGCCCATGGCAGCGACCGTGAGCCTCATGCGCCCGATCAGCCCGTCATCCTGACTGTTGGCGAGGGCAACCCGAACGCCGCCGAAATCCGCTTCATGGTCGATGGTGCTTCGCCGCCCGACCTCAGCCCCTATCAACGTGCCGTGTTCCTGTTCGACGGACACGACGCGCTACAGCTCGAAGACGCACGCCAGCACTGGAAGACGATGAAGGTCGCCGGCCACGCTGTGACCTATTGGCAGCAAACCGCCGACAAGCGATGGGAACGCAAGGCCTAAGGGGCACAACGAGCCTGGCGGGACGGATGCAGGCGACCTCGCAGGCCGAGGCGGCCACCAGACAAGATGCAGCGTGAAATAGTGGGCAAAGACAGCGCTCCACTTCCCGATGCGGGGCAAAAGCCGTAGTAGGGCTTATTCCCTGTCTTCGGTTGCGCTTCGCCGCGACCTCCAGAGCATCGAGCGCCATGCGGTCCCTGTTTCTACTCATCCTGCTTGCGGGCACTGGCCTCGGAATCATTTATCCTTGGGCAGCCACCAATTTCTCCGGCAACGAGATCGGGACCTACCGCGTCTATGATCGGGGCGGCAGCTTCCGTCCGGTGGACGTGGCCTTGGCAACGACCGATGCGCCGGTGCGTGTGCTGGTCGATCTGACCACATTGGCGCCGCCTGTCGTCCAGCCGGCGCGGGCGATCCTGTCGATGACGGCTTCGACAGGTGGGGAGACTGTGCTGGCCCAGGCGCTGAACTTCTATGACACGACCCCGCGCGAGCGCAGTCCGCAACTGCCCGATCCGGTGTTCCGCGACGATGCCGGCCTGATCCGCGAGGTGAAGGCGGGCAGCTATCGTTTCGTGGTGGCACAGGGCGATAATGACAACGTCCAGATTCAGCGCGTCGACCTTATCCTGCGCTCCGGCGCCGGCGAACCCGACCCCCGAGCGCAACCGACCGGTTTTTCGCTCATGGCTGTGGGCTTCATAGGTCTGGTGCTGTCTTTGCGCCGCAAGCGCAATCCGGAGAACCCGAGCTCGCAGCCCCCGGCGCCGCGCTGGGGCAGGGGAGCAGACAAGACATAGTTTTTTGCATTTTGCGGCGTTGCGAGTGGGGAGCGCATGTCCGAAAATGAGGAAGAGGACGACATCTCGGCAATCCTGAGGTTTCTGTCCGTCATCGCCATGGTCGTGGGGGTAGGGCGATTTACGCCTACCCTTGGGCGGTGAAGAATCTCAGTGGCCGCGAGATCGGCATCTACCGTATCTATGATGACGGCAAGTTCCCTGCCGCCGCTGCCATTTTGGCAGATACGGACGCGCCTGTTCGGGTGATGGTGGACGTGGTTGCGGTCGAGCCTATAGCTCAGAGATCTGTGCCATTGGTCATTTCTGTCGTTGCCTCGACACGCGGCGAAGTGGTGTTCAGCGAAACGCTGAAACTGCGGGACGTGGCAATCAGCGAGCGCAATCCCGAGACCATCGACCCGATGCATCGGAACATTGCCGGCTTGATCCGCACGGTGGAGCCGGGCATCTACAGTTTCGAGATCGGCCAGCCGGGCATAAGCGGAATTGGTGTCAGGAGCGTCGATGTCGTTTTGCGTGGCGGGGTGATGGAAGTTGACCAACGGGCCCATCTGCCGGGCTTCTTCCTGGTTGCCGCCGGCCTTGCCGGTGTCGCGGTTTCCATGGCGCGCGGACACGATCGGACGACAAGGACAAAGCCACCGGCGAAGCGCTGGGGCAGGAATGCGGACAAGACATGAATTATCGCCACGCCTATCATGCCGGGAACTTTGCTGACGTGGTCAAGCACGCGGTGCTGGCCCGGCTGGTCGAATACCTGAAGCGCAAGGACAAGGCGTTTCGCGTCATCGACACCCATGCCGGCATCGGCCTCTATGACCTTGGCTCCGAAGAAGCGCAGAAGACGGGTGAGTGGCACGACGGAATCGGCCGACTGGTCGAGACAAAGCTGCCCGCAGACGCCGTTGAACTGCTGGAACCTTATCTCGATGCTGTTAGGGCGCAGAACCCCGAGGGCGGCATTTCAAGCTATCCTGGTTCGCCTGTGATCGCCCGTCATCTGCTTCGCAAGCAGGACCGCCTCTCGGCAATCGAGCTGCATCCTGAGGATGCGCAAACGCTGGCTGCCCAGTTCGAGGGCGATTTCCAGACGAAGGTGATCGAACTCGACGGCTGGCTCGCACTCGGCGCGCATCTACCGCCGAAGGAAAAGCGTGGGCTGGTGCTGGTCGATCCGCCGTTCGAGAAGGAAGGCGAGTTCAACCGCCTTGTCGATGGTCTGGCCAGGGCCCACAAGCGTTGGCCTGGCGGCGTCTTCGCGCTGTGGTATCCGGTCAAGGATCGCAAGGCGGTTGCCGCCTTTCGCGAGGCACTGGCAGGTGCCGGCATTCCCAAGATCATGGACATCGAGTTTTACATCCGCCCACCTTCTCCGGAGCCGAGGCTTGATGGCACTGGCATGGTGGTGGTCAATCCGCCGTTCCAGCTTGAGGCCGAGTTGCGCACCATGCTGCCGGCGCTGGCCAAGGTGCTTGCCGAGCAGAAGGGGGCGCGATGGTCTGTCGAATGGCTGGCCGGCGAGGCTTCTTGACCGCGACGCGGCGACGCCGCAAACTGAGTTGCAGCAGCTTCGGAGTGGAAACCATGAGTCGCATCGCCAGCATCTTCCTTGCCGCAACGACCAGCCTTGGCGCCATCGCCCTTGGTGCGGGCTCCGCCCAGGCAGCCGACCTTTCCGGCAGCTATGCCGCCGATTCCGGTTTGTGCAGCAACGCGTCGGTGCTCAACCGCATCACCAGCCGCTTTGCTCACCAGGTTCGCCACGTGCCGAATCTGCCGCAGGTGGCCATCACCGATTTCCAGCGCATCCACGAGCATCGCTATGAAGCTGCCGACGAAAACCACCCTATCGGCCGCACCTATTGCGGCGCCAAGGTGACCCTGTCTGACGGACATGATCGCGACATCTGGTATCTGGTCGAAGAGGGCATGGGCTTTGCTTCGATCGGCAACAATGTCGAGTTCTGCGTGTCCGGCTTCGATCGCTGGAACGTCTATGACGGCCGCTGCCGCGTCCTGCGCTGAGGTTGGCCGGATTTCGTCATGATCCGCAGGATGCTCCAGGTCGCGCTCGTCGGCGCGGCCTTTTCCGCGCTTTGTGCCTGTGCTCCTGCCGAGCAGGAGAGGCCCGCGGCTGACAAGTCTGCTGGACCCGCGACGCAGCAGGCAGCCGCAGTTCCGCGCGGGCAGGGCTTCGATTTTTATGTGCTGTCGCTGTCGTGGTCGCCGAGCTACTGCGAAGCGGAGGGCGAGCAGGCCAACGGCCAGCAATGCCGCGCTGGCCGGCCCTATGCCTTCGTTGTGCATGGCCTGTGGCCGCAATTCGAGCGTGGCTATCCTTCGGACTGCCAGACCGGCAACAGCGATGTGTCAAGCGCCACGCTGCGCGGGCTCTACGACCTGATGCCATCAGCCGGCTTGATCCGCCACGAATGGCGCACGCACGGCACCTGTTCGGGGCTGAGCCAGGACGACTATTTCAAAGTGTTGCGGGCCGCTCGCGAAAAGATCGAGATTCCCGCCCAATTCCGCCGCCTGGACAACTACCAGACCTTGGCGCCTGGTCAGGCCGAGCGCGCCTTCCTTCAGTCGAATCCCAGCATGAGCGCAGAGGATATCGCGGTGACCTGTGACCGCCGCTATCTCCGCGACGTCCGAATCTGCATGACCAAGGATCTCGATTTCCGTGCCTGTCCTGAAGTCGATCGGCGTGCCTGCCGGCTCGACAAGGTGGTGATGCCGCCGGTGCGTGGCGGCTGATTCTTGCTGTTCGCGCGTTGCCCTTGCGGCACGCGCTGATATGGTCGCCCGCGAAAAGGGAGCCACCATGCCGCAACTGCTTTATTCTTCCGCTTCGCCCTACAGTGCCAAGGTTCGCATGGCGGCCGTCTATGCCGGGATTCCGGTGGAGCCGGTGACGGTCGAGACCGGCCCGCAGCCGGCGATGCTGACCGACGTCAACCCGCTCGGCAAGATTCCGGTTTGGGTGACGGACGACGGACAGGGCATCTACGACAGCCGCGTCATCACCCAATATCTGAACCGGATTTCGGGCAACAAGCTGTTCCCGCGCAACGCTGACAAGCGCCTGGACGCGGAGCGTCTGGAAGGCTTGGCCGACGGCATCTGCGACTGCCTGCTGGCGATGGTCTACGAGCGCCGCTCGCGCCCAGAGGAGATCGTCCATCAGCCCTGGATCGACAAGCAGTGGGCGAAGGTGGCACGCTCGCTCGACCTGCTCAACGCCAATCCGCCCAAGCTGCCCAAGGCGATCACGACCGGCCAGATCGCGCTGCGCGCGGCGATTGGCTACATGGAACTGCGTTTCGCTGGAAAGTGGGAGAAGGGGCGTCCGCGCCTAAAGCGCTGGGCCGCGCGTTTCGACGAAAAATTCCCCGAGTTGAAGGCCGTCATCCCGCAGGGATGATCTGGCATCGCAGCTGGGCGCCCCCTCGGCCGGCAGGAAAACAAAAAAGCCGGGCACAAGGCCCGGCTTTTCCGTTGGTCCGATCGGGAGGATCAGAACTTCATGCCGACGCCGAACTGGATGCGGTGATCCTTGAGCGAGACGTCGTGGTTGGTGCCACCGAGGTTGTAGCTGTCGGTGCCGAGATCGGTGTAGCGATACTCGACGCGGCCGAAGACCGACTCAGTCAGCTTGACGTCGGTGCCGACGCCAGCGGTCCAGCCAAGCGCGGTGTTGGAGTCGCTGCCTGTTGCATCCGACACCTTCACGCGCTGGCCAGCACCACCGGCCGTGCCGTAGAGCAGGATGTCAGGCGTAACTGCATAGCCAAGACGGGCGCGCAGCGAGCCTTCGACGCCCGACTTCACTTCCGTGCCGGAGTTGTCGCCCTTGATGCCGCTGTAGCCGATGTCGCCTTCAGCACCGATGACGATGTTGTCCATCTGATAGTTGTAGCCGACGAACGCACCGCCAAGGAAACCCTTGGTGTCGATCTTGTTGTCGAACGTCTTGTCGTTGGCCGTGCCCGAGAAGCCGTAGCCGACGGTCACACCAGCATAGGGACCAGCCCAGCTGGCGACCGGGGCAACTTCCATCGGAGCTGCGGGGGCCGGCGGCTCTTCCATGACGACGTCGGCTGCGAAAGCCGGCATAGCCGCCAGAGCGACGAGGCCGAACGCTGCCGCGAGCGGACGAGCGTGCTTGAGAATGGCAGTCATTTTTTACTCCTTAAGCCAACTAGACACTGGCTTTCTTTCAAAATGGCGCCCTTGAAACCCGTCCGGGGGGATAAACGGTCCAGGCGCCGAACAGTTCCGAATGTCGTGTCGAAATGCGGCTGAACCGAACCTGAAGTTGGGTGATTGCCGGGCTGAAATGAGGCTGAAGCATGACGTTGCGCTAATGCAACATCGCCTGTCGGCTGCCTTGTCGGCGAATTGCCGCAAGCCGCTTGGTGCAAGGAGTTGGGCGTTCTATATCTCGTCTGCCGATATGGTTCGCGGGACGATTGGAAGGCGCCGCCGAAGGGCTTCGTCACATTGTCGCCAGATCGATGAACGGCTTTTTACTGATGTTACCGAAGGGTAACCAAACTCGACTGCGTGCGGCTGTCGGGCAAACAGCAAGGGATGATCAGATGGCGGCCATGGAAGGCAATGTGCTGGTGACCGGAGGTGCCAAGCGGATCGGACGCGCGATCGCCGAGGATCTGGCGGCTCATGGCTTCGGCGTCGCCATCCATTGCAACCACGGGCGCGCCGCTGCCGACGATCTGGCTGCTTCCATCAATGCCAATGGTGGGCGCGCGGCGGTGGTGCAGGCCGACCTTGCCGACATGAAAGCGGTCGACAGCTTGCTCGCCGCTGCCGAGGCAGCGCTCGGGCCGATCACGCTTCTGGTCAACAATGCCTCGGTGTTCGAGAGCGACTCGGTGACGGACTTCGACTGGGAGGCATGGGACCGGCATTTTGCCCTGCATGTGAAGGCACCTGCGCTTTTGGCAAAGAATTTCGCGGCTGCCTTGCCTGACGGCGCAGAGGGCCTGATCGTCAACATGATTGACCAGCGCGTGCTCAAGCCGACGCCGCTCTATTTTTCCTATTCGCTGTCGAAGGCCGCACTCTGGGCGGCGACGCGCACCATGGCCCAGGCGCTGGCGCCGCGTATCCGCGTCAACGCCATCGGACCGGGGCCGACGCTGCCCAGCGCGCGCCAGGACGCTGCAGCCTTTGCCGCCCAGCTCGACGGGCTGATCCTCAAGCACGGCCCGGAGCTTGGCGAATTTGGCGCGACCGTTCGCTATCTGTGGCAGGTAAGGTCAGTAACTGGCCAGATGATCGCGCTCGACGGCGGCCAGCATCTTGCATGGCAGACGCCCGACGTGACAGGCATGGTGGAATGAGTCCACGCGAATCCGATACCGGCTCTGGCCCCCGCAAGGGCGGCAAGGCGGCCGAAGACATGCCCGACATCGAACTCGACGACGACGAGTCGGTAGAGGACGAACTTGCGCCGGCGGCCTCTGGTCCGGACCTGCCGTTCACCGCCATCGACTGGACCGCGCATGCCGGCGACGCCGACGGTCTGGTCGGTGCCGAAGTCATCCAGACCATGGTCAAGCGCCTGCCAAACGCGCCCGGCGTCTACCGCATGATGAACGCGGCCGGCGACGTGCTCTATGTCGGCAAGGCGCGCAGCCTGAAGAAGCGCGTCACCAACTACGCGCAGGGGCGCTTCCACACCAACCGCATCGGCAAGATGGTGCGCGAGACGGCGACGATGGAGTTCGTCGTCACCCGCACCGAGATTGAGGCTCTGCTGCTCGAGGCGAACCTCATCAAGCGCCTGAGGCCGCGCTTCAACGTTTTGATGCGGGATGACAAGTCGTTCCCCTACATCATGCTGACCAGCGATCACACGGCACCCGGCATCTACAAGCACCGCGGCGCGCGTTCCCGAAAGGGCGGCGACTATTTCGGTCCGTTTGCGTCGGCGCAGGCAGTTGGCCGCACCATCAACTCGCTGCAGCGCGCCTTCCTGCTGCGCAGCTGCACCGACAGCTTCTTCGACAACCGCACCCGGCCGTGCCTGCTGTTCCAGATCAAGCGCTGCGCCGGGCCCTGCACTGGCGAGATCTCGCGCGAAGGCTACGACGAGCTGGTGCAGGAGGCGAAGGACTTCCTCTCCGGCCGCAGCCAGAAGGTGAAGACCGAAATCTCCGGCCAGATGCAGCAGGCGGCGGAGGATCTCGATTTCGAGCGCGCCGCCGTCTATCGCGACCGCCTCGCAGCACTGTCGCATGTGCAGAGCCACCAGGGCATCAATCCGCAGACGATCGACGAGGCCGACGTCTTTGCCATCCATCAGGAGGGCGGGCAGACCGGTATCCAGGTGTTCTTCTTCCGCACCGGCCAGAACTGGGGCAACCGCGCCTATTTCCCGAAGGCAGATTCGTCGCTCGAAGCCGCCGAGGTGCTGGGCTCGTTCCTCGCGCAGTTCTACGACGACAAGCCGTCACCGCGCTCGATATTGCTGTCACATGCTGTCGAAGAACAGGAACTGCTGGCTGAAGCGCTGTCGACCCGCGCCGGCTACAAGGTCACGCTTTCTGTGCCTCAGCGCGGCGAGAAGAAGGACATCGTCGACCATGCCGCGCAGAACGCCCGCGAGGCATTGGGCCGCCGGTTGGCGGAAACATCGACCCAGGCTCGCCTGCTGGAAGGTTTTGCCCAGACCTTTGCCCTCGAAAAGCCGCCCGTTCGCATCGAGGTCTACGACAACTCGCATATCATGGGCACCAATGCCGTTGGCGGCATGATCGTCGCCGGCCCGGAAGGCTTCGTCAAAAACCAGTACCGCAAGTTCAACATCCGCTCGACCGACATCACGCCTGGCGACGATTTCGGCATGATGCGTGAGGTCATGACCCGCCGTTTCTCACGCCTGCTCAAGGAGCATGGCGGCGAGCAGCCCGAGGAGGCCGAAAGCGTCGAGGATGCCGGTGCGTTTCCGGCCTGGCCTGACGTCATCCTCATCGACGGCGGGCAGGGGCAGATGACGGCCGTGCGCGCCATGCTGGCCGAGCTTGGCATCGAGGACCGGGTGGTGGCGATCGGCGTCGCCAAGGGCCAGGACCGAGAGGCGGGGCGCGAGCGCTTCTTCGTCAGGGGCAAGGATTCGTTCTCGCTGCCGGTGCGCGATCCCGTGCTCTATTTTGTCCAGCGCCTGCGCGATGAGGCCCATCGTTTCGCCATCGGTTCGCACCGGGCGCGGCGCAAGAAGGAGATGGTCAAGAACCCGCTTGACGAGATCGCCGGCATCGGTCCGTCACGCAAGCGCGCGCTGCTTCTGGCATTCGGCACCGCCAAGGCGGTGAGCCGTGCTGCCGTCGACGACCTGATGGCGGTGGAAGGCATCTCTGAATCGACTGCCCGCCTTGTTTACAACCATTTTCACGATAATGGGTGATGGATTGTCGTTCGCAAACATGTTGGCCTAGCGATAGGCAGTTGACCCCTGACGCCCGCTTCTGATTTCACTTAGGCAGACCGAAAAGAGCATTCGAGACCATGGCCCAGCGCGCATTCAACCTGCCCAACATACTGACCTATGCGCGCATCCTAGCCGTGCCGATGGTAGTGCTCTGCTTCTTCCTGGAAGGACGTCTGCAGTCGTCCGACTTCGCGCGCTGGAGCGCCTTGGCGATTTTCGTCATCGCCAGCATCACCGACTATCTTGACGGCTACCTTGCGCGCGCCTGGAAGCAGACTTCGAACATTGGCCGAATGCTCGACCCCATCGCCGACAAGCTTTTGGTCGCCACCTGCCTGCTGCTGCTTGCCGCCGACACCGACAATCGCGGCGGCATTGCCGGCTGGTCGCTGTGGGCGGCCATCATCATCCTGTGCCGCGAGATCCTGGTCTCGGGCCTGCGCGAATATTTGGCGGCGCTCAAGGTCAGCGTGCCCGTCACCCAGCTCGCCAAGTGGAAGACGGCGATCCAGATGGTGGCCATCGCCTTCCTGCTGGCAGGACCTGCCGGTGACAAGATTTTCCCGCTGACCACCCAGACCGGCCTCGTGCTGCTTTGGATCGCGGCGATCGTGACACTATATACCGGCTATGACTATTTCCGTGCTGGCCTGAAGCACATCATGGACGAGTGAGCCGCATGAAACTCATCTATTTCGCCTGGGTGCGCGAGCGGATCGGCAAGGCAGAAGAAGATGTCGAACTGCCAGCCGAGGTGAAGACGGTTTCCGATCTTCTGTTGTGGCTCAAGTCGCGCGGCGAAGAGTTCGAAAGCGCCTTGCAGCATCCCGAGGTGATACGGGTCGCAATCAACCAGGAGCATGTCGATCACCGCCAGCCGGTTGCCGGTGCGCGCGAGATCGCGCTGTTTCCGCCGATGACGGGCGGCTGAGCCATGACCTCCGCCGTCGTGCCCATGGTGCGCATCCAGGCGGCGGATTTCGACGTCGCCCAGGAAATCGGCCGGCTGACTGCGGGTCGGGCGGATGTCGGTGCTGTCGTCACCTTCACCGGTCTGTGCCGTGACGAGGCCGGCACGTTGTCGGCACTCGAACTCGAACATTATCCGGGCATGGCCGAGGCTGAAATCTCCAGGATCGCGGCCGAAGCGCTGGAGCGCTGGCCGTTGTCGGGCATGACCGCCATTCATCGCTTCGGACGGGTCAGGCCGGGCGAGAACATCGTGCTCGTCGTTGCTGCCTCCAAGCACCGGCAGGCCGCCTTCGAGGCCGCCAGTTTCCTGATGGATTATCTCAAGTCGCGAGCGCCCTTCTGGAAGAAGGAGCATCGCGCCGACGGCAGCGCCGGCGACTGGGTGGATGCCAAGGAAAGTGACGAAGCTGCCGCGGCGCGCTGGGCCCGGCCATGACAGTCGGTGGCCGTCTTGGAGCGACGGGCGGCCACGGAACCACCGCAATCCTTTGCACCTTCGGAACTGGATGACGGCAACAGTCATGCCGCGGCCAGGCAACAACGCATTGCGGGGAGACAACCATGCTGGGCAAGCTCGCGGAATTCATCGTTTTCGGCTTTGCGCCGCTGCTGATCGGCATGCTTGCAGTACCTGACATGGCGATGGCTGAAGAGAAGACGATTTCAGGCGAGGTGCTCTATCGCGAACGCATCGCATTGCCGCCTCACGCAGTTTTGACCGTGCAACTGGTCGACGTGTCGCTGGCCGATGCTCCGTCCACTGTCATCGGCCAGCAGAAGATCGATCCGGCCGGGCAGGTGCCGATCAAGTTCGAGGTCCGCTTCGATCCGGTCGCCATCCGGACGGGCATGACTTATGCGCTTCAGGCGCGCATCACGGTCGACGACCGCCTCTGGTTCATCAATGACGAGCGCTACTCGGTCGATCCGCTCAACGCCGTGCCGCAGAGCATGGTACTGAAGATGGTGAGCCAGGCCAGCGAACCGGCCAAGGACGACATCTTCGACCGCGAATGGGTGGTGGAGCAGATCGGCGGTGCCGACGTTCTTGACGCGCCGCCTTCGACGCTGCGCATCGATCCGGCCGGTGGCGTGACCGGCCGTGGCGCTTGCAACAACTTCTTCGGCCAGGCCAAGGTCGACGGCAAGGCGATCACCTTCGGCCCGCTCGGCTCGACCTTCATGGCCTGCGAGCAGGCGGTGATGGATCAGGAGCACCGCTATCACCAGGCCCTTGGCCAGGTGACGTCCTATCGTCTGGACGGCGGCAAGCTGATCCTCGCCGACAAGGACGGCAAGGACATCCTGCGTTTCGGCGATGGCGGCTGATTGAATCGTTTTCTGTGGCTTGTCAGGTAACTCTTTGAAAAGACTGATGGCCCGTCCAGCTTAGGTCGAAGGCTTCGACCAGGCGGCGATTGCGTCCTCGGCCTGTCGAGGAGCGAACAACAGGAGAAAGAAAAAGCCGGGGCAAAACCCCGGCTTTTCGATTCTGGATCAACGCCTTGTCAGGCGTTGCCGATGGTCTGGATCAGCCGACGACTTCGGTGCCCGAGAACCAGTAGGCGATCTCTTCGGCAGCGGTCTCAGGAGCGTCCGAACCGTGCACCGAGTTCTCGCCGATCGACAGGGCGTGGACCTTGCGGATGGTGCCTTCGGCAGCATTGGCAGGGTTGGTGGCACCCATCACTTCGCGGTTCTTGGCGATGGCGTTCTCGCCTTCGAGAACCTGGACGATCGTCGGAGCCGACGACATGAACTCGACGAGCTCGCCGAAGAAGGGGCGTTCCTTGTGAACGGCGTAGAAGCCTTCGGCTTCGCGGCGGCTCATCCACACGCGCTTGGAAGCGACGACGCGCAGGCCCGCATCCTCAAGCATCTTGGTGATTGCGCCGGTCAGGTTGCGCCTGGTTGCGTCCGGCTTGATCATCGAAAAGGTGCGTTCGATCGCCATGTCTGGTCCTTATGATTTCTGGGATTTTGCAGTGTGGCGGGCTCTATACAGGCCGCCCGCTGCATTGCCAAGGGGGACTAGGCGGCCGCGGCGATGCTGCGCCCCTTGCCGCCATGAAGGTCGAGACAGCGCTCGAACCACTCGGCAACCGGGTCGGCAGCTTCGAGTAGCTGGTAGGGGGTGGCGATCCTCGCCCACTGCAGCGCGCCGAAGACGATGTAATCGGCAAACAAAGGTTGCTCGCCGCCGATCCACGGTTGGTAGGACAGCATACTGCGCAGCGGCTCCAGAGAAGCGCGGAAGCCGGAGAGGCTGGCATCGCGGCTGGCGGTTACCTCTTCAAGGGGCCTGCCGAAACGGGCTTCGCGGCTCTTGCGGAAATAGGCTGCATTCTCGTCGTCCTGCATGGCGTGCAGGGCCGTGAGCGCAGCCACGGAGATATAGGGATGCAGCGTCAGCTGCGACCAGCGCTCGATGAAGCGTGCATGCGCCATGCCGCCCGGGCCTTCGAACAGCGACGGTTGCTCTGGATAGGCCTCTTCCAGATAAAGCGCGATGGCGAACGAATCCGGGATCACCTTGTCGCCATCGCGGATGACGGGGATCGTCTTCGAGACGCCGCCTTCGATCTCTGGCACTTCCACAAGGCGCTTCAGAACGGCGCGGTAATCGAGCCCCTTGTGCTCCAGCGCCATCGCCACCTTCCAGCAATGCGGGCTGAAGGGGCGTGCGGCATCGCTGCCGACGAGATCGTAGAACAGAATGGTCATTGGCGAGGCTTTCCGATGCACTTAGGAAGGACAGACGGTTTCGAAGCACCAAGGAATATCAGATGAAGCAGCATTTCAGGATGATGGCCGCCTATAATCAATGGGCCAACGAGCAGGTTTATGGCGCTGCGGCCGATCTTGGCGACGAAGACTTCGGCCGTGACGTCGGTGCCTTCTTCAAGTCGATGCGCGGCACCCTGAACCACCTGCTCGCCGCGGACCGCATCTGGCTGAAGCGCTTCACGGGCCTGGGCGATGCTCCGTCGGCGCTTGACGCGATCTTGCACGAGAACCTTGCCAGACTGAAGACGGCCCGCGAGGCGGAGGACAGGCGCATCGTCGAATGGATCGATGGTCTCGAGGAGAAGGCCTTCGCCGGCCGCTTCACCTATATGACAGTAACCGACATGCGTACCATTTCGCAGCGTCTGGCACCTGCGCTGACCCACCTCTTCAACCATCAGACCCATCATCGCGGCCAGGCGCATATGATCCTGACCGTGTTGGGGCGACCTTCGATAAACCTCGACTTGATCTATTTCCAAAGGTCGGAAGTGGGCCGCAATTATGCTTAATTAGAATTAAATTATGATTTTCATGCAAACGGAAAAATTGTTTGCACACAAATGAAAGTTGTTAATACGCTTTACTATAAGTTGTGACTCGATTTGACTATCGATTGAGAAAGATGTCAGTCTCCGTGGTGGGCTGAAACTTTCAGTCCAGTGGGATCGTTACTGCGCAGGCAACCAGTTTCTGGTGGCTGGTTGTTTGGATTGGCAACCACAGGGAGACATCCATGACTGGCATTTCCAAGGCAATCGCAACTGCACTGGCGGGTGGCATTGTTTTTGTAGCGCTCGCCGCGCCGGCCAGCGCGCTGGACATCGGCGATCGTAGCAAGGGACTTGGCGTCTCGATTGATTCGAAGGGCATCGGCGCGACCGTGGGCGGTTCGGGCGGCATCAATGCCGATGTCGGGCTCGGTTCGGGCGGCAGCAAGGGGCTGGCGAGCGCCAGCGTCAACGCCAGTGTCGGCGGCGCCAAGGGTCTCAACGCCAATGTCGATGCCGGCGTAGCCAACAGCAAGGGCCTCGTCGACGCCAATGCAAAGGCAACGCTGGGCGGCTCGAGCGGCCTCAACGCCAATCTCGGCGCGAATGTCGGCGGTACAGGCGGGCTGGCCAAGGTCAGCACCACTGTTGGTGTTGGCGGGAACAATCTGCTCGATCTCGGCGTCACCATCGGCGGTCCCGGTCTGCCGGGTGGCCCTGGTGGTCCTGGCGGTCCGGGAGGTCCTGGTGGCCCCGGCGGTCCAGGCGTCATCAATCCGGGCGTGATCGGCGGCATGTCGCAGGCGCAGGTGGCGGCCTATGTCAAGCGTTGCAACATGGTGCTTTCGAACCCGATGGCGTTCGAGAGCGACCTGCGCGAACTCTGCAAGCTTCTGCGCATGGCCAGCCGCTAAGCGGCGACAGTGGTGATTTCGGACGGCCCGCGCTTCGCGGGCCGTTTCGTTTTTCGGCAGGGCGCGCCGGTCTTCGCTGAGGGCCCTTCCCGAAAAAATGTCATGAGCCTGTCTGGATCATGAGATCCGGCCGTCGCGGCCGCTTGCCTTGTTGGTACAACTGGGACAGAGGGTGGCTATGGTCGTGGAATGGGCAATTGCGCCCGCCGTCGGCTACGTTTCGAACCATGGGGAATGCCCTTGCGCGCCTTCGGCGAAAAGACCGGCCAGACCATCGTGCTGCTGCTCATCGCGGGCTCCGGCATGGTTGCGATCGCCCGTGGCATGACGCTCACCTTCCTCGCGATCCGCCTGCAGCAGGATTTCGGCCTCAGTCCCGCTGCCATCGGCATGCTGATCGGTGCAGGTCCGCTTCTCGGTGCAGCCGCAAGCCCTTTTGCCGGCACGCTTTCGGATCGGATCGGCCGCCGCAGTGTACTCACAGTCGCGCTGCTGT
This sequence comes from Aminobacter sp. MET-1, assembly GCF_026521175.1. NCBI lineage: Bacteria > Pseudomonadati > Pseudomonadota > Alphaproteobacteria > Hyphomicrobiales > Phyllobacteriaceae > Aminobacter > Aminobacter sp. MET-1. The sequence goes on along the minus strand of NZ_JAMSHL010000006.1, from coordinate 26,327 downwards.
TCGCCGGCCTTGGATTGATCGGCCTGGGTCTGGCGCAGTCGGTTGCCGCCTTTGCCATTGCCCATATCGTGTCGTCGGTGGCAGCAGCCGTCTATGAGCCTGTTTCGCGCGCGCTGATGAGCGACGCGGCCCCTGAAAAGCTTAGGCTCAAGGTGTTTTCCTGGCGCTATCTGGTGATCAATGCCGGTTGGGCTGTCGGGCCGATGATCGGCATTGCCATTGGCGCCAATTCGCCCATGCCATTCTTCATCGCAGGCGCGGTTCATTTTGCCTTCTCGGCTGCGATCTTCTTGATCGTTCCGGCTGTGTTCGTCGGCACGGCTGGTGCCGGCGCTGCTGCGCAGATACCGGGCTTCCGCAGGCTGGTCGCCACGCTCAGGGATCGCCGGCTGATCTTCTATCTCGGCGGCGGCACGCTGCTGCTTGCCGTTTACGGCCAGTGGTCGGTGACCCTGTCGCAGTACCTCACCACCAATCTGGAAGATGGGGTCAAGATTTTCGCCTGGCTGGTCACCACCAATGCGGCGGTTGTTGTGTTCGCCACGGCGCCTGCACGGATGCTGATCGAGCGGATCGGGCCGATGAAGGCAATGGTCCTGGGGTGCCTGCTGTTCCTCGGCGGCGAGGTCGGTTTTGCCTTCGCCACCAGCGCCACAATGCTGATCGGCTTCATGGTGCTGTTCACCATCGGTGAGGTGCTGGTCGTGCCCTCGGAATATGTGCTGGTCGACCGCATCTCCAACGACGGCAATCGCGGCGCATATTTCGGCGCGCATTCCTTGTGCGCGGTGGGCAATTTCTTCGGGCCGCTGCTTGGCGGGCTGGCGCTCGGTGCGTTTGGCGGGCAGGGCATGTTCATGCTCTTTGCGGCATTCGCTGCCGGCTCGGCGGTGCTCTTTGCCCTTGGATATGCATCGCCGCCGCCGGCATCGCTCGACGGTCACGCGGCAGCAGTCGGCGGCGAGGCAACCGAAGGTGCCATGTACCGCGTGGGCCGGCCGGCTTACGCCTGAACCTTCAGTTCGGTAGCTATTTTTGGCCATGCGTTGCGCCCTTGATGGTGCGCACGCACTTGCCATTGTCGGAACTCTTCGTCAGAAACCCTCTCGTCATGCTTATTATCAACGATCTCTCCCTCCGCATCGCCGGACGCCTGCTTCTCGATCATGCGTCGCTGACCCTGCCTGCCGGCACCAAGGCGGGCCTCGTCGGCCGCAACGGCACGGGCAAAACCACGCTGTTCAAAGCGATAACTGGCGACTTCAGCTCGGAAACCGGCAGCATCAGCCTGCCGAAGAACACGCGCATCGGCCAGGTGGCGCAGGAAGCGCCCGGTACCGAGGAACCGCTGATCGACATCGTGCTCAAGGCCGATGTCGAGCGCACCGCGCTTCTCGCCGAGGAGCAGACGGCCACCGATCCGCATCGCATTGCCGAGATCCACATCCGCCTCGCCGACATCGACGCGCATTCGGCGGAATCGCGCGCGGCGACCATTCTTGCCGGTCTCGGCTTCGACGACGAAGCGCAGCGGCGGCCGGCCTCGTCCTTCTCGGGCGGATGGCGCATGCGCGTTGCGCTCGCGGCCGTGCTGTTTTCGGAACCTGACTTGCTGCTGCTCGACGAACCGACCAACTATCTCGATCTCGAAGGCACGCTGTGGCTCGAGAACTATGTGTCGAAGTATCCGCACACGGTTCTCTTGATCAGCCACGACCGCGACCTGCTCAACCGCGCGGTCAATTCGATCGTCCATCTCGACCAGAAGAAGATGACTTTCTGGCGCGGCGGCTACGACCAGTTCGAGCGCCAGATCGCCGAGCAGCGGGAGTTGCAGGAAAAGGGCCGCGTCAAGCAGGAAGCGGCGCGCAAGCACCTGCAATCCTTTGTCGACCGCTTCCGCGCCAAGGCTTCCAAGGCACGCCAGGCGCAGTCGCGCATCAAGGCGCTGGAGAAGATGAAGCCGATCGCGGCGCTGATCGAGGACAATGTCAGGCCGTTCAGCTTTCCCGAGCCGGTGAAGACGGTAGCCTCGCCGATCGTGGCTCTCGACAAGGTCAATGTCGGCTACCAGGCCGACAAGCCGATCCTGAAGAAAATGACGCTGCGCATCGATGCCGACGACCGCATCGCGCTTCTGGGCGCCAACGGCAACGGCAAGTCGACCTTTGCCAAGTTGCTTGCCGGACGCCTTCAGGCCGAGACGGGATCGGTGACGATTGCGCCAGGCCTCAAGGTGGCGATCTTCGCCCAGCACCAGCTTGACGACCTCAGGCCGGAAGAAAACGCCTACGAGCATGTGCGCCGACTGATGCCGGACGCGCCGGAATCGAAGGTGAGGGCGCGTGTCGCCCAGTTCGGCCTTCCCACGGAAAAGATGAACACCGCCGCCAAGGATCTGTCGGGTGGCGAAAAGGCGCGGCTGTTGATGGGGCTTTCCGCCTTTGACGGGCCGAACCTGTTCATCCTCGACGAACCGACCAACCACCTCGACATCGACAGCCGCGAGGCGTTGATTATGGCGCTCAACGAGTTCCCGGGCGCCGTCATCCTGATCAGTCACGACCGCCATCTGCTGGAAGCCACGGCCGACCGGCTGTGGCTGGTCAAGGACGGCTCGGTCAATCCTTATGACGGCGATCTCGAGGACTACAAGACGCTGGTGACGGGTGTGTCCGGCGACCGGCGCAAGGAGCGTGAGGCCGACAAGGCCTCCAAGGCCGACAAGCGCCGCGAGGCCGCCGCGCGGCGCGCCGCCCTCGAGCCGCTGGCCAAGGAAATCCGCGCCACCGAGGCACTCATGGATCGTATCCGCAAGCGCATCGACACGATCGAGGACCAACTGGCCGACCCGAAGCTCTACGAGAAGGATCCGACGACGGCGACGCAACTCGCCAAGGAGCGCTCGCAGCTATCGGCCCAGCTCAATGGCCACGAAGACAAGTGGCTGACCATGTCGGCCGAATATGAAGAAGGCACAGCCGAGTAAGGGCCGCAACGCGGCGCTGCCCCTCATCCCCCTGCGGGACCTTCTCCCCGGTTGGTGATGGGGAGAAGGAGGCTGGCCGCAACGGTTTCGCGCGTCCCTCCTCCCCGTCCACGGGGAGAAGGTCCCGGCAGCGGGGATGAGGGGCAGCGCACCCCCTCGAATTGGCCCTACACGCCGCGCGGACATCAGGGTAAAAGGGCGCCATGAACCAGCACGCCAAGATCAGGATAGGCCATTCGGCCTGCCCGCATGACTGCCCGTCGACCTGTGCGCTCGAGGTCGAGCTGCTCGACGACAAGCGCATCGGCCGTGTCCATGGCGCCAAGTCGAACAGCTATACGGCAGGTGTCATCTGCGCCAAGGTCGCCCGCTACGCCGACCGCGTCCACCATCCCGACCGGCTGCTGAAGCCGCTGATCCGCACTAGCGCCAAGGGCGACGGCAACTGGAAGGAAGCGAGCTGGGAGGCGGCGCTCGACCTGATCGCCGAAAAATTCATCGCCGCGGAAGTCAAATACGGCTCGGAGACGGTCTGGCCCTATTTCTACGCCGGCACGATGGGGCTGGTGCAGCGCGACGGCATCGAGCGTCTGCGCCACGCCAAGAAGTATTCCGGCTTCTTCGGCTCGATCTGCACCAATCTCGCCTGGACGGGTTATGTCATGGGCACCGGTGCGCTGCGCGGCAGCGATCCGCGCGAGATCGGCAAGTCGGACTGCGTCGTCATCTGGGGCACCAATGCGGTGGTCACCCAGGTCAATGTGATGACCCACGCGATCAAGGCGCGCAAGGAACGCGGCGCCAAGATCGTCGTCATCGACATTTACGAGACGGCGACGCTGAAGCAGGCCGACATGGGGCTGGTGCTGAAGCCCGGCACCGATGCGGCACTCGCCTGCGCGGTCATGCACGTTCTGTTCAAGGAAGGTTTTGCCGACCGCGCCTATCTCGAAAAATACACCGACGATCCCAAGGGGCTGGAAGCCCATCTCGCCGACAAGACGCCGGAATGGGCGGCCGCCATAACCGGCCTGACCGTCGACGAGATCGAGGCTTTCGCCCGGCTGGTCGGCACCACCAAAAAGACCTTCTTCCGTTTGGGCTACGGTTTCTCGCGCCAGCGCAACGGCTCGGTCAACATGCATGCCGCCCTGTCGATCCCGGCGGTGACCGGGGCCTGGCAATATGAGGGCGGCGGCGCCTTCCATTCCAATTCGGGCATCTTCAAGCTCAATGGCGAGCTGCTCGAAGGCACCAGGTTCCGCGACCCCAACATCCGTTATCTCGACCATTCGCGCATCGGCCCGGTGCTGACCAATGCTGCGGACGCGCTCTATGGCGGCCCGCCTGTCACGGCGATGCTGATCCAGAACACCAATCCGGCCAATGTCGCGCCCGAGCAGCGCCTGGTGGTCAAGGGGCTGATGCGCGACGACCTGTTCACGGCCGTGCACGAGCAGTTCATGACCGATACGGCAAAACTCGCCGACGTCGTCCTGCCGGCGACGATGTTCCTCGAGCATGACGACATCTACAAGGGCGGCGGCAACCAGCACATCACGCTGGGGCCAAAGCTGATCGAGCCGCCCGAGGGTCCCCGCACCAACCACTTCGTCATCGAGCAACTGGCCGAGCGGCTCGGCGTCTCCGACATGCCGGGTTTCGGCCTGACCGAACGCCAGCATATCGACGTCATGCTGGAGAAGAAGGGCCTCGGCAATTTCGACAGCTTCCGCGACCAGAAATGGGCCGACATGCAGCCGGAGTTCGACAGCGCCCATTTCCTCAGCGGCTTCGGCCACCCCGACGGCAAGTTCCGCTTCCGGCCGCAGTGGAATGGTGGCATGGCGCCGAACAAGCCGCCGCGTAGCATGGGCATCTTCGGCCCGGTGGCGCAGCTGCCCGAATTCCCCGACCATGTCGACCTGATCGAGGTGGCGGACGAAGAGCATCCGTTCCGCCTGGCGACCTCGCCGGCGCGCAACTTCCTCAACTCGACCTTCGCCGAGACGCCGGTGTCGCGCGAGAAGGAGGGGCGGCCGGAGCTGCTGATCCATCCCGAGGATGCCGCGGCCATGGGGGTCGCCACGGGCGACCGCGTCGAGGTCGGCAACAAACGCGGCGAGGTGGTGCTGCATGCCCGCCTGTTCGACAAGATCAAGCGTGGCGTCGTCATCGCCGAAGGAATCTGGCCGAACTCCGACCACGAGCGCGGCGAAGGCATCAATGTGCTGACCGGCGCCGACGCGCCGGCGCCTTATGGCGGCGCTGCAGTGCATGACAACAAGGTCTGGGTACGCGCGGCCTAGCACCGCCGGCTGGCTTTGGAACGGACGAAAAGGGCTGCACGCCATTGTTGGTGCGCAGCCCTTTATCGTAAGGCCGGTCAGGCGGCCTGCTCAGCGTCCGTGTCGCGCAGCACCTGGGCGAGCGGCACCAGTCCTTTCATCGCGCCGCTGCCCTTGGCTGTGGTGTCGCCGTCTTCGATCGCCACGGCAAAGCGAAAGGCTGGGTCGGCTTCGATGCGGTTGCGCAGCGCCAGGATGCGCGGATAGTCGGCCGGGTGGACCGCCTTGTGGAAGTCGGTCCAGCGGGCCACGCCGACAAACACTGCGTCCGCCAGCGTCGGCCTGTCACCGAGCAGGTAATCGCTGTCGCCGATCATTGCCTCGAGCTGTTCGTGGCGTACGGCGACGAATTCACGTCCGAACTTACGCAGCGTCTCACGCTCCGCTTCGGTGGCGTCTTCCGCTTCGAGCGCTGTCCACAACGGGCCGAAAGCGCCGGTGAAGGCCGTGTTCAGGAAGGCAATGTACTGGTGCATCCTGTCGGCCTCCGGAGTGCCCGGTTCGAAGCTGATGCGGCGTTCGGGATCGCGCGCTTCGAGCCACAGCGCGATCGCCATGGTCTCGGTCAGGACACGGCCTTCATCGGTGACAAGCACCGGCGTTTCGATCCGGCCGTTGAAGCGCTTGTATGCCTCTGTGCGCATCTCGCCGAGCATGTCGACGCGGGTCAGCCGGTAGGGTTGGCCAAGCCATTCGAAGGCGGCGACGAGGCCGGCTGAGGAGCCGAGCGGGAAGCCGGAGGTGAAGATCGGTAGGGTTGTCATATCAGGTCTCCATTGTTGATGACCCTGATGTATCGATGTGGACTTTGATCCTGTAGTCAGGCAACTTGAAACCGTACGTCCACATTCATAGACTTTGATGCTGAACCTCAACGATCTCCATTTCTTCGCAGCAGCCGTGGACACTGGTGGTTTTGCCGCCGCCGCCCGGCGCCTCGGCTGCCCCAAATCGACGGTCAGCAAGCGGGTGGCAGCACTCGAAGCGTCGCTCGGCGCGGTGCTGATCCACCGCAGCTCGCGCAGATTCACGCTGACCGACGTCGGCCGCGACGTCTATGACCATGCCCGTGCCGCCGTCATCGAGGCCGAGGCGGTGGAGACGGTGGTGCAAAAGAGGCTGGCCGAGCCGGCCGGCATCGTGCGCATCACCACCTCGGTGCCCAACGCGCAGTTCCGGCTGGCGCATCGGCTGCCGGTGCTGGCACGCCGTTACCCCGGGCTTCTGGTCCAGCTGCATGTCACCGACCGTTTCGTCGACCTGGTGCAGGACGGTTTCGACATCGCGCTGCGTAGCCATTTCGCGCCGCTGCCCGATTCCGACCTGATGCAGCGGCGGATGAGCGAGGATGCAATCACGGTGCTGGCCGCACCGTCCTATGTCGCCGCGCACGGCGCGCCGGAGACACCGGAAGCGCTTGCCGGCCATGACGGGCTGATGAGCTCGATGACGTCTAGGAGCTGGCGGCTGCGCGATGGCAAAGGCCGCATCGTCGAGGTGGCGCCGCGGCAGCGCTTCCACGCCGATGAATCGGTGCCTCTGCTGATGGCGGCGGAATCCGGCCTCGGCATCGTCTGCCTGCCCGAGTTGATCTCGGCTAATGCTGTCGCGCAGGGCAGGCTCGTGCGGCTGCTGCCCGATTGGACGGCAGGCCGCGTGACCACGACGATTCTTACGCCGCACCGGCGCGGACAGCTGCCGGCGGTGCGCGCCGTCATCGACTTCCTGCTCGAGAAGGGTAAGGACGGCGTCGCGGCAGCCGGCTAGGCGTCGCCATTCGCGCAGACGTGTGAGCGCTGCGTCTTTCGTCCGTTGCTCATATCGGTCTAGCTTGCGGCAGAAGATTCCGAGGGGAGGCCTTGATGGGCGGCGACCACGATCATGGCGACATGCAAAACACGCCGGAGTCCCGGCTCTGGATCGCTTTCGGCCTGACCGGCAGCTTCATGATCGCCGAGGTGATCGGCGGTATCGTCACCAACAGCCTGGCGCTGATTTCGGATGCCATGCACATGGCGACCGACGCAATGGCGTTGGCTATCGCGCTGATCGCCATCAAGGTGGGTCGCCGTGCAGCCGATCTGTTGCGCACCTATGGTTATGCCCGCTTCGAGATCCTGGCGGCCGCCTTCAATGCGCTGCTGTTGCTCGGCGTCGCCTTCTACATCCTCTACGAAGCCTATGAACGGCTCTCCAAGCCGACGGAGATCGCTTCGCTTGGCATGCTCGTCGTCGCCGTCATCGGCCTTGCCGTCAACTTCATCTCGATGCGCTTGCTGACAGGGCACAAGGACAACAGCCTCAACGTCAAGGGCGCCTATCTCGAGGTGTGGGCCGATATGCTGGGGTCGCTCGGTGTCATCGCCGGGGCGCTGGTCATCTGGTTCACCGGCTGGCAATGGGTCGATTCGCTGATTGCCGTCGGCATCGGCTTCATGGTGTTCCCGCGCACCTGGGTCTTGCTCAACGAGTGCATCAACATCCTGCTCGAAGGTGTGCCGCCGGGTATGGACCTTGCCGAGGTCGAAGAGGCGATTGCAACCGTGCCCGGAGTTGCCTCGTTGCACGACCTGCATCTGTGGGCAATCACTCAGAGCAAAGCGTCGCTGACAGCGCATGCGGTGCTGGCGGAGGGAGCGGACGGCGAGACGGTGCGTCAGGCGATCGAAGCTCGCCTGCAGGAAAAGTTCGATCTGCACCACACCACACTGCAGATGGAGCGCGAGAGCTGCGCACCGCTGGAGCGCATCCACTGACTTGCCTGCGTCAACATGTCAGTACTCTGTCTCATTATCTCTAACATCTGGAATGCCTATCTATGGCCCGGCCGATGCGTGTTCGGCGCGGAACCTTAGGAGAGCGTCGATGGGCGGGCATGATTTCAGGAGCAAATACAGCGATAAGGGCCGGGATGGCCTGCTCGGCTCGGTGCTCGGCGAAATCGGCAAGCGGCTTGGCGACAAGGCCCCTGGCAGCAGTCGGGGCGGCAGCGACCATGGCGGCGGCAACTGGGGTCAGCGTTCGCCGTCAGGCAATGATGGAGCCTTCGGGCGCGACGGGCGGGGGCTTCAGGAAAAAACCGCGCCGCGCTCGCGTTTGCCCGGCTTCGGCCGCACGGCAGCGCTGGTCGTGCTGGTGGTGTGGACGCTGCTGGCCTGGGGCGGCTATAGCCTCGTCGACGGCTTGCTCGCCTGGACGTCGACCAATGCCGGCGCGCTGGTGCAGACCGGCCGGGATGCGGCGGCCGCCACCGGCATCGGTTCGGAGGTCGTCGGTGTCGTCGGCAGCGCCGAGACGTCAGGCCTGCTCGGCGGATTTTTCATGCTCCTCAGTGCCGTGCTCAAGCCGCTGGTCGTCGTGGTCTGGCTGGTCGGCGCCGTACTGATCATGGCAGCACCCAGGCTGGTGTCCCTGCTCACGCGCAAGTTCCGCTAGGCGGTTTTTGCCCCGGCGCCCCCAAGACAGGCGCCCGCCCAGGATTTGCGCGCCTCAAGACAGGCGCGCCCCAGAATCTGACATGGCGCCATGTCAGATGCGGTGATCAGGGGTGGTGCCATCACGGGTGCTGGTAGCGGAATTCCTGGGTCTTGCCGCCATAGCCATAAGAGGCGGCGCGCACGTCGTGGACGTGGATGTAGCTCTCCTCGTGGATGTCGCCGAGAATGTCGGCGAAACCGGCGAAAACCGCCGCGATGTAGCGCTTCTTCTCATCCTTGGTGTTGGTCTCGTCGGTGACCTTGATCTCCAGCGCAAAGCTCGACTTGCCGCGGCTCTGAAGCGAGCGGCCGGCAATGATCCAGTCGCGCGGATCGACATAGATGATGGCGATTGCCGTCACCTCAGGCTTCTTGCCGAGAATGGTGCTGGTGTGTTCGGCCAGCATCGCTGCCACCTGGTCGGTCAGCGCGTCGCTGCGCTGGGCGGCAATCTTGACGGTGAGGATAGGCATGATTTCTCTCCAATGATTAGATATGCAACTATTATGGCCGGTTCATTCCAGCTTTGACGCGATTGCCTTGGCCTGCTCGACGAAACCGGCAAAGACCGTTTCGCCGAAAAGGGTGGACAGGCGCTCGGTGACAGCACCGCTTGCGGCGTTCAGCGCGTCCTTGATCTCAAGCGCCTCGTCAGTTGGCGTGATCGCGGATTCGCGCTTGTCCTCGGTGGATTTGTTGCGGACGATCAGGCCCTTGGCCTCCAGCCCGTCAAGGCCGCGCGTCGCGGTCGCCCTTGCGATCTTCAGTTCTTCGGCAAGCTCGCTTTGCAATAGGCCCGGCCGCGTCAGCACGGCCCGCAGCATGAAACCTTGCGGCGGCGTCAGGTCGAACGGGGCAAAGGCCGTCGTCCAGACACGGTCGAGTTGGCGGGCGAGAGCGGTCGTGTTGAAGTAGATGCAGCGGTCGAACATGCACCCAGGATAGCAAAAATGATTGTATATGCAACTATATTGTGCTGGAAGTTCTGCCTGCCCTTGTCGGGGCTCAGCCAAGGTCGCGTGGCTTGAGAAAATGGGTCAGTCGTGCTGCGCCGAACTGGAGGGCGTCCCAGGCGACGTCGATCTCGAAACGAGCGAGGCCAGCAGTCGAAAACTTCTCGGCCATGGACCGCATCGCCGTGCTGTCCGAACCGGGGCCGGCCAGCTCGCGGGCAAAGTCTTCGAGGCCAGGATTGTGGCCGACGATCAGCAGGCAACGCACAGAGGCAGGTGCCGTCTGCGCCTCCGCCAGCACGGCATCGGCAGACGCTTCGTAGAGGCCTTGTGGGAAATCGGCTGGGGGCAGGGGGCGCGGCCAGCCTGCCGAGGCAAGTTGCCATGTCTGCAGCGTACGGATTGCGGGCGAAACCAGCGCAAGATCCGGTCGCCAGCCGCGGCGGGCGATCTCCGCCCCCATCAGCGGTGCGGCACGTTCGCCGCGCGATGACAGGGGACGGTCGAAGTCGACGAGCTTAGGATCGTCCCAACTCGATTTTGCGTGGCGCAGGAGAAGAAGTTGCCTTGTCCTTGCCATGCCGATCTCCCTTAAGGGGTGATGCGCGCCAGTTGTTCGAGGTCGATCTCTTCGCGCGCCGGCGTGGGCGCCGCGATGTGGTCCTGGCTGGTGGCGTCGGTGAAGCCGGAGAATGCGGTCCGGTTGCCGTCCATCCGCACTTTGCCTTCGGCGAACAGCTTGAGCGCCAACGGATAGAGCCTGTGTTCGGCCTTGAGCACGCGGGCCGAAAGCGCCGGCTCGTCGTCGTCGATCAGCACCGGAACGGCGGCCTGGGCGATGATCGGCCCGTCATCCATGGCGGGCGTGACGAAGTGCACGGTGCAGCCATGCACGCGGATGCCGGCTTCGAGCGCGCGGCTGTGGGTGTCGAGGCCCTTGAAGGAGGGGAGCAGCGCGGGATGGATGTTGATCATCCGGCCTTGCCACTTCTCGACGAAACCTGACGTCAGAAGCCGCATGTAACCGGCAAGTGCGACGATCTCGGCGCCGAAGGTGGCAAGTTCGGTGTCGATCGCCCGGTCATGCGCATCTTTGCTGGCATGGTCGGCGCGGGTCACCACCTTGGTGGCGATGCCGCGACTGGCGGCGATGCCCAAGCCCTTGGCGTCGGCGTTGTCCGAAATGACGCCGACGATTTCTGCTGGAAAATCCGGATCCGCTGCCGCGTCGATCAGCGACGCCATGTTGGAGCCGCGGCCGGAAATCAGGATGACGGTGCGTCGGCGCTGGATGGTCATAGGGCGAGCGACCCGCGATAGATGACGCCGGCGTCGCGGTGCGGCACGATGCGGCCGATGGGGGCGACGGTCTCGCCGGCCTCCTGCAGCACGGCGGCAACCTGGGCTGCTTGGCCGGCGGCGACGACCGCGATCATGCCGATGCCGCAGTTGAAGGTGCGCATCATTTCTTCAGGCGCCACGCCGCCGGTCTTGGCCAGCCAGGAGAAGACGGCGGGAACCTCGATGGCCGACAGGTCGAGTTCGGCCGAGAAATCCTTGGGCAGCACCCTAGGGATGTTTTCTGGGAAGCCGCCGCCGGTGATGTGGGCCAGCGCCTTGATGCCATGGGTCTCGCGGATCGCCTTGAGCAGCGGCTTGACATAGATGCGGGTCGGCTCGAGCAGCGCCTCTGCCAGCGTCGGGCCGTCGGCGAACGGCGCGCGGTCGGCCCATTTGAGGCCGGAATGCTCGACGATACGGCGGACCAGCGAATAGCCGTTGGAATGCACGCCCGAGGAAGCAAGGCCGAGCAGCACGTCACCTTCGACCACGTCGTCGGTGGGCAGCAGCTGGCCGCGCTCAGCAGCGCCGACGGCGAAGCCGGCGAGATCGTAGTCGTTGCCATGGTACATGCCGGGCATCTCGGCGGTTTCGCCGCCGATCAGCGCGCAACCTGCCTGGCGGCAGCCTTCGGCGATACCGGAGACGATATCGGCGCCCTGGTCGGGGTCGAGCTTGCCGGTGGCGAAATAGTCGAGGAACAGCAGAGGCTCGGCGCCCTGAACGACGATGTCGTTGACGCACATGGCGACGAGATCGATGCCGATCGTGTCGTGCTTGCCGGCGTCGATGGCGATCTTCAGTTTGGTGCCGACGCCGTCATTTGCCGCGACCAGGATCGGGTCGGTGAAACCGGCCGCCTTGAGATCGAACAGGCCGCCGAAGCCGCCGATCTCGCTGTCGGCGCCTGGCCGGCGCGTCGAACGCACCAGCGGCTTGATCTTTTCCACCATCAGGTTTCCGGCGTCGATGTCGACGCCCGCCTGCGCATAGGTGAGACCGTTCTTGCCTTCGCTCATCGTCAGATCCTGATGCCGTGCGCCTTTTGGGGCGCTATTCGCATGAACGGCCCGTTCCCGCAAGCAAATGAGGCCTTCCCCCATCATAAGGGGTTTCAAAGCCGTGGACAGAGGGAAGGTCGGGTGCCGGTCACTTGCGGCGGCCGACGCTGTGGCCCATCTATCGTAAAACAAGGACGGGACAGGGCAGTGACAATTCCGAACATGATCACGATCATGAGGCTCGTTCTCGTGCCTTGCGTGATCTATGCCATGATATCAGGCAGTTGGAACTGGGCTTTCGCCGGCTTTGTCGTCGCGGGCGTCTCCGATGCCGTCGACGGCTTCATCGCCCGCCAATTCAATCAGCACTCCAAGCTCGGCGCCTATCTCGACCCGATGGCCGACAAGCTGCTCCTGGTCAGCGTCTTCGTCGTGCTCGGCATCATGGGCCACCTGCCGCTATGGCTGGTGATCCTGGTGGTGTCGCGCGACGCGCTCATCGTCTGCGCGGTGTTGTTGTCCACTGTCATGGGCAACCCGGTGGTGGTGAAGCCGCTGATGGTTTCCAAGATCAACACCGCAGTTCAGATCGTGCTTGCGGCGATCGTGCTCGCCCAATTGTCCTTCGAGTTCGGCCTTGGCCTGTTGCTCCCGGCGTTGATAACGGTGTCCGGCCTCTTGACCGTCGCTTCGGCGGCGGCCTATCTCGTCGCTTGGCTGAGGCATATGAGCGGCTATGGCGAAGGCGAAACTCCCGATCGATAACGAGGCGCTGGAAGCTGCTGCAGCGGCGGCCTTCCGTAAGCAGATCCGCTTCTGGCTGATCACGGCCCTCCTTTTCGTCGCGTTCCTCTATCTGTTCAGCAACATCCTTCTGCCCTTCGTGGCCGGCATGGCGCTTGCCTATTTCCTCGATCCGGTCGCCGACCGGCTGCAGCGGCTTGGACTGTCGCGCCTGATGGCGACCGTCGTGATCCTCATCTGTTTCATCGTCATTCTGACCCTGGCGCTGGTGGTGCTGATCCCGGTACTCGCCTCGCAGATGGCGGATTTTGCCGCCAAAGTGCCGGGCTATGTCGAAAAGCTCCAGCAACTGGTCACCAACTTCAACCCGCAATGGCTGGAGCAGCGCTTCGGCGTCGACGCCGCCGGCTTGCGCGAGGGGCTGAACTCTCTCCTGAGTGCCGGCTTCGGTTTCCTCACCACCGTCTTCAAGTCGATCTGGAGCTCGGGTGTGGCGCTGTTTTCCATCGCCAGCCTGTTTGTGGTCACGCCGGTCGTCGCCTTCTACATGCTGCTCGACTGGGATCGCATGGTATCGGTGGTCGACAGCTGGATCCCTCGCGACCATGTCGGGACCGTCAGGCAGATCGCGCGCGACATCAACACCGCCATTGCCGGTTTTGTCCGTGGCCAGGGCACGCTCTGCATTATCCTCGGCATCATCTATGCTGTCGGCCTGACGCTGACCGGCTTGAACTTCGGCGTGCTGATCGGCCTCTTCGCCGGCCTCGTCAGCTTCATCCCCTATGTCGGCTCGCTGCTCGGGCTGGTGCTCTCGGTGGGCGTCGCCGTCGTGCAGTTCTGGCCCGACTGGACCATGGTCGTGGCCGTGGCCGCCGTGTTCTTCGTCGGCCAGTTCATCGAGGGCAACATTCTGCAGCCTCGCCTCGTCGGCAAGAGCGTCGGCCTCCACCCGGTCTGGCTGATGTTCGCGCTTGTCGCCTTCGGCGCCATGTTCGGCTTCGTCGGACTGCTGGTCGCCGTTCCCGCCGCAGCCGCCGTGGCCGTCCTCGTCCGCTTTGCCATCTCGCGCTATCTGGAGTCGCCGCTCTATCACGGCCATGCGGGACACGCTCCCGCCGCCGGGCCTGACGACTCCGGCCCGGAAAAATGACCATGACCAGCGCGCCCGAAAAACCGCGCCAGCTGCCGCTCGACCTCGGTCACCTGCCGGGGCTGTCGCGTGACGACCTGGTCGTCTCGCAGGCCAACATCCAGGCGGCGGCCCTGATCGACCGCTGGCCGGATTGGCCGTCGCCCGTGGTGTTGCTGGCCGGCCCCGCGGGTTCGGGCAAGTCACATCTGGCGGCGATCTGGCGCGAACATGCTGGTGCGATCCAGCTCCGCGCATCCGATATCGTCGCCCATGTCGGCGAAATCGGCGCGTCACCCGTGCTGATCGACGACGCCGACCAGGGCAAACTCGATCAGGACGGGCTGTTCCATCTCATCAACACCGTGCGCGGCGCCGGCTCGCACCTGTTGCTGACCGCGCGCAGCTTTCCGTCCGCCTGGGGCGTGACGCTGCCGGACCTCGCCTCGCGCCTCAAGGCAGCGGCGACCGTCGAGATCGAGGAACCTGACGATCTTCTGCTGGCCGGCGTCATCACCAAGCTGTTCGCCGACCGGCAGGTCGAGGTCGAGCCGCATGTCGTGCAATTCCTCGTTCGCCGCATCGAGCGGTCGCTGTCCACCGCCATCAACATCGTCGAGCGGCTCGATCGTGCCGCGCTTGAGCAGCAGACACGCATTACCCGAACGCTGGCCGCCGAGACGGTCAACGCCCTCGACGCAGGGCAGGGCGAACTGGAACTCTGAGCCCTCAGGCCAGGCGCGTGTAGAGCGCCTTGGCTCCAAGCAGCACTGCCAGCAACGTGACGTTGGAAATCAGCCCCACGCCGACCGCAAACGCCTTGGCGATGTCTTCGGACGAGCCGAAGCTGTACGGAATGAGCACCGCCACGAAGACGACGCCGAGCACGATCGGGATCCAGCGGTTCAACGTCGGCGCGGTGTTGGCGGCCGTCAGCAGCAGCGCGGCGAGCAGGCCGATGCGGAACGGATCGATGAGCTGGGCGAGATAGAGGTCGAGAAACGGCAAAGCGAAGGTCCTCCCCGGGGCCAGTTGTGCAGCTCACCCACGCGATGTCGAGTAGGCACTTCGTCTAGAGACCACTTACCCTGCGGTGCCCGGTAAGGTGATGCCAAGCAGCAGGCGAACCAGCGAGGACTGCTTCGAAACCCCCGATTTGGCAAAGATCGAGCGCAGGTGCGAGCGCACCGTCTCGCGCGCTATGCCGAAGTCGACGCCGATGGCATCGATGGACCGGCCGTCGGCCAGGGCCGAGGCGATGCGCGCCTCGCTGGGGGTCAGGTCGAACAAGGCCTGCAGGACCTGGGCCGAGGGAGCTCCAGGCCCGGGCATCGGCATGATGACCAGGATGCTGTGCATGCGGCTGAAGAGATCGTGGGCCGACCCGCGCACCGGCAGAAGATGGGCGACGCTGGCCGGCTTCTCGTTTGCGCCGACAATTGGAAACGATTGCACGATGTCGCGGCGGATGCCGGTGGCCAGTGCCGACAGCGCAGTGCCGAGCAGGGCATCGGCCTTCTTCTCGGTGATCTCCAGCCTTTCGGCGCCATCCCTGACGGTGGTGGGAATCAGCTCGTGCATCATCTCGTTGCAGGCGAGCAACTGTCCGCGTCCGCCAAGCACGGCTGCAGGCAGGCCCAGCGCCTCCAGCGCCTCCGCGCCGGCGCGCGCTTTCTCCAGGCCGAGGCGAGCGCTGACCATTGCCGCACGCGCGATGTGGGGGCGCATCCGGTCGAGCGCGTCGACATAGTGGCGCTCGAACGGGCCGCGATCGGTCTCGCGCTCGAGGTTGAACGACAGGACGTCGCCGGTCGGGATGGGGATATGCGTGCCGGCCGCCCAGCCGATGCCTCTCGGGCGCAGGAAATCGCGATAGATCGGCTCGGTTTCGAGTTCGTCGGCGCTGAAGGCGTCGAGGTCAGTGATGAAGCCGGGATGGGCGATGGCCGAGGCCCGGGCGGCGCGTCCGTTGACCGCCATCCAGCCTTCACGCATGAAGGCCTCGACATGCGGCGCGATCGCCTCCGAGGCGACATAGGCCGAGGCGCCCTGGCTGATTGTGAACAGATAGCCGCCCATGCCTTCGACGGCCTGCGCCAGCCCATCGAGCAGCGCCGGCCACTTCTCCGGAACGAAGGATGCCTCGTAGATTTGATCGATGAATTGCTCGGAAAGCTCCGCCAATCGCCCGCCACTCCCGCCCAGTGGATGATCTGCCGAAGTCGAACCGTTCGATTTCGACTGATCTTACGCCATTGCTATAAGCTGGCGTATGATTCCAGGCAAAACCGGATTTGATTTCTGCTGTTCACAATTGGGCAGAGCGGCGACTTTTCTGCCTTGATCAAGATCAAGCGCACCGGCGCAAAATGAGCTGCACATAGTGTCTACCGCCCGGCGTAACGTGCCCGTCTGATCGGACCGATCGTCCCAGGCCATCCAGCGGGATCATTTATTAGCTCGAGGGTGAAGCATCGTCCGGATCGACTATGCCGATGTCCCAGAGGTCGTTGTAATCATGTCCGTTATGACCACCCGGGCTGAGCGCAAGCGCAAGTCTGGGCTCGGGAAGCCAGCATCGAGGGGAGGAAGTCGATGAAGTGGTTTCACAGCTTCATATCGGTAAAGGCCGCTGTTGCGCCCTGCCGCGCTTTGCCAGTTCCTGAAATAGGCATTGGGCGTCCTTGCTCTGTCGTCTGAACGGACGCGACATAAGTAATTTCTTGATACCGAAATTGAGAAGAAGCGCAATTGATATTGCCTGCGTATTTCTGAGGAAATTTCAAAAAATGGATGAAGCAATACGTCATAGTGGAATGGATTTGATCAACGAATACGTCGATTTTATCTCAAAGGAATTTGAACGAATTTTAGCGCATGACGCAAGTTTTTCTGGCGTGAGGGCGGCTTACGTCGTGCCGAACCTCCTCGGCAAAAGCGGCCTGCAACTCCGAGCCGATGGCCTTGGTGACAGCCGTCTTCCCGATGGTCGTGGGGTTGATCTCGCAGGCCTCGCTTCACAGTTCATTCATGCCCTCGCTGCCGAGGCTTCGAGGTTGGCGAATGAGGAGGGGAGATCTCCGGGGCAGCCCGAGGTCAAGCTTCCGCTTCTCGGCCAAACTCGCAGTGCCGATCTCGAATCGTCGGTCATCGAAGACTGGGCCGGTCGCGTTGCGGGTGCGACTTATCTCGAAGGAACCCTTCGAATACCGCGATCGACCCTGCACCGGTGGCACCGCTGCAACGAGGTCGTTGCATTGAGGAAGGGGCGCCAGCGCCACGTGTATCCGTTGGCGCAGTTTGTAGACGGCAGGCCCGCTTCCGGCATTCGGGAAGTGCTTCAGCGGATACCCAATCCAAGGAACGCATGGTTCTGGATGGTGCAAGCGTCTCCCGAACTCAATGGCCGCACGCCGATCGAATTGCTACGCCAGGATATTGTCACGGAAGTCGTTTTGGCTGCCGAGAAGTATTCAGAAGCAAGGCCGATTTGAATTGTTCCGTTTGTGCCATTCGTGTTGTTGGTTCTATTTGTCTAAATTATGGTTGAATTTATATCACGTGCTTATCAGATCGATATAATCGAGTGGTGATTTTCAGAATATAGATTTGAAATATTTGAAATGGCGTGAGAGCGATAATTGCGGATGTGAATTTTTCTTCACTTCTGGTCGCCGAAGTCACGGATAGAAATCTTTTTCCGTGTCGTCACATACGAATTTCCTATTGAGGTTAGATAATGAATATTAGGGAGATTATGCTCGGTTCTGCTGCGGCGTTGCTCGCGGTTTCGGGCGCTCATGCAGCTGACGCAGTCGTCGTCGCTGAACCGGAGCCGATGGAGTATGTCCGCATCTGCGACGTCTACGGAGCGGGCTTCTACTACATTCCCGGCACCGAGACCTGCCTGAAGGTCGGCGGCCTGGTTCGTTATCAGATCGACTGGAAGGACACCGATGACGGCTGGAGGAAGTATTCGGCTGCCCGTCTGAAGCTCGATGCCCGTTCGGAAACCGAATACGGCACGTTCCGTCGCTACATCGAACTGCATTGGCAGAATGACGGCGGCACGTATGGTCCCGGAGGCTATTCCGACACCACTGACATGTGGATTCGCTACGCTTACTTCGAGCTCGGCGGTCTGACGGTCGGTCGCACCGATACGTTGTTCGATGGTGGCGTCGATGGTGAGTTCGACAAGGGCGGCGGCACCTTCATCAACCAGATCCGCTACACCTTCAATGCCGGCGAAGGCATTGCGGTGTCGGTTGGCCTGGAAGAAGAAGGTACCAATTTCGACTACGTCCCGCTCGTCACCGGCAAGGTCTCGATCGCCCAGGGTTGGGGTTCGGTCAATCTGTACGCTGGCTACGACGATCGCTTCTCGGAAATCGCCCTCAAGGGCATCGTCAACGTCAAGGCAACCGACGCTCTGACCCTTCAGGCCATCGCCACCTACGAAACGGGTGCGACCTGGTTTGGCCTGCTTGCTCCGTATTCCGGCTATGAGTGGTCGGTCGGTGGCTACGCGAAGTACCAGATCAACGCCGGCCTGTCGGTTGGTGCTGGTGGTCAGTACTTCGGTGATCGTCATGTCGGCAATCTCATCACCGGCCAGACCGTCGATCTCAACGCCAATGACTGGGCCATCGGTGCGGTCGTCGACTACAAGATCGTCGAAAACCTGAATGCCAAGCTGGCCGTCAACTACAACGATGGCGACAGCTATGCAGACGGTTCGTTCAGCGGCTTCCTGCGCCTCGACGCATCGTTCTGATTGTTCTCCAGGATAAGCAGCGCAAACCCGGCGGTAACACGCCGGGTTTGTCTGTTTGTGCCCCTTAGCTGGGGCGACATGTCGATCGGCGCGCGGCGCTGGAATGCTCGTGCTGTATGCGAAAAAGCCCGCGCCGAATGGGGATACGACGCGGGTTAGCTAGGCTGGCTCGGGTGCATTCGGAGGGCGCCTGCACCCGACGCAGGCGATCATAGCCAAATCCGACCAGCACTATTTGCGCTGGATCAAACTGCAGCATGCTCGGCAGAGAGCAGGCGGCCGCAGATTGGCGGAGCTTCTGGAGCAGCGGATGTCGGGGAGAATTGGCGAAGCTGGGCGCCTCGGTGTCGCAAGCTGGTCGGAGTGGCAGGATTCGAACCTGCGACCCCCTGATCCCAAATCAGGTGCGCTACCAGGCTGCGCTACACTCCGGACCGTTGCGACGCCGTGCCTAGTGGCTTCCGGCGGACAAGGCAAGGGCAAAAAAGCGAAACATGAAGCCATTGCACATGAAGCGCCGTTCGCCGGGACGCCTCAGCCTTGCAGTGGCTGCGATTGCACAGTATTGACGGCGCATCTGGATGTCCGCGCCGCTGCGCGGAATCGTCGAAGAGGTTTGTGATGTCTGCGCGAATTTTCAGCCCTGCCAAGACCGCCATGCAGTCGGGCAAAGCCAAGACCGGGCACTGGGTGCTCGAATTCGACGCCGAGAAGCCGAAGAAGATCGATCCGCTGATGGGCTACACCAGCTCCGGCGACATGAAGAGCCAGATCAGGCTGACCTTCGAGACCCGCGAGGAAGCGGTCGCTTATGCCGAGCGCGAGGGCATCGCCTTCCGCGTGCAGGAGCCGAAGGAAGCCAAGCGCCGGCAGATTTCCTACTCGGATAATTTCCGTTTCGACCGCAGGATACCCTGGACGCACTGACGTCCGTCCTGCTGCAGCCGGCCCGGTCGGGCTGGCTTGCGGTCCCGTAGCTCAGCTGGATAGAGCACCGGCCTTCTAAGCCGATGGTCACAGGTTCGAATCCTGTCGGGATCGCCACCCTCTTCTTTCACGCAACTTTGCAACGAGTGCCCTTAGCGCTTGATGCGCTGCCTGTCGGGCAGGCCGTCATGGTCGCCCAGAACACGCCGCGGTGCGTCTTCCCACCAGTCATCACGAACTGCTTTGCGCTCCAGATTGCGTGGATAGACGATGCGGTTCTCGGCCTTGTTGGCTTCGCCGACCACCAGAAGCCGCACCTCGGCGTCGCTGTTGTTGAGGAAGCTGTGTGCCAGCCCGGTGCCCGCCGGGAAGCCGACGGAGTCACCCGGCTTCAAACGGTGCAGGTTGCCATCAAGCCAGGCGTCAGGCTCGCCCTCCAGCACGTAGACGAACTCTTCTTCCAGGCTTTCGGCGTGCGGGAAGGACGTGCGCCGGCCTGGTGGAAGCCGGACATGATGGATGCCCAGCCGATGCAGGCCGAAATGCGCGGCAAGTGACGCACCGATGCCCCGCAATTCGGTGGTGCCTGCGAATGTGTCGCCGTCCGGACGCTCGATTTCGGTCCAGTGGGCAATCTCGGTGGGGCGGTCGGACGTTGTCATGTCGCACCTCCAGAAATGTCGGCCGGTTCTGGCCGCTCAGGCTGTCATCGGCAGAGACGATGGTTGTCCGACCTTATTCCGCCGCGTTCGCTGCGGACAGCCCGGCGGAAATGTCTTGCTTGAGGTCGGCAATATCTTCGAGGCCGATCTGCAGGCGGATGATCGGTCCCTCATACGGGCCCTTGGCCACCTTGCGGTCGGCGACACTGACATGCACGGCCAAGCTCTCGAAGCCACCCCAGGAATAGCCGAGGCCGAAAATTTCGAGCGTATCGAGGAAGGCGTGCGCCTTCTTCTGTCCGCCGCCTGACAGCACCACCGAGAAGATGCCGCTCGAGCCGCCGAAGTCGCGCTTGAACAGCTTGTGGTCTGGGTGGCTTTCGAGGCCCGGGTGCAGCACGCGCGAGACGCCTGGCTGGCCTTCGAGCCAGCGCGCGATGTCAAGCGCGCTCTTTTCATGATGGGCAAGGCGGACGCCCATGGTGCGCAGGCCGCGCAGCACCTGGTAGACGTCGTCGGGGCCGGCACAGCAACCGAGCGTAACGAACGCCTCGCTGAGGCGCGGCCAGCATTCGGCATTGGCCGAAACAGTGCCGCTCAGTACGTCCGAATGACCGGCCGGATATTTGGTGGCGGCGTGGATGGTGACGTCGACGCCGAAATCGAGCGCCTTGAAATAGAGCGGCGTCGCCCAAGTGTTGTCCATCATGACGATCGCGCCCACCGCATGCGCCGCCTTTGATATGGCCGGGATGTCCTGGATCTCGAAAGTGTTCGATGCCGGCGATTCGGTGAACACCACCTTCGTGTTCGGCTTGATCAGCGCGGCGATGCCGGCGCCGACATGCGGGTCGTAATAGTCGACCTCGATGCCAAGGCGCTTGAGCATGGTGTCGGCGAAATGACGGGTCGGATAGTAGACCGAATCGGTGATCAGGATGTGATCGCCCGAAGACAGGAAGCCGAGCAGGGGGATGGTGACCGCCGCAAGGCCCGAGGGTACGGCGATGGTTCCGGCCGAACCTTCCAGTTCGTCGATGGCTGCGCAGAGCGCGTCCGTCGTCGGCGTGCCGCGGGTGCCATATGTGTATTTTTGATCACGCGCCGCCATCGTCGCAGCATTAGGGAAGAGAACGGTCGAGGCGTGCACGACCGGCGGATTGACAAAGCCGTGAAAGCCGTGTGGATCGTTGCCTGCATGCGCGAGCCGCGTGTTGACGCCTTTGATCCTACCGTTGTCTCGAGACATGAATCCGCATCCTTTCAGCGAAGACGCCAGCCATAGTGCGCCGAACAAACAGGCGCAATCGCCGCGGCCGCGGCTTCGGCTGGGCCAGATCTGGCCGGGCGGCGTGTTCGGGCGGTTGGCCGGCACCATAGCCTTTTCCTGGCGCCGCATGTGGCGATCGCCGGTGGGAGCGCCCGAGCCGGTGTGGACCCGCCAGCTGACGTTGCTGGTGCTCTGTGGTGCGGCTGCGGTCCTGCTGCTGTTTCCGTTCGATGCGCGCGTGATGGACTTCATGCTGTCGCATCGCAACCGGCTGATGAGCTGGCTGGCCGAGGCGAGCCAGACCGGCAAGTCGGAGTGGTATCTGGTGCCCGCCTTCGTGGTGTACCTGGCATCGGCGACAGCGGACTGGAAGGGCAATGGCTACCGCGTCAGGTCGCGACTGGTGGTCATCTTCAGCCAGGCGGCATTCATGTTCGGCGCTGTGGCCATCACCGGCATTGCCGTCAACGTTGTGAAGATCATGGTCGGCCGGGCCCGGCCGTGGATGTTCGGCGAATTCGGCGCCTACCATTTCGACCCGTTCGTGGTGAACAAGTATTTCACCAGCTTTCCTTCCGGTCATTCGACCACGCTCGGCGCGGTTGCCGCCGTGCTGATGATCTGGTTTCCGCGCTACTGGCTGCCGATCGGCATCGCCGGGCTGGTGTTTTCCAGTTTCCGCGTGCCAGCCGTGGCGCATTATCCGTCGGATGTGGCCGCAGGCTTCCTGTTCGGCTTCGTGCTGACCGTGGTGATGGCGCGATTCTTTGCCCGGCGGCGCGTCGGTTTCCACTTGCGTCCGGGGCAAACCTTGCCGGTCGCAACCGGTCTTCGGCAAAGAAAACGGCCGCTCGCCCAAGTTTGAAGCATATTGCTGCTTGCGTCGTAACCTGACGCCACGGAAGCGATTTCCGATGCTCTTGTATGTTGGTCGTATGGCCGGCTTTATTGCTTGACCTGATAAGAATTATCGCCTTCGATGCACTGGTGAACCGGACTGCAGCAAAAGCGCGCCGCCAGGACGCGCAATCCGGAAATGGGCCGGACAGGGGATGCTGAGTTCACAAATTCAAAAAGACAGGCACCAAGCCTGGAAAAACAGAAAAGGGTTCGTGGGTCATGAAATACATCATTTCGGGGATTCTCGGGGCGGCTGCACTCGGCGCCATGGCAACCTCGGCTTCGGCTGACACGCTTTCGGACATCAAGGCCAAGGGTTTCGTCCAGTGCGGCGTGAGCACCGGTCTGGCCGGCTTCTCGGCGCCGAACGACAAGGGCGACTGGACGGGCCTGGACGCAGACTTCTGCCGCGCAGTGGCTGCGGCGGTCTTCGGCGACGGCACCAAGGTGAAGTTCACCCCGCTCTCGGCCAAGGAGCGTTTCACCGCTCTGCAATCGGGCGAAATCGACCTTCTCTCGCGCAACACCACCTGGACGATCAACCGCGACACCGCACTCGGCCTGAACTTCGCCGGCGTCACCTATTTCGACGGCCAGGGCTTCATGATCAATGCCAAGAAGCTGCCGGGCGTGAATTCTGCGCTCCAGCTGTCGGGCGCAGCCGTCTGCGTGCAGACGGGCACGACGACCGAACTCAATCTCGCCGACTACTTCAAGGCGAACAAGATGGAGTACAACCCGGTCGTCTTCGAGAAGCTTGAAGAGGTCAATGCCGCCTATGACGCCGGCCGTTGCGACGTCTATACGACCGACCAGTCGGGCCTCTACGGCATTCGCCTGACACTGGGCTCGCCGGACGACCACGTCGTCCTGCCCGAGATCATTTCCAAGGAGCCGCTCGGACCGGCTACGCGCCAGGGCGACGACAAGTGGTACCACATCGTCAAGTGGACCTATTTCGCGCTGCTGACGGCGGAAGAGCTGGGCATCACCCAGGCCAATGTCGAGGAGATGAAGAACTCGGGCAATCCTGAGATCAAGCGCGTGCTCGGCACCGAGGCAGACACCAAGATCGGCACCGATCTCGGCCTCGGCAACGACTGGGTCGTCAACATCGTCAAGGCCGTGGGCAACTACGGCGAACTGTTCGAACGCAATGTCGGCCAGGGCAGCCCGCTGAAGATTGCCCGCGGCATCAATGCGCTCTGGACCAAGGGCGGTCTGCAGTACGCACCGCCGATCCGCTGATCCGAAGTCTGATCCGGAAGGCAGGTCTCCTGCCTTCCGGTTTCTCTATCAGAGGGACTTCTGATGGCTACGCAGGACATTCCCCATGGCGTAGGGGGCGGCCGCGCGTCGCTACTCTATGACCCGAAGGTGCGCGGCATCTTCGTTCAGGTCTTGGTTATCGCGGCGCTCGCCGCGCTTATCTGGTGGATCGTTGGCAATACGGTCGAAAACCTCAAGCGTGCAAACATCGCTTCGGGCTTCGCTTTCCTCAACGGACGTGCTGGCTTCGACCTCAGCGATACGCTGATCGCCTACGATTCCGACTCGACCTACAAACGTGCGTTGATCGTCGGCCTGATCAACACGGTCGTCGTTGCTGGAGCCGGCATCGTCACGGCCTCGATCCTCGGCTTCGTCATCGGCGTCGGGCGGCTTTCGAACAACTGGCTGATCCGCAAGATCTGCACCGTCTATGTCGAGCTGTTCCGCAACATTCCGCCGCTCCTGGTGATCTTCTTCTGGTATTTCGGTGTGCTTTCGGTGCTGCCGCTGCCAAAGGAGAGCATCGAGCTGCCCTTCGGCTCCTATCTCAACAGCCGAGGCTTCTACTTCCCCAAGCTGATGTGGGGGGAGGGCTCATGGCTTATCGGCGTGGCATTCCTCTTGGGGGTTGCGATGTCGATCTTCGTGGCGCGCGCGGCGAAGCAAAGGCAGATGGCGACCGGCCAGACTTTCCCGGTGCTGTGGACGTCGATCGCCTTGATTGTCGGCCTGCCGCTCCTGGCGCTTGTCGCGACCGGCTTTCCGGCGAGCTTCAACTTCCCGCAGAAGTCTACTTTCAATCTGACTGGCGGCATGCAGATCAAGCCGGAGTTCCTGTCGCTCTACCTCGCCTTGTCGTTCTACACGGCCGCCTTCATCGCCGAGATCGTGCGCGCCGGCATTCGCGGCGTGAACCGAGGCCAGAGCGAGGCTTCGGCGGCACTCGGCCTGCGTTCGGGTCCGACGCTCAGGCTGGTGGTCATCCCGCAGGCGCTGCGCATCGTTATTCCGCCGCTGACCAGCCAGTTCCTCAACCTGACCAAGAACTCGTCGTTGGCGATTGCCATCGGTTATCCCGATCTGGTCGCCGTGGGCGGCACGGTGCTCAACCAGACCGGTCAGGCGATCGAGATCGTGGTTATCTGGATGGTCGTCTATCTCGGCCTCAGCCTGATCACATCTGCCTTCATGAACTGGTTCAATGCCAAGATGGCATTGGTGGAAAGGTAAGGAGGCGGACATGTCGCAAAAC
Source organism: Aminobacter sp. MET-1 (assembly GCF_026521175.1). Taxonomy (NCBI): domain Bacteria; kingdom Pseudomonadati; phylum Pseudomonadota; class Alphaproteobacteria; order Hyphomicrobiales; family Phyllobacteriaceae; genus Aminobacter; species Aminobacter sp. MET-1. The sequence continues at coordinate 1,283 of NZ_JAMSHL010000006.1, read as the reverse complement.
GACCTTAGCTACGTCCGCACCGAAATGGCGCTGCCGCAACCGGCGCCGCCACGGGAGCGCGGGCCGATCGCCTGGATGCGCAAGAACCTGTTTGCCAATCCTTACGATTCGGTCCTCACCATCATCGGCCTGCTGATTGTCGCGTTTATCGTGCCGCCGCTGGTGGACTGGGCGCTCATCCAGGCTCAGTGGACCGGTACCGACCGCACCTTCTGCGCCACGGTGGCGCAGGGCGGTATTCAGCCTGAGGGCTGGTCCGGAGCCTGCTGGGCTTTCGTCAACGCCAAGTTCGGTCAGTTCATGTTTGGTCGCTATCCGCTCGACGAGCGCTGGCGCGTCATCCTGGTGGCGATCCTGTTCGTGGCGCTGCTTGTGCCGATGATGATCCCGCGTGTGCCGCGCAAGGGCTTGAACGCATTCCTGCTGTTCCTTGCGTTGCCAGTGGTCTCGTACTTCCTGCTGGTCGGCGGACGCTTCGGCCTGAACCATGTCGAAACCCCGCTATGGGGCGGCCTGATGGTGACGCTGACGCTGTCCTTCGTCGGCATCGTGGTGTCGCTGCCGCTGGGCATTCTGCTGGCGCTCGGACGGCGCTCCAAGATGCCGGTGGTCAAGATGCTCAGCGTCATCTTCATCGAGACCGTGCGTGGCGTGCCGCTGATCACTGTGCTGTTCATGGCCAGCGTCATGCTGCCGCTGTTCCTGCCTGCCGGCGTCAGCTTCGACAAATTCCTGCGGGCGCTGATCGGCGTGTCGCTGTTCGCCTCGGCCTACATGGCGGAGGTGGTGCGCGGTGGCTTGCAGGCCATCCCGAAGGGACAATATGAGGGGGCCGATTCGCTCGGTCTCAGTTATTGGCAGAAAACCGGGCTGATCATCCTGCCGCAGGCGTTGAAGCTGGTGATCCCCGGGATCGTCAACACCTTCATCGGCATGTTCAAGGACACCAGCCTCGTCTACATCATCTCGATGTTCGACCTGCTCGGCGTTGTCAGGCAGAACTTCTCGGATGCAGCCTGGGCCTCTCCGCAGACCCCGGCCTCGGGCCTCGTCTTTGCGGCCCTCGTATTCTGGATGTTCTGTTTCGGCATGTCGCGCTATTCTATCTACATGGAACACCGGCTAGATACCGGTCACAAGCGCTAGGATAAGAAAAGGGGGAGAGGCCTATGGCCACCGAAAACGCAGTCAGCGCAGACGAACTGAAGGTCGATCGCGCCAAGATGCATATCTCGACGACGGATGTCGCCATCGACATCGTCGGCATGCACAAGTGGTATGGC
>NZ_JAMSHL010000069.1:0-647 GCF_026521175.1 Aminobacter sp. MET-1 | reverse complement strand
TTGTCCTGCCGTGCCCTGAGCTCGGCGATCTTCGAGTTTGGCGCAACCGCGGCATTGGCCGTGGTGATCAGCTCACCCTTCCTGATCGGGGCGGTGACCGTGCCGCCCTGCAGCAGGCCGCAGGGGATGGCTTTTGCGGCGCGTGCCTCGCCAGCGGTCATGATCCAGGCGCGATAGGTGTATTCGCCGATGGCGTCGAGCGCATCGCCGGGTGCGAGGTCCTTCTTGGCCACCGCGCAGACATCGGCCACCGGCTTTGCCAGCGGCACCATGTCGGCCTTGCCATAGAGCACCACGCGGGCGCAGGTCAGCGGCACCTCGAGCGAGGTCAAATGGTAAGGCCGGTGGAAGGTGAAATACGGGCCATGACCCATCTTCAGGTCTTCCATGCGCTCGCGAATGCGCGGATGCGACATGTCGGCGATGACGAAGACGCCTGGAGCCACACCCTTGCCGATCGAATAGTCGACGACGCCGACCTTGGACAAAACACCGCCGTCCTTTTCGGGGATCAGCACCTTGTTGAGTTCGGGCAGCGTCGCCGCCGGACCGTGCATGCCGGCCTTGTCGGGAACGAGGCCGGTGGCATTGGCGATCGCCGCCATCTCGACCATGGTCTTGGAGCCGTCGACGAACTCGACCAGCAT
>NZ_JAMSHL010000068.1:0-731 GCF_026521175.1 Aminobacter sp. MET-1 | reverse complement strand
GGGCGCACCTGCTTGCCACCAATGAACAGCTTGGCGGTGCGGTCGATGCCTGGCGTCTCGCCATTGTCGCGGGCGGCCTGCTTCGGCGCTGAAGCCGGCTTTATGACCGGGCCATGCACCTCGCTCGGCGCCAGATATTCCTCCAGCCCTTCCCTGCCGCCCTCGCGGCCGAAGCCGCTTTCGCGATAGCCGCCAAAGCCGCAGGCGGCGTCGAACATGTTGGTGCCGTTGATCCAGACCACGCCGGCCTTGAGCTGCGGGGCGACATGCAGCGCCAGATTGACGTTCTCGCTCCACACCGAGGCGGCAAGGCCGTAGCGCGTGTTGTTGGCGAGTTCGACCGCCTCTTCGGTGTTGCGGAAGCTCATGGTGGCGAGCACCGGCCCGAACACCTCTTCCTGGGCCAGAATGTTGGCAGGCGCCACACCGGTCGCCAGCGTCGGCAGGTGATAATAGCCCGTCGTGGGCACGTCCTGGTCGGGCTGCCAGCAGACCGCGCCCTGTCTGGCGCCTTCCTCGACCAGGCGCCTGACCCGGTCGAGCTGGGTCCTGTCGACCAGCGGGCCGATATCGGTGTTCTTGTCGAGCGGCGAACCAACACGCAGCCGGCTCATGCGTGTCTTGACCTTGGCGATGAAGGCGTCGGCCACGCTCTCCTGCACCAGGAGGCGCGAACCGGCGCAGCAGACCTGACCCTGGTTGAACCAGATACCGTCGACGAGCCCCTCGAC
>NZ_JAMSHL010000067.1:0-767 GCF_026521175.1 Aminobacter sp. MET-1 | reverse complement strand
AGGTCGATCGCGCCAAGATGCATATCTCGACGACGGATGTCGCCATCGACATCGTCGGCATGCACAAGTGGTATGGCGAGTTCAACGTTCTGAAGGACATCAACCTCAAGGTCATGCGTGGCGAGCGCATCGTCGTCTGCGGCCCGTCAGGCTCGGGCAAGTCGACCATGATCCGCTGCATCAACCGCCTGGAAGAGCACCAGAAGGGCAAGATCATCGTCGACGGCAAGGAGCTGACCAACGATCTCAAGAAGATCGACGAGGTCCGCCGTGAAGTCGGCATGGTGTTCCAGCACTTCAACCTGTTCCCGCATCTGACGATCCTGGAGAACTGCACGCTGGCGCCGATCTGGGTGCGCAAGACGCCGAAGAAGCAGGCCGAGGAGCAGGCGATGCACTTCCTGCGCCGGGTCAAGATCCCCGAGCAGGCCAACAAATATCCCGGCCAGCTGTCGGGCGGCCAGCAGCAGCGCGTGGCGATCGCACGCTCGCTGTGCATGAACCCGCGCATCATGCTGTTCGACGAGCCGACCTCGGCGCTCGACCCGGAGATGATCAAGGAAGTGCTGGAGACCATGGTCGGCCTCGCCGAAGAGGGCATGACCATGCTGTGCGTCACCCACGAGATGGGCTTTGCCCGCAAGGTCGCCAACCGGGTGATCTTCATGGATCAGGGCCAGATCGTCGAGGAGAACACCCCGGCCGAGTTCTTCGACCATCCGCGCCACGAGCGCACAAAACTCTTCCTCAGCCAGATCCTGCATTAG
>NZ_JAMSHL010000066.1:0-770 GCF_026521175.1 Aminobacter sp. MET-1 | reverse complement strand
CCTGCCTTCTCGACCAAGGATTGTTCAGTGCGTTTTTCCTTGTCGTTCGGGTCGCGGTAGTTTCGCGCCGGTTTACGAGCTCGGATCTCCTGATTGTTGTACGGCATGTGAATCCTGTCTCTTCAATCCAAATGTACGATGGAAGATGTCGGCGAGACGGGCGATGCCTCATCTCGCCGAGATCCTGCGGCTAGTTCATGATGTAGACGACCTTGCGCGTCTGCGGGTCAATCAGGACCGTGCGGCCGTCCATCTCCACATACTGGTACTGGTGTGGCAGCATGTTATCGGCCAAGGCGCCTGGCTTGAGGATGTCAGGAATGATAGCCCCCACGACCAGTTCGAAGTTGGACGGACGTTCGACGACCACTGGGTTGGCCTTCACGTATTCGCGGACCACAACTTCTTGCTCTGGGGTCACAACGACCGTCTGAGCGGCTGCAAATGCTGTACCTGCGAGCAAGATAATAGCTGCAAGAGTGCTTCGAAAAATCATCTCGATACCTCCTCAGTTGGTGAGGACCAACCCGCGCCAACTGAATCGGTTCCGAAAACGTGATCGGCGGTCGCGCTCCCGACAGTGGCGCGGTCAACAGATTTTCGGAGCACGCCGGCGGAGTGGAAAGGCAAGCCACCTCGGCTCATACGCCATTGGGATTGATGCTTTTGGCTTCAAGACCGATCGCAAACGCTAACACCAGCGCTGCCAATGTCGCCAAGAGGAACGCAGCACCAAAAGCACCGATTGCTCTTAGGTTTCCGATTTCCAG
>NZ_JAMSHL010000065.1:0-1111 GCF_026521175.1 Aminobacter sp. MET-1 | reverse complement strand
CCCCTCCCCTGCCCCGCAGCAGGGCCATCAGCACCGGGCCGATCGAGAATTCGCCCGATCGTGCCTTGGCGGTCAGGCTGCGCAGATAGCCGCCGGGGCTGGAAATCGCCTCGCCCTTCTGCAGCATCGCTGCCACCATGATCGCGGCATCCACCGCCCCCATTGCCTCGCAGGCCTGATCCCACGCATCCGGACTGACGCCAAGGGCGCCGCGCACCAGATTTGCCGTTTCCACCAGCTCGCCCCAGCCGGAAATTCCGTTTCGGGCATAATCCGCAATATCGGGGCAGGCACGCAGCACCATGCCAAGCGGATATCCCGTTGGCGGCTGGTTCTTCATCTCCAGTTTTGGCTCGGCGGTCGTCCCGTGGCCTTTTTCGAGGCCGGGTTCAATATCAAGGTGTTGTGGATTTGAATTCTGTATGTGGCGCTCAGAATGAGACTCATTGGCGCTTGTTTCTTCAGTTTTAACGTGGCTTTCCAATGCCTTGCGCACCTCCTGGGCCAAAACCGCAAGCTCCGCAGCAATAGGCTCCAGCTCCAGGCGGCTCGCCGTACGCGGGATGGCACCCACGATCTGCCGGAATTCAATGTGCAGGCGCTGCCAGTCGGCCGCAATGCCCTCCTCGAGGCCAAAGGCGATCATCTTGCCGATGTCCCGGCGCAGAATGGTGATGCGCTCCCTGACCAGCAGAAGCGCCCGCCGCTCGGCACGCACGGTCTCCGCCAGGCGTTCGAATTCCGCGGCGCGCGCCAGAAGCGGCGTCATGTCGAAGCCGAAGGCCTGCTCGATCTCGCCGTCAACGCCTTTGCGGGCGTAACGCTTGCCATTGGGGCTGTCGCGGCGAACCACAAGGCCGCAATCGACCAGCACGGCCAGATGCCGCCTGAGCGTCGCCGGCGCCATGCCATGGGCCCGCAAGGCAAGCTGTGCGTTGGATGGAAACACCACCAGCCCCTCCCCTTCCACGAGATCCGTGTCGGGGTGAAAGCTCAGCAGCGCGTTCAAGACGGCCAGGGCGCGATCGCTGGCGCCCAGCATGGCCTTGGCTTCGCAAACGGCCCTGAACACCTGCCACTTGTTGGCACTGGCCCCAGCCGCGCAGCTTTC
>NZ_JAMSHL010000064.1:0-1178 GCF_026521175.1 Aminobacter sp. MET-1 | reverse complement strand
GATTATTCTTTGATCGAAGCGACGATGCCGGCGCCGACGGTGCGGCCGCCTTCACGGATAGCGAAGCGCAGCTTCTCTTCCATGGCGATCGGAACGATCAGCTCGACGTCGACGGTGATGTTGTCGCCAGGCATGACCATTTCGGTGCCTTCCGGCAGCGTCACGATGCCCGTCACGTCAGTCGTGCGGAAGTAGAACTGCGGACGGTAGTTGGTGAAGAACGGCGTGTGACGGCCACCCTCTTCCTTGGTCAGGATGTAGGCTTCAGCCACGAACTTCTTGTGCGGCTTCACCGTACCCGGCTTGGCCAGAACCTGGCCGCGCTCGACGTCTTCACGGGCAACGCCACGGATCAGCGCGCCGATGTTGTCGCCAGCCTGGCCCTGGTCGAGCAGCTTGCGGAACATTTCAACGCCCGTGCAGGTCGTCTTCGAGGTCGGGCGGATGCCGACGATCTCGAGTTCTTCGCCGACCTTGACGACGCCGCGCTCGACGCGACCGGTGACAACCGTGCCACGGCCCGAGATCGAGAACACGTCTTCGATCGGCATCAGGAACGGCTTGTCGATCGGACGCTCAGGCGTCGGGATGTAGGAGTCGACTGCTTCCATCAGAGCGCGGATCGCGTCTTCGCCGATCTTCTTGTCCGAATCGTTGAGCGCAGCAACAGCCGAACCCTTGATCATCGGAATGTCGTCGCCGGGGAACTCGTACTTCGACAGAAGCTCGCGAACCTCGAGCTCGACCAGCTCGAGCAGCTCTTCGTCGTCGACCAGGTCGACCTTGTTCAGGAACACCACCAGCGCCGGAACGCCGACCTGACGGGCGAGCAGGATGTGCTCACGGGTCTGCGGCATCGGGCCGTCGGCAGCCGAAACGACCAGGATCGCGCCGTCCATCTGGGCGGCACCGGTGATCATGTTCTTGACGTAGTCGGCGTGGCCGGGGCAGTCGACGTGAGCGTAGTGACGAGCAGGCGTCTCGTACTCGACGTGTGCCGTCGAAATCGTGATGCCGCGGGCCTTCTCTTCGGGAGCAGCGTCGATCTGGTCATACGCCTTGAACTCGCCGAAATACTTCGTGATCGCCGCCGTCAGCGACGTCTTGCCGTGGTCAACGTGACCAATCGTGCCGATGTTCACATGAGGCTTATTACGCTCGAATTTACCTTTTGCCAT
>NZ_JAMSHL010000063.1:0-1207 GCF_026521175.1 Aminobacter sp. MET-1 | reverse complement strand
GCCAGCGCAACCGCCCTGATATCGACCGTTGCTGCGGCATCCGCGCAGGATACAGCGACTGCAACGCAGGCGCAGGCCGGAAAAGGCACGCTCTACACAGGCGACGTGATCGAAGGCAAAAAGGTCATCGGGGCCCTCGACGTGAACGACCTCGAACCCGGCAGGCACCACTTCTACTTCGAAGGTGTCCAAAGGGTGGCTGGTCAGCATTGGTACAATGCCGTCGTTGTGGTGAAGGGGGCGAGCCCCGGAAAATGCGTCGCTCTGACCAGTGGTGTTCATGGCGACGAAATGAACCCGATACACTGCATCCAAACAGTGCTGGATCAGCTTGATCCATCAGCCATGGCTGGCACGGTTCTCGCAGTTCTCGACATCTCTCGGCCGGCCATTGAAGGAATGACGCGCCGCTGGCCAGACACGGGACGCGGCTTCGAACTTATCGACATGAATCGCTGGTGGCCGGGAAGCGAGAATGGGCCAAATGCCGTTTCGCGGCATGCGTGGTTGGTATTCAATAAGCTGCTTCGTCCCAATGCGAACTATGCCCTCGACTTTCATACCGCCGCCACCGGCATGGACGCGACGGCATTTCACTTGGCCGACATGACCAATCCAGAGGTCAAGGCGATGGCGGAACTCTTCCCCATCGACCAGATTTTCGACGACCCACAATATCCGACGCTTCTTGCTAACGCATTGATCGCGGAGGGCATACCAGCCTTGACCCCGGAGATTGGCAATCCGCGCAGACTGGACCTCGATATGATCGCGCTATTCGTCGAAGGCACGATGAACGTGCTCCGTCTGCACGGGCTGATTTCCGGTCCCATGGGTCGGACCGGCAGGGACAGTGAGGTCTTTGTCGGCAATACGATGGGCGCCTCGATCGCGACCCATGGCGGCTTCCTCCAACTGCTCGTCAATCTGAACGACAGGGTAGAAGTCGGGCAGAAGGTGGCCATCCAGAGAAACGCCTTTGGCGACGTCGTGGCTGAATACACAAGCCCAGTGGCAGGGGAAGTGGGTGCGCGACGTACAGATGCGTCAGTGGAGCCTGGCACGCCATTCCTGTTCTATCTCATTCAGGGCAGCAGCACTCCGGTCGAAGACTATCCGGAGTAGGGTTTGTCAGTCGACAAACTCCAGTCCGACTTGCTTCGTTATGATCGCCCCACTGCCGAAAGGTGGTGGGGCTTTTTTCGTT
>NZ_JAMSHL010000062.1:0-1263 GCF_026521175.1 Aminobacter sp. MET-1 | reverse complement strand
TGCGCTCCATCGGCCAGCTCGACCTGTTCATCTCGCTGCTCTACGTCGTCTTCCTGGGCACCGTCGGCGGCCTGATGCTGGTCGAAAGCGTCAATGCGCTGCGCCTGACCAAGGGCGGCGTGCCGCCGGCGCTGAAGAAGTCGGGCCAGCACAACTGGATCCACCGCCTGCCCTTCAAGATGCGCTTCCGCACCTCCAAGCTGTTCGTCTCGGTCATCCCGGTGCTCGGCATCGGCGCCGGCATCGGCTTCCTCTCCGCCATCATGGGCGTCGGCGGCGGCTTCATCATGGTGCCGGCGCTGATCTATCTGCTCAAGGTGCCGACCAACATCGTCGTCGGCACCTCGCTGTTCCAGATCGTCGTCGTCTCGGCTTTCACCACTTTGGTGCATTCGACCACCAACCAGACCGTCGACATCATCCTGGCGCTGGTCTTGATGATCGGCGGCGTGGCGGGTGCACAATACGGCGCCAAGGCCGGCCAGAAGCTGCGCGGCGAACAGCTGCGCGCGCTCCTGGCGCTGCTGGTGCTGGCCGTTGCCCTGCGCCTCGGCTTCGACCTGTTCGTCAAGCCGCAGAACCTCTATTCGCTGACCGCCCCGAGCGGAGGCACGCTGTGAGGCGCCTGGCTGCCCTTGCCGCGGCAACCCTGTTGGTCGTCCTGCCCGCAACGGCGCAAGACGCGGTGCCGCTGCCCGAAGGCATCCAGATCGGCCTGTCCACCGACCGCGTCGCCATCACTGCCGACTTCTCCGGCGCCGACCTCACCATCTTCGGCGCGCTCGAAAATCCCGACCCGCTGGTCAGCCGCCAGGGCCGCTACGACGTCATCGTCGTGCTCGAAGGTCCGGCCCGCCAGGTCGTCGTGCGCCGCAAGGACCGCATCCTCGGCATGTGGATCAACACCCGCTCGGAAACCTTCGTCAACGTGCCGGTGTCCTATTCCATGGCCACCACCCGGCCACCGCAGGACGTCACCACCCCCGACAGCTACCGGCAGCTGTCGCTCGGTCCGGCCAACATCTATCTCGAACCCGAGGAGAAGCGCGCCAGCCCGCTGACCATCCAGGAATTCACCGACGCCCTGCGCGAGCGCAAGGAAGGGCTCGGCCTCTACTCCGACAACATCGGCGGCGTCCAGTTCCTGTCGGCCAATCTGTTCCGCGCCACCCTGCACCTCGCCCCCAACGTGCCCGTCGGCACCCACAAGGCGCGCGCCTTCCTGTTCCGCAACGGCCTGTTCATCAAGGAAACCTCGACCCA
>NZ_JAMSHL010000061.1:0-1283 GCF_026521175.1 Aminobacter sp. MET-1 | reverse complement strand
CTGGCCCTCCGCATAGGGACAGCGCTGCTCCTCGCCATTGAGCGACAGCTAGAGAAGTCGCCGCCTAAGCAGCACTGATGGCCTTGTGATTGTCTCGATTGGCCGGAAGGAACTCTCTGGCGTGCCGACTGTTGATTCCGGCATCTAAGGGAGATAGTCCGATGAACAGCAACACGGGCGTGTACTTGGCCCTTGCCGCCCTGGCTTTCGCGGTCATCGCGATGTTCACATTGGGAATAGTGGACCTGGCGCAAAGTCCCGGTCCCACCGTGGAAGCTACCCAGGTAGCGGCCGGCAAATGAGAGATGCCCGGTAGCGCACAACCTTATGGCCGCCGTCCTCTCCTCATGAACATGTCGCAATCATCGAAAAGAAGGGCGAACGCTTTCCTGGATTGTCATTGCCGCTAATTGAGGAGCGATCTGTAGTCGATGGTGCTCAAGTAATTGACGGGGTGCTGTGCGATCGGACCATAGCAGGCTAGCAAATTGCACATCGCATTCTGATTGTGCCGCTGCGCATGCGTGATGGAGAGAAATACGTATCCAAAGGCGTTGCTATATTTGCAAGCCTTCATACTCTCCCTAAAAGTTCCTTGAGCACCCGTATCCTTAAATAGCACCCAGTCTACGGCCTCTTTCGCCTCATCGACATTGCATGGCCCCTCATCAATATTCCGGCCGCAGATACTCTGAAAATCCCTGATTGCATCGTTGCCGCACTTGACTTGAGCATAGGCGGGCTGCGCTACGACCAAGATCGAAACTAGTGCTAATAGCTTTCCCATCCTGCCGTCCCTCCCTGCCGATGGTCATCTCCTGAAGCAACCAGATCAGATATTTTTCCAACGCACAACGACTACTCGTCTCGCTTCTTGACGGGCTGCATGGTGCTTGAGGCTTGCGAGGCTGGCAGTTTAGACTTGATCCACAGAGGCGGAGCGGGCCGGCGCGACCCAGGCAGCATGGAGATGGCGCTTGGACTTTATGAAACTGCTGAAGTCGCTTGAGGAACTTCTGTATGAGTTGGTGTCCTGGTTGGTGTTTTACCCCATAACGATGTGGCGCTGTGTTGCTGCGCCGCTGACGATGATGCGCTACGCGGACACCGAGCTCGCCGATCGGCCCGAAGACCAATACGACGATACTCTTAGCCCTCCTCTATTTCTCCTGATCACCTTGCTACTGTCTCAGGGGGTGTCCGGTGCATTGCCGTCTGTTTACGATCCCGGAATTGGATCCAAGGAACTCGGATCAGTTTCCAACCTGCTGATCGCGCGTGGC
>NZ_JAMSHL010000060.1:0-1301 GCF_026521175.1 Aminobacter sp. MET-1 | reverse complement strand
GTGATGCCGTGGCGGGCGACGACCGCCGGGTCGTAGAGATTTCGCCCGTCGAAGATGACGGCTGTCGAGAGCTGCTGCCTGATCAGCTCGAAGGACGGCGCCCGGAAGTTCTTCCATTCTGTGGCGATCAGCAGCGCGTCCGCCCCGCGCAGGGCCGCCTCCTTGGTGCCGCACAGCAGAAGGTCGTCGCGCTGGCCGTAGATTTGCTGCGCTTCGTTCATCGCCTCGGGATCGTAGGCCTGGACCTTGGCGCCTGCGGCCCACAGCGCTTCCATCAGCACGCGGGCCGGCGCCTCGCGCATGTCGTCGGTGTTGGGCTTGAACGACAGCCCCCACAGCGCAAAGGTCTTTCCCTGGAGATCGCCGTTGAAATGCGCCTTCACCTTGTCGAACAGCACCGCCTTCTGGGCGTTGTTGCGGTCTTCGACCGACTGCAAGAGCAGCGGCTCGAAACCGACGTCTTCGGCCGTGCGGATCAGCGCGCGCACATCCTTGGGGAAACACGAGCCGCCATAGCCGAGGCCGGGATAGATGAAGTGGTAGCCGATGCGCGGGTCCGAGCCGATGCCCTTGCGCACCTCCTCGATGTCGGCACCGAGCAGCTCAGCGAGATTGGCCATCTCGTTCATGAAGCTGATCTTGGTCGCCAGCATGCAATTGGCGGCGTATTTGGTGAACTCGGCCGAGCGCACGTCCATGACGATGATCTTCTCATGGTTGCGGTTGAACGGCGCGTAGAGCTCGCGCATCACCGCTTCGGAGTTTTCGCTCTCGGTGCCGACGATGATGCGGTCGGGCTTCATGCAGTCGGCAACCGCCGAGCCTTCCTTCAGGAATTCCGGATTGGAGACGACGTCGAAGGCGAGATCGTCCCGCCCGCGCGCCTTCAGCGCCGCCGCAATCGCTTCGCGCACCTTGTCGGCGGTGCCGACTGGCACGGTCGACTTGCCGACGACGATCTTGGGCTCGTCCATCTCGCGGCCGATCGCATCGGCCACCGACAGCACATATTTCAAGTCCGCCGAGCCATCCTCGCCTTGCGGCGTGCCGACAGCGATCATCTGGATCTCGCCATGGCGCACGGCCATCGCCGCATCGGTGGTGAAAACGATACGGCCGGCAGCGTGGTTCTCGCGCACCAAAGCCTCCAGCCCGGGCTCGAAGATCGGGATGAAACCCTGGTTCAGCCGCTCGACCTTGGCTGCATCGATATCGACGCAGACGACGTCATGCCCGACCTCGGCCAGCACCGCCGCCTGTACCAAACCAACATAGCCAATGCCGAAAACAGTCAGATTCAT